>URBJ01000026.1 GCA_900546005.1 uncultured Alistipes sp. | reverse complement strand
ATTTCATTTTAAATATTCTTAATAATCTTTCGATGTAGTTTTTTGACTTTCCCCTATAAATATTTGACAACACATTGATAGAAAATATTTTATAACGCATCAAACATAATTGTTTTTCGAAAACACAGAGAGCGAAAATAATCACTACCTTTGTCGCGCAAAAGAGAAACCCCTCTACCGTCACCGACGACTCGCCCCGAGTCGCAAGACATGATGGAGAAAATAAATCATTCAAAAAGAGCGTCATGAGCCGAGATCGCCTGATTACCCCAAGCTACTGCTTCATTCTCGCAGCCAATTTTCTGCTGTTTTTCGGATTCTACCTGCTGATGCCGGTTTTACCCTTCTATCTGACCGAAATTTTTTCCGCAGAGAGCTCGATGGTCGGCATCGTACTTTCGTGCTACACGGTTGCCGCTCTTTCGATCCGCCCCTTCTCGGGCTACCTGCTCGACACGTTTGCCCGTAAGCCACTCTATATTTTTGCTTACTTCATTTTCACCGCCATATTCGTCGGATATCTGCTTGCCGGATCTCTGACAATTTTCATTCTGCTCCGTGTGATTCACGGTATCGCCTTCGGCACGGTTACCGTGGCAGGCAATACCGTGGTGATCGACATCATGCCCTCCTCGCGACGGGGCGAAGGTATCGGTTACTACGGACTGGCAAACAACATCGCCATGTCGGTAGGTCCGATGGTGGGACTTTTCCTGCATGAAGCGTACAGTTTCGATACGATTTTTCTCTGTGCCCTCGCCTCCTGCTCATTAGGCGTAATCATGGCGAGCTTGGTTCACGCTCCGGCCAAACCGCCGGTCAAACGAGATCCAATCTCGCTCGACCGTTTCATTCTGGTCAAGGGTATCCCTGCGGGAGCCGACCTGCTGCTGCTGTCCATTCCCTACGGCATGACGACCACCTACGTCGCCATGTATGCCCACCAGATCGGCATTACCTCCAACACCGGACTCTTTTTCACACTGATGGCGGTCGGGATGGCCATTTCCCGCATCTTTTCAGGCCGACAGGTCGACAAAGGACGAATCACCCAAGTCATCGCACTGGGCATGTACTTGGCCTGCATCTGCTTCTTCGCCCTCTCCTCCTGCGCCACGATCGCCCCACACCACCCCCAGCTTGCCCGTACGGTCTTTTTCAGCGTGGCCCTGCTGATGGGAATCGGATTCGGCACGATGTTTCCGGCCTTCAACTCGCTGTTCGTCAACCTCGCCCCCAACCACAAACGGGGAACTGCAACCTCTACCTACCTGACATCGTGGGATGTCGGAATCGGGTGCGGACTGCTTCTCGGCGGATACATCGCACAGATCAGCAGTTTTGACCGGGCCTACTTCGTCGGAGCCTGCCTGACGGTAGTGTCGACGCTCTACTTCAAACTGAAGGTAGCCCCACACTTCGAGCGGAACAAATTGCGTTAAGCTGAATTGCAACTTCTTCCTCTGCGGACAGCCGTAGCGTTCGATAATTCAAAATTATATCGTACTTTTGTAGCACTTTCGATTGAATAACAAAAAAAGTACGAGATATGTTTGAAAATTTAACCGACAAGCTGGAACGGTCGTTCAAGATACTCAAGGGCGAAGGCCGCATCACCGAAATCAATGTGGCCGAGAGCTTGAAGGAGATCCGCCGGGCGCTGATCGACGCCGATGTCAACTATAAGGTTGCCAAGACATTTACCGACGAGGTCAAGAACAAGGCCTTGGGACAAAACGTGCTGACTTCGGTCAAACCGGGTCAGATGATGACCAAGATCGTGCGGGACGAACTGGCTCAGCTGATGGGCGGCACGATGAGCGACATCCGCTTGGAGGGGAATCCGGCCGTAGTGCTGATCGCGGGTCTTCAAGGTTCAGGAAAGACGACCTTTTCGGGCAAGTTGGCCAACCTGATCAAGAGCAAGAAAGGGCGTCAGGTTCTGCTTGTGGCAGGCGACGTCTATCGTCCGGCCGCCATCGACCAGTTAAAGATTTTGGGAGAGCAGGTCGGCGTCGAGGTCTACACCGAAGAGGGGAACAAAAATCCGGTACAGATTGCCGAAAACGGAATCCGCTATGCCCGGGCCAACCACATCAATACGGTCATTGTCGATACGGCAGGACGTCTGGCGATCGACGAGCAGATGATGCAGGAGATCGCTGCGATCAAGAAGGCGATCTCACCGAGCGAAACCCTGTTCGTTGTGGATGCAATGACGGGTCAGGATGCGGTCAATACGGCCAAGGAGTTCAACGACCGGATCGACTTCGACGGAGTGGTCCTGACCAAACTCGACGGCGACACACGGGGTGGTGCGGCGATTTCGATCCGTTCGGTTGTCAACAAGCCCATAAAATTCATCAGTTCGGGCGAAAAGATGGATGCCCTTCAGGTGTTCCACCCGGAACGTATGGCTGACCGGATTCTTGGCATGGGCGACATTGTCTCGTTGGTTGAGCGGGCACAGGAGCAGTTCGACGAAGAGGAGGCACGCAAACTGAAAAAGAAATTGGTCAAGAACCAGTTTGATTTCAACGATTTTCTAAGCCAAATCGCCCAGATCAAGAAGATGGGCAACCTGAAGGATCTGGCATCGATGATTCCGGGCGTGGGCAAGATGCTGAAGAACGTCGAGATCAGCGACGATGTTTTCAAACAGACCGAAGCGATCATCTATTCGATGACCCCCAAGGAGCGGGAGAATCCGTCAATCATCAACGGGAGCCGCAAACAACGCATCGCAGCCGGAAGCGGCACGACGTTACAGGAGGTGAATCGCCTGCTGAAGCAGTTCGAGGAGACCCGCAAGATGATGAAGACGGTTGCTGGAGGCATGCCGAAAATGCCTCACATGCCTAAATTCAGGAGATAGTAATTACGACAGATAGTTAAAAACGAACGATATGCAAATCATAGATGGGAAAGAGGTAGCGGCCAACCTACGCAAAGAGATCGCCGCAGAAGTTGAACAATGGATCGCGTCGGGCCACCGGCGTCCTCATTTGGTAGCCATTCTTGTCGGGAACGACGGAGCCAGCCAGACTTACGTCGGACACAAGGAGAAGTGTTGTGGAGAAGTGGGGTTCCGGTCGACCGTACTGCGTATGCCGGAAGAGACGACCGAAGAGACATTATTAAACGAAATCGCCCGGCTGAACAGCGATCCCGAGGTGGATGGTTTTATCGTTCAATTGCCCCTGCCCAAACACATTTCCGAGCAGAAGGTGATCGAAGCGATCGATCCGAAGAAAGATGTAGACGGTTTCCACCCGGTCAACACCGGCCGAATGATTTCTGGGCTTCCCGCCTACCTTCCTGCTACCCCGGACGGCATTCTGGAGCTGCTGAAATACTATAAGATCGAGACCAGCGGACGCCACTGCGTGGTCATCGGCCGAAGCAACATCGTGGGACGTCCGATCGCCAATCTGCTCTCACAGAAGGGTTGGGATTGCACGGTCACGCTCTGCCACAGCCGAACGAAAGATCTGAAAGATGTGGTACGCAGTGGCGATATCGTCATAGCCGCCCTTGGCAAGGCAGAATTCGTCACGGCCGACATGGTGAAAGAGGGCGCCGTTATCGTCGATGTAGGCATCACGCGTGTTCCGAGTGACAAGACCAAATCGGGATGGAAACTTTTGGGAGACGTCAAATTCGATGAAGTGGCCCCCAAGTGTAGTTACATCACACCTGTTCCGGGCGGAGTGGGTCCGATGACGATCATTTCCCTGATGAAAAACACACTGAAGGCCGCACGAAAAGAGATTTATAAATAAAAAGCCCAGCAGAATTCATCCCGATCAACTGATCTGGTTGATTCCATATATACTCACCGCTTACGCAGCCTTTTATGATATGCTCAAAAAGGAGTATGAAGCAAAAAATACGGCAGCATAACAGAGGAGAGGAGGTCTCGGAGGATATAAAACAAAATACAAATTGATCGCGAAGTTCCCATGGATTTAGGATTTCTGAAAATTGCAGCAGCCGTTCCATCGGTAAAAGTAGGCGACTGTACCTACAATGTCGACCGGATTGCCGGCATGATTCATTCTGCATCCGAGCAAGGAGTCTCGATCATCGCCTTTCCGGAACTCAGCGTTACGGGTTACACCTGCGCCGATCTGTTCGGACAGCCTTTTTTGTTGGAACAGGCAGAGCAGGCGCTGGGTCGATTGGTCGAACAAACCGCCTCCTACCCGATTATTAGTCTGGTCGGCATGCCGATCGCTGTTGAGAACCACCTCTACAATGTAGCCGTAATCTTCGGCATGGGTACCATTTACGGAGTGGTTCCCAAAACCTATCTGCCAAACTATAACGAATATTACGAGGTTCGATGGTTCGCTTCGGGGGCAGAGCTGAAAACCGCTACGCTTACACTCTGTGGCCAGACCGTACCGTTTGCAAAGGAGCTGCTGTTCGAATCGGGGAAGATCTGTTTTGCGGTTGAGATCTGTGAAGATTTGTGGGTTCCAATCCCCCCCTCCTCACACCACGCTCTTGCCGGAGCCAACCTGTTGATCAACCTCTCGGCCAGCAACGAAATGACGGGCAAACACACCTATCTGCGCTCGCTGATCACCCAACAGTCGGCCCGGACACTGTCGGCCTATCTCTACTGTTCGTGCGGATTCGGAGAGTCCTCGACCGATATTGTTTTTGCGGGAAACGGCCTCATCGCCGAGAACGGAATTTTAGTAAAAGAGTCCGAGCGTTTTTCCTTGGAAGAGCAGCTTACGATCGCCGATGTAGATATTGAACGACTGATGACCCTGCGCCGCAAAACGAATACTTTTGCCGACTATACCCCTCAAACTTCCTACCGACGTATCGCGGTACCCTTGAGAAGCGATCGCGCCAACTACGCGATCACCCGCACATTCGATCCGCATCCGTTCATTCCGCAGCAGGCCGAGGCGATGCAAGAGCGTTGTGAAGAGATCGTCAACATACAGGTGAACGGGCTGGCCCAGAGAATCCACCATACGGGAGCCCGACATGCGGTGATCGGCATTTCGGGGGGACTCGACTCTACCTTGGCGCTTTTGATCACCGCCCGCACGTTCGACAAACTCCGACTACCCCGTACCGCCATTACCGGAATTACCATGCCGGGCTTCGGAACGACAGGCCGCACCCACTCCAATGCGCTGAAACTCATGGAGCAGATGGGCGTGACCTCAGATGAGATCAACATTTGCGAGGCCTGCAACATCCATTTCCGGGACATCGGTCTCGACGCCAACGACCGAAGCACGACCTACGAGAACGCACAGGCCCGCGAGCGGACCCAAATTCTCATGGATATAGCCAACCGGGACGGAGGTTTAGTCATAGGTACCGGAGATCTATCCGAACTGGCTTTGGGTTGGGCGACCTACAACGGCGACCACATGTCGATGTACGGCGTCAACAGCGGCGTACCGAAGACACTGGTTCGCTATTTGGTACGATGGATTGCAGATCTTCCGGAGAGTGCCTCGATTCGATCCTGCCTGTTGGACATCATCGATACACCGATCAGCCCCGAGCTGCTTCCCGCCAGTCGGGAAGGCGAGATTCTCCAAAAGACCGAGGAACTGGTCGGCCCATACGAACTGCATGACTTTTTCCTGTATCATTTCGTTCGGTTCGGCTATCGTCCGGCGAAACTGCATTTTATGGCCCGACAGGCATTTGGAGAGAAATACCCGTCGTCTGAGATCAAGAAATGGCTGATCGTTTTTCTCCGTCGTTTTTTCAGCCAACAGTTCAAACGTTCGGCCCTTCCCGACGGGCCAAAAGTGGGCTCGATCAGCCTCTCTCCCCGAGGCGACTGGCGCATGCCGAGCGATGCTTCGGTATCCGAATGGCTTCGTGAAGCCGAATCGCTATAAAATTCAACGGAGAAACAACAAAAAATGATTTTTTTTCGTTTTCTTTGTAACAAAAAGGAACTTTTTTTCATCACATATAAGGGGTGATTGAGCAAAAGCTCTTATAGCAAAAAATTGAGAATACGAAAAAACATTGCAATTATACCATTATGAAGAAATTTCTCACATATTCGGGTTTGTTATCCGTTTTCATCTTGCTTCTTTGCGTGGTCAACGCGTCGGCACAAGGCACCACAGTTCTGACACTGAAAGATGGGACCAAAGTTGAGGGGTACATCCGGTCCCAATTCTATTCGACTGTTTCCAATATCGAATTGAGCCAAGAGCCGAACGGTAAAACAAAAAAATACGATTTGGACGACATCAAGCAGATCGCGATGTACTCCATCGACGGCGACTCCGTATTGTACGTCAGAAGATACCGTTACCGTCTCTTCAAATCCCACAGAAAGCCACACAAGGGATACTACAAACAACCGGTATTATTCCGTTTGGATTATGCAAGTCCTAAGGGAGTCGAGCTTCTGACAGAAATTCGCCGAAGCGTAGCAACTTCCGGCATGCGCACCGCATCATACAAAGAGTTGTGGTCGTATGTAAAACTTCAAGGAGAGGACGCTGCTCGTCCGTTATGTGCTATTGTGGCAGGATCAGATAAGCCCGAAGAGGCCAACTTCCGCATTTTGGCACGTCGTGCTTTTGCCAATTATCCGTCGTTGGTTCTCCGTATCAACGGAGGTGAATTTTCCGCAAAAAATCCGTTGCGACTTGTTAAGGCTTATGAAGAGTTGATCTATTAGCTGATCGCTATTCCATAAAAAGAGTTGTCCCCATGTGGAGACAACTCTTTTTTATAGGATCAAACTCCTCCACCCCTTTTCATTCCCTCCTCTTTTCCTTCCCGTCTTTCCGAAAGACGACATTGATGCCGTGCGAAACGTATGACGCATGCTTCACGGCATCCACTCAATGATTCCGGTACAAGGATGTTTTTTCCGCCACAACTCAAACTCGGTAAACGTCCGAACACCGCCCTCCAAGACAGCCCGATAATACTCCATTCCACAAATTTTCACCTCTTCAGGTGCCTCGTATTTCAGTCTGAGAATCGTCTCTCTCGTTTCGTCCGTTAACACGCTTTTTATCCGCTCCGCGATGCGTTCAAAGTAGCCGTCGTAACGGGATCCTCGACAAATATGGATCATATCGATCTGCCAGAGTTGTGCCTCGTCGTCACGATATCCAACGTGCCATTCGACACAGGCCTCCTCCGTATGCAATCCGTTGAGGTATTCCATCTTCTCTACTGCCGGATGCTCTGCCAACAAGGCCATCACCTGAAAACTGTCACGCAACACAACCGGATCGGAATAGATATGTAGATCGATGTCTCGGTGTTTCATCAACAGCCCCATTTTCAGGGATCCGACCAGATAAACCTCCGCACCGATCGACCCCCACGCCCCAACAATATCCAAATCACGGATGATCCGGAAAGCCTTTTGCTGATTTACTTCTGCGATCTCCAGAATTCGATTCATACTATACTCAATCTTACTTTTTCTCTCTTTTGCTTAGACAAACAGCGAGCGGATCATTCCAATCCGCTCGCAAAACAATTTTTTATAAAAATATGACAGATATTTTCTACCAGTTCGGGATTTCGGAGCTCAGCCACTCTACCCGTTTCATCAGAAAATCTTTAACGTATTGCACCTCATTAGCCCAATCACCCAACGTAATAACCTCCACACTCACCGGGGTGTTCAAAATATCCCACTTTTTAAAGTTGAACTGCTGAGACACCTCTATCTTTTGAGCCATCACGTTGATATAATCGATCAACTGCGGGATCTGTGTTTTGATCTCATCCCAACGCTTTTTAACCAGCCCGGCAAAATAGGGATCCTGCATCAGGCGGTCGAAATAGAGGCCTCTTTGAACGAGCACATCAACACGAGCCGGTTCGGTATAATTCCAACCTACGCCCAAAGACCATTCAAAGTCCCATACCGGAGACATACCCAACTTGGTGTCGTCCGTATTGTCATACTTATAGAAATAGTAGTTGCAATCCTTGTTACACAGAATTTCGTTCGTCAAATACCAGTTGACCCAACTCTCTGCATTAATGTATTTCCGGTATCCGGTCGAGGGATCGGTAAAGTTATCGGAATATAGAACCGTTTCGAATTGGTCCATATAATTATGGATGTAATCGATCTGCTCTTGGGTAATATCATCCGTATCGGGGTGTTTGAATGTAAATGGATTTCCCCGTTGTGTCATGAAATATACGGGTTCCTGCTGGTAGTATCCGTCGCGTTCGATCAGATACCCGTTGTCGGTAACATTGAGCCGATCGGTAGCGACTTTCACATGTTCACCCAACAGATAATTACCCATATATCTTCCGTTGAGGAAGAGCTCAACGAACTCCATCCGGGGAGTCCAATACATATCGAGCATTTCGCTCAACTTGAAGGCGATACTGGTTCTCAGCAACGACTTGTCGCAGTAGTTTGCCAGCAGGACCCACTCTTTATCCGAGGGCATATCCAAGATCTTGGCTTTTTCGTCCAGTTTGATCTTGTAGGGTTTTTTGGGATAGCCAAATGTTGCATTACCCCGTCCCCGAATCCGCATACGGCCTTGATAACCGGAGGAGTAATCCGCCGTTTTGCTGATCGTCATCGTTCCATAGACATAGTCCTCTTTCGAAGTAATATCCTGCCTGTTATCGGTTTCTATGTTAACAATAGGCAGGCCGGTAAAACAGAATACCGTCACCGTATAGTGGATCGTCGTATCCTTTGTCGAGACGGTATATACGATCTCTTTACTGTAATCATTGGTAGTAAGCCCTGATCGTTGCACCGTATTTCCGATAGATACTTTATCGTAAACCCCCTCAAAAGTAGGGATCAGTTCGCTGATCTCCGTCACATAGGGGATCAATGCGGTAATGGTCGAGTCTTTGATCGTACACTCGATATCCTTGATCAGATACTGCGCGTTTTTCGAGGCTTCGAAGACAAATGAAGTCAAAACGGGTACGACTTTTTCCTCTACGACGTTTTGTGTCGAATCTTCAGTAACCTCTTCGACGGGCTCTTTCTGGCCTTCATCCGGATCGGCTACATCTTCGTCCTTACTACACGCGGAAAACAGAAGGGCAAAGGAAAGCAGAAAACAGGCAAATTGTTTCATAAGCGGAGTAATTTTAGGTTTGTAGTGTATGTAAAGATAATCATTTTTTTGCAACACGCAACCCTCCACTTCACGAACACAGCCTAATTATTCTCAAAACTACCCGTAAGCCGGGCTCTACTCTGCTGCTCCATGACTCGATCCGTTGCTCATGAGATATGCTTTGATGAACTCATTCAGGTCTCCGTCGAGTACGGCCTGCGTATCGGAAGTTTCATACCCCGTCCGATGATCTTTGACTAATTTATACGGATGTAACGTGTAGCTCCGGATCTGAGACCCCCATTCAATCTTTTTCTTCTGCCCCTCCAACTCATTCTGCAACTCCATTCGCTTTTCAAGCTCCTTCTGGTAGAGTTTGGATTTGAGAATGCGGAGAGCATTCTCCTTGTTCATAATCTGGGAACGGGTTTCGGTATTTTCTACGACGATTCCCGAGGGCAAGTGGCGCAACCGCACGCCCGTTTCGACCTTATTCACATTCTGCCCGCCTTTTCCACCACTTCGATAGGTGTCCCACTCAATATCTGCCGGATTGATCACGATCTCGATCGTATCGTCGACCGCGGGAGAAACGAATACCGAAGCGAACGTGGTCTGACGCTTGTTATTGGCATTAAACGGGGAGAGCCGAACCAGACGATGTACGCCGTTTTCGCTTTTCAGATAGCCGTAGGCAAACTCTCCGACAAACTCCATGGTCACCGACTTGATTCCGACCTCATCGCCCTCCTGCAAATCGATAACCCGTACCTGATACCCATTGGCTTCCCCCCAACGGGTGTACATGCGAAACAGCATCGAGGCCCAGTCGAGACTTTCGGTTCCGCCAGCCCCCGAATTGATCTCCATGATCGCCCCGAGGTGGTCCTCCTCTCCGCCCAACATGTTTCTCATCTCGAGAGCATCGATCTTCTCGAGTACGGCATGATACTGCGCATCGAGCTCTTCGGGAGAGGAGAGTCCCTCCTTGACGAAATCGGGCATCAGCACCAGATCCCCCAACATCCGATCGATCTCATCGTAGGCCGTAATCCAATATTTGATCGAAGCGACTTTTTTCAGTTGCGCTTCCGCTTTCTGGGGATCGTTCCAGAAGTCGGGATCTTGGGTCACAGCCTCTTCCTCTTCTAATCTTATGCGTCGATTGTCGATGTCAAAGACACCTCCTCAACGAATCCTGTCGTCTTACAAGCTCTTTAATTTGTTCAATCGTAATCATTCGTCACACTATTTTGATAGGATAGTTTGCGGCATTTTTGCCGTTTTAAAGTTTTTCCACAACATTTGTCGGAACGGCGTATCGAAACTCCGTGCCTGATGCGGACACCGTTTGACGCAGGCACAACACCTGATACACCCCTCCTCGGTCAGGGTTGTTCCGTCGGGAGCGATGATGCCGACGGGACATGCAGCAGCACATGCCCCACAGTGCACACACCGTTCCGGATCCACTTTCGGACTCCGCTGCATCAGTTCCTTTCGTCTTTGCCACTTCAGCACAGCCACGATAAAACGGATCAGCGCGAACAGCGACTGTTTCGGTCGCGCAATATGTTTTACGTTGACTGCAGTCAGTGTTTTTGCGGATTCTACTCTCTGACGGATTCTCTCCCCAAAGGTACGGGCATAGGCCAAATCCTGCTCATTCGGACGGCCCTGTGCGATCGGAAACTCAACGGTGCTGTATGAATGCTCCCCGATAAATGTTCCTGCAGCGATCGGCACGAAACCATGAGCCACAGCCCAAGCATCCAATTGATTCAGAGCTCCTCCGTAGGCCCGATTCCCGTAAACGACGATCAGGACGGCCGGGGTACCGTTTCCACGAATTCGCTCCATCCGTTTCAGAGCGAGAGGGGCCACTTTACCGCCATATACCGGCACTGCAATCACAGTAAGTACATCACCCGATGCACTCCACTCACACGCTTCCCGAGTCAGATCGGTTTTCACAATCGGGGCCGCCCCGACACCTTCCGCCACACTCGTCGCTATTTTCGACGATGTTCTTGTCGGCGAAAAGCAAATTACCCGTATTTCAGACAGTTTCATTTATATATACTTTTGGTTCGTTGGTTGCTCATCGGGCATACACCCACCAGCACCACACCGTTCTTAATATCTTTTCACAACTTCTCTTTCTGAAATTTCCCCCTCTTCCGGCCGATCTACAAACCGACACCCGGCGTCAGCCACACGCAACGGTCCTCTGATCTACCGTCATGCCGGCTCCGTAAGAGCCTGCACCTCTTTTTGATCCGTTCGATCCGGTTTCAGGAAGGTGACGTATATCATCCGGAGCCACGTAATCGTAAAGCACCATATATTCAGCTGAACCGTGTCGCAAAGGAAACGCATGACCGGAGGCGGACAGATCAGGTCGACCGGTACGACAACGAGCAGGATGAAGTTGGCCCAGAACAGCACCTTGTCGAAGGTTGTCTTTCGTGCTTGGACCCAATACCAGAGCAGATAGCCAAGTAGCGCGATGACGTAGGTATGCTTTTCGGTCGACAGGCTGAACAGAATCACCCACCCCATCAGAATTCCCAGAGAACCCAACCGGAAATCGAACCGACCGAACTTCCGATAGTTGGAGACAAAGAGTATGGCCAAGATCGTTATGGTTCCCATCTGGACATAGGTCATAATCGGCGTCAGCAGGTCATGCACCAGATGCAGGTTAAACAGTGCGTAGAACTGGAACTGATCGACATGCAGCCCCAATACTTCGGCCCAGCGCATGTAGTGCGGGATAAATCCGGAGAGGGGCAATGCTACGAGCGGCAACAGGAAAAGCACCGCGGCAAGCAGAACCGTATAGAGCAGGTTTCTCCAGAATTTCGGATAGCAGAGCAGTAAGGCCAGCTCGAAAATTCCGTATATTTTACAAAAGCCCGAAATGAGGATCAACAGGATAGCCCAGAGCGGATGGTTCTTTTCGAAAAGCGTGAAGGCAAATACGAAGAGGTAGGCCACCACGGGGTTGAACTGCATCGACATCTGTGTCGTCGCCAATATCAAGGCTGTATAGAGATAAGTTTTGCACTTTTGCGCTTCTGTCAGCCGGGGCAGCGTAAAGATTGCGCAGAAATAGGCCGAAAAATTAAACAGGTTCCATACGAAAGGTCCGACGGTTTTTCCGAGATAGGCAAAGGGCGTAAAAAGGATGGAGAAGAGCGGCCCGTACAGGAAATCGTACTTTTCCACTCCATAGGGGTCCTCTCCCACCCAGAAATCAAAGGTCGACAACTGAAAGGTAAAGAAGTTGAACTGTTTTTCGCGCAACACCTCGAGCAGGGTAATGACAAACGTCAAAACAAACCCCAATATAAAAAGGTTACGGCGATTCAAAAAGAATGTTCCAACCGCATCGGCAATTTTCTTCATAATTCTGTTTTCGCTATCAAATACGATACACTCCAAAAATCAACCCGCCACAGAACAAGTTATCCCCAAAGCTTCGACGCGGGCCGCAATCGCCTTCAACTCTTCGACTGTTACCTTCTGCAGGTTTTCAGCCGGTGTACTGCGGTCGATCGTGTAGACCATCACCTGCCGTGGAGCAATCTCCCGAATCAGCGCCAGCCATGCACTCACCTCCTCTTCAGTGGTATTGTCGACGATCTTCCCCTCGAATTCTCCGCGCAGAAACATGGTCTGAACGATCAGCTGCCCTTCGAACTTTTTCATATTTTCGACCGTCTCGGCTACGGAGTAGTTCCCCCTCGGACGATCCACCAGCCGCACGGTAGGGTCAAATGCCGAATCGAGTTTCAAAATGTTGTTGTCCACCCGCAACAAAGCCGCACGCACCCTTTCGCGTCCGATCTGAGTCGCATTGCTGAGTACCGAAACTTTCGCGCGAGGCGCAATACGATCCCGCAGCGCGATCGTATCCTCGATAATCTCGCCGAAATCAGGGTGCAGCGTAGGTTCACCGTTTCCGGCAAAAGTGATCACATCGGGTGGAGTCCCCGCCCCGACCATTTCGGTCAGCTTTCGCTCCAACTCTCTCCGAACCGTTTCACGATCGTTGAAACGCACTTTTTCTCTTTTTTCTCCCCAACCGCATTCACAATAGATGCAGTCGAAGCTACACAATTTATGATCCAGCGGCAGCAAATTGACTCCGAGCGAGAGTCCCAACCGTCTGCTGTGGATCGGACCGAAAATTACTCGATCATACAAAGCTGTACTCATGACACACTTTAATTTTATCGGGTCAAAGGTACGAAATGAATCGGGAAAGTACAATCATGCACACTCAGCCACAACTCGCAACATTGCCTCGACGAGTTGTACCAGTTCATGGTCCTTTATTATATAGGGAGGCATGACATAAACCAGCTTGCCGAAAGGACGGATCCAGACCCCCTCTTCGACAAAACGTCGCTGCATAAAGGCCATATCGACCGGTTTGTGCATTTCGATCACGCCGATCGCACCCAGAACCCGAACATCAGCCACCTGTTTCATGCTTCGGGCCGGTTGCAGCTTCTCTTTCAGCAGTCGTTCAATTTCTGCAATCCGGTGTAACGGGGAGTGCCGCATCAACAGCTCCAGCGAAGCATTCGCCACCGCACATGCCAATGGATTCCCCATAAAGGTCGGACCGTGCATGAACTCGGGAGGGGTCCCCGCCGAGATCGTATCGGCCACCCGATCGGTCGTCATCGTAGCTGCAAAACTCATATACCCTCCAGTAAGCGCTTTCCCCACACACATGATATCGGGAGTTACACCAGCCCACTCCGAAGCGAACATCCGCCCGCTCCGACCGAACCCGGTTGCGATCTCATCGGCAATCCACAAGATGTCATATTCCGTACACATCTCACGCAGCCGACGCAAATATTCGGGGTGGTAAAACCACATGCCACCGGCCCCCTGAACGATCGGTTCGAGAATCACGGCTGCCAGTTTCCGGTGGTTTCGTTCGATCATCTCGGCCATGGGTGCGAAATCCTGTTCGTTCCACTCCTCTCCGAAACGTACTTCGGGTCTCGGAGCGAAATACTGCAACGGCAACCGTCCGGTAAAGATCGAATGCATGCCGGTCACGGGATCACACACCGACATGGCGTGCCACGTATCGCCGTGATAGCCGCTTCGGATCGTAGCCAAGGTATTTTTTTCGGGGGATCCTTTCGCATGCATATACTGCAAGGCCATCTTCGCCGCAACCTCAACGGCCACCGACCCCGAATCGCAATAGAAGATCTTTTCGATCCCGTCGGGGGTCATCTCGACCAGCTTCCGGGCCAACTCCACCGCAGGCGCGTGGGTAAAACCGCCGAACATCACGTGAGCCATCTCCTTCAGTTGGGTCTCGACGGCAAGATTGAGCGTCGGGTTGTTGTATCCGTGAATGACGGCCCACCACGAGGACATACCGTCAATCAGCCTGCGGCCATCCTCCAATTCGATATAACACCCCTCGGCACGTCGTACGAGATAGACCGGCAGAGGGTTACTCATTGAGGTATAGGGGTGCCATAGATGTATTTTGTCGTAATCCAATATATTTTTTGACGGTTCTTTTTTCATTTTGGATTGATCTTTGTTGTAAAAATAACGAAATAAATTTGATTCTGTCGGAATCTTTTCTTCGGAGGGTAGGATTTAGGCCAAAAAACGGATTTTTCTATCGACACGAATCCGGACAGGAGCGATGGGGACCAACTTTATTGTATAATTTATTGTAATATTTCAATAAATATAAAATTTATTATTGCATACCAAATTTAAAATTGTATATTTGTAAAGTACACGGGAATACAAGCGCTATCCATTGTATATAAAAATTTATTTAACCATTAAAAATTACACATTATGGTACGTTCATCAGAAGCAGCACCGGTCCAGCAACCCATGATCATGAAGTATGTGCTGACCGACCGCAACGGCATTCAGGCCCACAACTACACCCGTCACAGCATCGGCTACATCATCCGCGGCAAGAAATACATCTACTACGGAGACACATGCTACGAGATCCCCCAAGGGACGCTTTTCTATATGGGTACGGGGAACCACTACACCGAAGATATCCCCGAGAACGACAAGCCATTCGAACAAATCGTATTTTACTATACACAGGATCAGCTCTCCCGCATACTGAACAACCTGAGCGGTGTCTACCACCTGCATATCGTCAACGATCACAAATGTCCCGAATGTACCCATCTGCCGCATGCGAGTTATCCGGCATCGGTATCGGTAAAAAATTTTTTCAACTCCGTAAATCAATACATGAAAGAGGGGATGTTCGGAGACTCTACGGCCGAAATGCTCAAGACGACCGAACTGATCTACCTGATTCTGTCACAGGACGACTGTTGTCTGAAGAGCAAGGTGCTCAGCAACATGGATCTCATGAAAGAGAACTTCGAACAGACCATACAGAATTACATTTTTTCGGACATTTCGGTAGATGAATTAGCGAGCAAATGTAACAGGAGCCTCACTTCATTCAAAAAAGAGTTTCGGAAGCACTTCTATGAACCGCCCCACAAGTGGTTTATTCGTCAACGGTTGATGCACTCACGTCTGCTTCTGATCTCGACAAACAAGTCGATATCGGAGATCGGAAACGAATGTACCTTTCCGAACACGTCACATTTCATTAAATTGTTCAAGAAAGAGTATGGTATGACCCCGTCCCATTATCGGCATCGCCACATGGAGGGTTCCTCAGCCGAGACGGTCAACAGTACGATCGAGCCACCTCGAACGATACACATCGGCCACCAAGCCTGAGAGATTGAACCGAACGGGATTCGACACACCGCCAAACTATCCAACCATCTATAAAAAATTCATTTCAAACAGCTATCGAATATTTTAAAGTATAGACCCTATTATACCTATTGATATAACTGGAAGAGACTCCCAAATCCCGTTCGGTTTCATCAGAAACGCAAAACAGGAAAATTAAAAAACGACCGATAAATTTGGTAGATTCGAAATTAAATCTTACATTTACAGAACCTAATTGATCAAAGCTAACTAACCTGTTATACCGGTAATACCTATTGGGGATTGCCGGTATTTTTTGTATGGTGGGAGGAACGAAGCGCAAAAGGTGTAGTTTTCCATAATAAGGAAAGTACACAAACCGCAGAGCTAATAAGGGGAAGAGGCAAGCAGACGGACTTTTCGCTCGCACATTGTGGCCTTTATTCGGCAGGAAGATCCGTATAGTAGTTTACATTTTCGGCCGTGAGTATCTCCATCGACATGTAGTTGTCCTGCACCGATGGGGATGTTTTGAACACAAAATAGTTGCACAGGGCCTTGACTCCACGGTAGGCCTGTGTTCCGCACTTTTGTGCAATGATGTACTCGATGTATCCGGCTTTCATTGCGGCAACATTTCGTTCCAGCGGATCGAATCCAAGCAAAATCCGATCATCCATCCCATGTGCTTGAAGGTACTCGGCCACGATGTAGGACCGTGAATTAAACACCACGATGTGCCGAATATCGGGATGTTTTTCGAAAAAACGGTCGAGTATCTCGGTATTCTTGTCACAAACGGAAGGGTATAGATAATCGACCCACAACCTGCAAGCCCCTTTATCGTGCTGTTCGAGGTAGGCGACAAATCCCTGTTGCCGGATCGATGCGGTGTTACTGAGTGCATCGCCGCTGCGGTGGAATCGGAAACAGGCCACCTCTTTCGCCCGCTGGTGCTTGAGCAACAACCGGGCACTCAGATAGCCGCTCTCGAACACCGGCATCCCGAAGTAAGCCAAATAAGCCGTATCGGGCAATTTGGACTCGATAAAGACGAAAGGTATCCGTTTTGCACGCAATTCAGCCACGAATTGGGAGGCCGAATCACTGAACATGGGGACAATCAGAACGGCATCGGGAGCCTCTTCGAGGGTTTTCCGACAGGCCTGCTGGAACGAGTCGACCCGAAACTGGTCGTACCGCACGACGTCAACCGTCACATTGAAATCGCGACACTCTTCATAAGCTCTCCGGATTCCCTTATAGGCGATTTCCCAGAACTCACCGGTCTCAAAGTCAGGAATCAGACAAACGATCCGATAGTGTTTGCGCGATGCAAGCAACGACGCATAGACATTCGGTTTGTATCCGATCCGGTCGATCACATCGAGCACGCGCTTCAGGCTTTCGGCCGAAACTTCGCCCCGGTTATGAATCACCCGATCGACCGTGCCTTTCGACACGCCAGCCATCTGAGCGACATCCTTGATCGTCACCTTTTTCTCGGAATTTTTCATTTGTCGTAATTTACCCTGAGTTCGAATTCATCAAGAAACTGGCGTAAAAATATAAAATTATTTTTCACCGCGCCTTTTTTTTGTATCGTGCACGTGCACGATACAAAAAAAAGTATTACTTTTGGGTGCATACAAAAAAATCGAACAGCACATGAATACGTTTATCGGACCCGATTTCATGCTCACGAACGATACGGCGATCCAGCTCTACCACGACCATGCCGAAGGCCTGCCGATCATCGACTACCACTGTCATCTCGATCCGCAGACGATCGCCGAGAACCGCCGCTTCAGAGGAATTACCGAAGCATGGCTCGGCGGAGATCACTACAAATGGCGTGCGATGCGCTGGAACGGCATTCCGGAGGCATACATCACCGGAGACAAAGACGATTACGAGAAATTCAGCAAATGGGCGGAGACCGTTCCCTACACCATGCGAAACCCGCTGTACCACTGGACCCACATGGAGCTCTCCCGACTGTTCGGGATCGACAAGACGCTGTCGCCTGCAACCAGCGCCGAGATATACGCCGCATGTAACGAACGACTGACAACCGACAACTTCCGCCCCCAATCGCTGATGCGCCGATGCAACGTACGGGTCGTATGTACGACCGACGATCCGGCCGACACATTGGAGTGGCACGAACGGATTGCCAGCAGCGGATTCGAGATACGCGTACTGCCGACGTGGCGTCCGGACCGCCTTTTGGCTGTCGATCAACCCACCGCGTTCAACGCATACATCGATCGTCTCAGCGCGGCTGCATCGACAGAGATCGGCACATACGATCAACTGATGGAGGCCCTGCACCGCCGCCACGACTTCTTCGCCGCACACGGATGCCGGCTTTCCGACCACGGGTTGGACACCTTCCCTGCCGACGACTATACGGAATCGGATCTACGGCGGATCTTTGCCCACATCCGCAGCGGCAGAGCATTAAATCCTGACGAAATGGCTACCTTCCGCAGCGGCATGCTGACCGAACTGGCCGTAATGGATGCCGAAAAGGGATGGACTCAACAATTTCACGTAGGCCCGGTCCGCAATCCCAATAGCCGGATGTTCGAAAAATTGGGTCCCGACACCGGATACGATGCCATCGACGACAAGCCGATCGCTGCCGCAGGTTTCAAATTTTTGGATCGTCTCGAGCGACGCAACGCCTTGGCCAAAACCATTCTATACAACCTCAACCCCAAAGATTGCGAGGTTATGGCCGCCATGGCCGGATCGTTCAACGATGGTTCGATCGCCGGCAAGATGCAGTATGGTGCCGCATGGTGGTTCCTCGATCAGGAACGGGGCATCCGCCGACAACTCGACACGCTCTCGGAATTTGGACTGCTGGGCCGGTTTGTCGGAATGCTGACCGACTCACGGAGTTTTCTCTCCTACCCTCGACACGAATACTTCCGCCGGATACTTTGCGATCAGATCGGAGCCGACATCGAAAGCGGCCGACTTCCGCGCAGCGAGATGGAGTTTATCGGGACGATGATCGAAGGTATCTGCTACCGAAATGCCGAAGGTTATTTCGGATTCGACACACAAGCAACTAAATAACAAACACATAACAGAATTCGCGCAAAACCAACATTATGAAAAAAATAGTTACTTTCGGAGAGATCATGCTTCGTTTGGCCACACCTGATCGGTTGCGTTTCGGTCAGGCCGGTTCGTACATTGCAACGTTTGGCGGCGGTGAGGCCAATGTAGCAGTCTCCTTAGCCCACTACGGCATGCAGGTCGAATACATCACCCGCCTACCGGAAAACGACATTGCCCGCAGCTGCATCGGTGAACTGCGGCGTCACGGCGTCGGCACTTCGCACATTGTTTTTGGCGGAGAACGCATGGGGATCTACTTTCTCGAAACGGGTGCGGTAGCACGCCCCAGCAAGGTCGTGTACGACCGGGCCCACTCATCGATCTCGGAGATTCAACCCGGCATGATCGACTGGGAGACGGTGTTTACCGGAGCCAGCTGGTTCCACTGGAGTGGCATTACACCGGCCATCAGCCAGAGTGCCGCCGACGTATGCCTCGAAGCGATCCGCACGGCCAATCGCATGGGAGTTCCCGTATCGACCGACCTGAATTACCGGAAAAACCTTTGGAAATACGGCAAAAGCGCCTCCGAGGTAATGCCGGCATTGGTCGAGGGCTGCGACCTGATTCTGGGTAACGAAGAGGATGCCGAGAAGGTCTTCGGCATCAAGCCCGAAGGGTTCGACGCGGCAGCTACGGGAGGCGTAGTCGAAGGAGCCCGTTTCGAATCGGTATGCCGCCAACTCCAACAGCGCTTTCCCCGGGCCAAAAAAATTGTTATCACTCTGCGCGGCGCAGTAAATGCCGACCACAACACATGGAGCGGCGTACTGTGGAACGGCAAGGAACTGCTCAAGGCCCGCACTTATGACATTACCGACATCGTCGACCGGGTCGGCGGAGGCGATTCGTTCATGGGCGGACTGATCTACGGACTTCTCAACTACGGAGAAGACCAAAAGGCACTGGATTTCGCCGTAGCGGCTTCGGCGCTGAAACACACGATCTACGGAGATTTCAATCAGGTGACCGTACCGGAAGTCGAAACGCTGATGCGCGGCGACGGATCGGGTCGCGTGGTCCGCTGATTTTTTATAACACAAGTCAAAATTCAACCGAAAAAGATGGCAAAATTTTCAAAAATAGAGGTTCTCGGAACCATAGCCTCGACAGGAATCGTTCCGGTATTTTATCACAGTAATCCCGCTACGGCACAACAGGTGCTCAAGGCGTGCTACGACGGGGGCATACGTGCTTTCGAATTTACGAATCGAGGCGATTTCGCCCACGAGGTTTTTGCAGAGTTATCGCGCTTCGCCCGCAAGGAGTGCCCCGAGATGGTATTGGGCGCAGGATCGGTAGTCGATGCCGCGACCGCCGCACTCTACATCCAGATGGGAGCCGATTTTATCGTCGGACCGCTCTTTCACGACGACATAGCACGCGTGTGCAACCGCAGACTGGTCCCGTATGTTCCGGGCTGTGGTTCGGTTACGGAGATCAACACGGCCCAAGAGGCCGGATGCGATCTGTGCAAAATCTTTCCGGCCGGATGCGTCGGAGGCCCCTCCTTTGTCAAAAACATCAAGGCTCCGATGCCGTGGAGCATGCTGATGGCCACAGGTGCCGTCGAGCCCACCGAAGAGAACCTCTCCGCATGGTTCCGTTCGGGTGTCACTTGCGTCGGGATGGGATCTAAGCTCTTCCCTGCCGAAGCCATTGCATCGGAAAACTGGAAATCAATCTCTGACCTCTGCCGCAAGGCTCTTCAAATCGTATCTCTCTATAAAAAATAACCTTTCCCAAACTACAAACCTAAGAGTGAAAATATGAACCGACTGAATGAAAAGATGACCCGATACAGATGGGTGATCTGTTCGATGCTTTTTTTTGCAACTACGGTCAACTATCTCGACCGGCAGGTGCTGTCCCTGCTGCAACCGACCCTCGAGGAGGAGTTCCATTGGACCGATAACGACTACGGCACGATCACGGCCGTCTTCTCCTTTTTCTATGCAGTCTCCATGCTGTTCGCCGGACGTTTTGTCGACCGGGTCGGAACGAAAAAGGGATACGCATGGTCCATTGCCATCTGGTCGTTCGGAGCCATGCTTCACGCGGCATGCGGCATCGTGACCGAGATGTTCACCGGATTGGCCGATGCAGATGCCCTGCGTCTGGCACAGGGAGCCGACATTGTCTCCCAGATTACGATGATCAGCGTCACTTCGTTCATCATCTGCCGATGTGTTCTCGCACTGGGTGAAGCCGGCAACTTTCCGGCCGCCATCAAAGCCACGGCCGAATATTTTCCCAAAAAAGACCGGGCTTTCGCTACGGGTATCTTTAATTCCGGAGCCAATGTCGGAGCCATCGTAGCCCCATTGACGGTTCCGGTCATGGCCGAATGCTGGGGTTGGGAGACCGCCTTCATCGTCGTCGGCCTCATCGGCTTCATCTGGTTAGGGATCTGGCAATTTGTCTATCACAAGCCCGATGAGAATCCGCACATGAACGCAGCCGAACGCGCTTACATCGAGCAGGACCCGGCCACACCGACCGAAGCCGAAAGCACCAACGAAAAGCCCAAAACGGTACGGAAAGCCCTATTCCTTCAGTGCCTGAAGTACCGACAGACATGGGCATTTGCAATCGGCAAGTTTCTGACCGACGGCGTATGGTGGTTCTTTCTGTTCTGGTCGCCGGCCTATCTGAAAGCCCAATACAACATGGAGGGTACCCAAATTGCATGGCCGATCGCCGTTTTGTACACCATCACCGTTGTCGGTTCGGTCTTCGGAGGTAAATTTCCGACTTATTTCATCAATCGCGGCATGAATCCCTACGCCGGACGCATGCGGGCCATGCTGATCATCTCTTTCTTTCCGTTGGCCGTCTTGCTGGCCCAACCGTTGGGTTACATCAGCTATTGGGTACCCATTCTGCTGATCTCGGTCGGGGCCTCCGCCCACCAAGCATGGTCGGCCAACATCTTCTCGACAGTAGGAGATATGTTTCCGCGCCATGCGATCGCCACGATCACCGGAATCGGCGGCATGGCCGGCGGTTTGGGCTCGGTATTCATCCAGAAAGGAGCCGGCATGCTCTTCACCTACTCCGATGAGACCAACTTCGTATTCATGGGATTCGAAGGCAAACCCGCCGGATATGCCGTTGCATTCATATTTTGTGCGGTGGCCTATATTATCGCATGGTGCATCATGAAGTCGCTGGTACCGAGATACAAACCGATCACCGATCTCTAATCCTGCATATATTTTGGAAGAAAACGTCGGATAAAATTTTGCAATAATCGAAAAGTGTATTAAATTTGCACGCTGTTCGGACGGAAGGTCCGGACATACACGGTGGATGTAGCTCAGTTGGTTAGAGCGTCGGATTGTGGTTCCGAATGTCGTGGGTTCGAGTCCCATCTTCCACCCGCTCACAAAAAAACCTCTTCGGATCCGAAGAGGTTTTTTTGATTATTATACCTTTATACAACATTATTGAGGAATTTTCCATACCTTTATAGAAATTTCAATTTCTATCATGGGCAAAACAGTAACAACCTATTTAATTGATGGAAAACCTAACGGTACTCGCTATGTATTCATCAGTAACAAAATTTGCCAGATGTTCGTGATCCCTCGTTCAAATCTCAATTATTTAAGCGAACAAGATAAACTGCAAAAACCAGCATTTTATATTTTACTCGGTGAAGATGAAACGACGAAACCGCAGGCCTATATTGGTGAAACGGAAAATTTTCGCGAACGGGTCAAAGATCACGACAACAAAAAGACATTTTGGCAAAAAGCTCTGGTCTTCGTATCAAAAGATGCCGATTTAACCAAAGCCGACGTACAATATTTGGAATACAAAGCTTATAATGAAGCGAAACGAGCAAAGGCATTTATTCTGAATGAAAACAAGCAATACCCCAAAGCGCCGAATTTACCGGAATACCAACGAGACACCATTGATGAATTTTTCGAAGACGTTAAATTTCTGGCTTCATTCATCGGATGTAACATATTCGAGATATCTATTCCTAAAACAGAACATCTGTTCTATACGAAAGGGAAGAAATGCGACGCGCAGGGGTTTTATCACGATTCGGGATTTACGGTTTTGAAAGGAAACGTTCTATCAGAAACGACCACGCCCTCGTTCTCGTGGAAAGAAAAACGGCAGCAATTACTCGAAGAATATGCATCGAAACAAAACGGCAAATGGGTTATGGGATCGGATAAAACCTTCTCCAGTCCAAGTTCAGCCGCCTCCTTTTGTTTGGGACGTAGTGCCAATGGATGGACCGCGTGGAAAGACAGAGAGGGAAACACCTTAGATACTTTTTACCGTTAAGTATCCGCAATAAAGCATTCTATCCGAATGATTATTGACTGAAGGCACTTGTCCATTCTGTTCAGACCCGGTCATACCCAGCCTCTTTTGCGACCCGATAGAGTTGATCCATCGCTTGTCTCACCACCGAACGCTGTGTCGCTATATTCAGTCGCATCCAACCACGTCCCTCTTCTCCGAACATCGACCCCTCGTTGACTCCAATGCCCGCACGATCGATCAGAAACCGATAAATCTCCTCATGCGTCAACGGCCAACGCCGAAAATCGAGCCACATCAGGTAAGTACCCTCCGAACGAACACACCGAACAGACGGCAGCTTCTCTCTCAGAAAATCCATGACGTAGGTAATATTCCCGTCCAAATAGGCCAACAACTGCTCGAGCCACTCATCTCCGTGGTCGTATGCGACCGGCAGGGCAACACTACCGAAGATATTTCCTTCATCGATGTGAAACTTCATAAACTCCTCGTGCAACTTGCAATGCAACTCTTCATTCGGCACGATACATACCGCCGTAGCAAATCCCGCAATGTTAAAGGTTTTACTCGGAGCGATGAACGTAACCGTACGCTCGGCAAAACGGGGATCCAAAGCCGCGATATGCAGATGTCGATGGGGTTTATACACCAAATCGCCGTGTATCTCGTCAGAGAGGATCACCACATCGTGTTTCACACACAGTTCACCGATCCGGCGCAACTCCTCTTCGGTAAACACACGTCCCGAAGGATTCTGCGGATTACACATCAAAAAGGCTTTGGCCTGCGCCAACTTTTTGTCGAAATCCTCGAAGTCGATCTCAAAACTGCCGTCGCTACGCTGCCGCAACGGATTGTTGACAACGATCCGATTGTTGTAGCGGATCTGCCGGGCAAACGGGTGATATACAGGAGGCTGAATCACGATTCCATCTCCTTCTCGGGTAAACGCCCGGATGGCCGTTACAATTCCGGGCACCACACCGGGAGTAAATTCAAGCCACTCGGGAGAGAGGGTCCACCTTCCATGACGTTGAACCCACCCGATCACCGACTGATTGAAATGCTCTGAACGATAGGTGTATCCGTAAATAGGATGTGCTGCACGCCGCTGCACCGCCTCGACCACTTCCACCGGCGGCATAAAATCCATATCGGCTACCCACATGGGAATCACATCCGGTCGCCCGAAAATTTTATTTCTCAGGTCGAATTTCTCGCTATCCGTACCTTCACGGGACACGATCACATCAAAATCGTACTTCATATGCAATGAAAAATAGATTGCAAAAGTATGACATTTTATAAAATATACCATACCTTTGAGCCGTTGATAGAGTATAACGTTTTCAGCACATATTTTGCAGTCGCGGAAATAGATCCGCATCATCATTCATCCATTCGATCATGAACTCATTCGATCACAAAAACAGGAAAGAGAGCTACGGAGCAACCCGCTCACGTAACGATCGTTCCGAAACCTCCTTCAATCGGGAAGATTCGAGGAGATCCACACGCGAAGAGAACGCACTCTCCACTTTCAGTCGGGACAAGAGGCCCAGACCACAACGCACCTCCACGACGGAGGGACAGGGCGGATCGGCGAGCGGATTCCGGAAAGAGAATAGCCGCCGTCGCTCGTTCAATCCCAACTTTACGAAAGACAACCGTCGCACGGACCAAGTCCGGTCGACACGCCGAGACGACACCCCAAGGTCCTCGAGCCGATACGGATACTATCAGGACGAAAACACCGAATCTGCCGAAAGTCCGCGATATACCGAGTCCCGCAAACCGTTCAACCGAACCAACGGATACAAGAGCAAGAATACACGGCATGCAGACACAGAGCAATACGGGACAGGGTACAAGAGACGTCCGAACCGCAGATCGGGCGGCTTCTCGACCACATCGCATCGCGAGGCCTATCCCCGTTTCGAGGCTCCGAAGCCTCAAGGGGCTATTCGTCTGAACCGATTCATTGCCAATTCGGGAATCTGCTCGCGACGAGAAGCGGACGACCTGATTACGGCAGGCGTTATCTCGGTGAACGGCAAGATAGTAAGCGAGCTGGGGACGAAGGTCAATCCGGAGGATGAGATTCGGTTCAACGGCGAGGTGATCAAGGGAGAAAAAAAGGTCTACATTCTGATGAACAAGCCCAAAGGGTATATCACTTCGGTCGACGATCCTCACTCGGACAAGACCGTCATGGACCTGCTCAAAGGAGCGTGCAACGAACGGGTCTATCCTGTCGGTCGGTTGGACAAGAACAGTGTGGGAGTCCTGCTTTTCACGAACGACGGGGAGCTGACGCGTAAATTGACCCATCCGAGCTACAACAAGCGGAAAATCTATCAGATAACACTCGACAAACCGTTGACGGAGGCAGACATGAGTAAGATCGCCGAAGGTATTACCCTCGAAGACGGGCCAATTTTTGCGGATGAAATCAGTTACGTCAACGACTCCCGACGTGAGGTCGGTATCGAGATCCACTCGGGACGAAACCGTATCGTACGACGGATCTTCGAATCGTTGGGATACTCGGTGCAGAAACTGGATCGGGTCTATTTTGCAGGTCTGACGAAGAAGAAGCTGAAGCGGGGAGCATGGCGTTTTTTGACACCGAAAGAGGTTTCCATCCTCAAAAGCGGCGAGTACGAGTAGCCTACAGTCAGGTTCGTGCAATGAATTTTACCGAAAGTGTTGCATAAATCGATTTTTCACATTACCTTTGCAACACTTTTGAAAAAATCTGGTTCTCTAGCTCAGTTGGTAGAGCACGACACTCTTAATGTTGGG
>URBJ01000025.1 GCA_900546005.1 uncultured Alistipes sp. | reverse complement strand
CTGTCAAATGTACAAATTTATTTTGCGTCCGCTTTTGCTTAACCCCACCAAAGACATGTCCTTATACAGGAAGCATAACTATAATAGTTAAGGTAATATCGAATTAAAATCGTAGCTTTGTGGCATTTTCTGACGAAGTTCGATCGAAATGGGACACAACGAAACAATCGCCCGATTACGTTATGCAGCCAAAAGCGCCCTGCGTCCAGCTTGGGAAACGGCCGTATGGGTCATCAAGATGGTCATCCCCATCACACTCGGAATCTCGGTCTTAGAGTACCTCGGTGTAATCGGCTGGATATCCGATCTGATTGCTCCGCTCTTCAACCGGATCGGACTTCCCGGCAGCAGCGGACTGGTCTTTCTGACGGCAGCTCTGTCAAACAACTATGCAACCGTTGCCGTTATCGCCACCCTTGGCTTCGACTACCGCAGTGTTGTGATTCTCGCTGTCATGGCTCTGATCTGCCACAATCTGCCGATCGAGTCGGCCGTCCAACACAAGACCGGCGTTTCGGCTCTCGGCATGACCCTGCTACGTCTGGTGACAGCCTTCGTAGCCGCCGCCCTGTTGAACCTCATCCTTCCCGAGCAGATGTCCGGCACGCTACATCTGCCTGCTGCCGAACATTTGCCCACCTCATGGGGGGAGGTTGCTTTGTCTTGGATTACAACTGTTGTGCCCCTTTGTCTACAAATCGGTGTTATCATCGTCGTATTGAACATCATCCAGCAAATCCTGCGCGAATTTCGTCTACTCGATCTGATCTCCGTCCCGTTGCGCCCCTTTATGGCCATTTTCGGATTGCCCCGATCGACCTCTTTCCTATGGATTATCAGCAACATCGTAGGTCTAACCTATGGAGGGGCCGCACTGATCGACGAAATTCAACGAGGAGGCATCTCCCGTCACGACTCGTTGCTACTGAATACCCATATAGCCATCTCCCACAGCCTGCTCGAAGACACCGTCATTTTCTATACGATCGGCATTGGACTGGTTTGGTTGCTGATGCCCCGCATCCTGTTGGCGATATGTGCCGTGTGGATACTTCGCACCCTACAAATGATCTTCATTCGGTCCAAGTCACTCCACTCTCCCGCAAGATAGCCGAGATCCGATGCAACATTTTTAGAAACAATAACATCTTTCAAAATACGTTCTAAATATATACCTTTGGAAACTTAATATACGACAATATGAATAAATTTACCAGCAAATTATTGGTATTGGCAGGATGCATTGCCACCCTCTCTTCCTGTTTGAAAAACGACTATTACGAAAGGACACAAACAGCGATGGGCTACAACATCTACGTATCCGTTCGTAAACAGAATGTCATGACGATGGATCCCTTTAACGTCGCTTTCCGACTCAATACTCTGATTGAAGAAGGGAACGGAGATCCCAATCAAGCTCCCGATTCAATCAAAAACTTACTTTGTACAGCTGAAACGACGATTACTTTTGATGAAGCCAGCGGTATATACACATTGACCTATACGGGGAGTCCTACTGCAGGAGACTCTGACGACAAAGATTTCATCCGAAAAGGAACAATTTGCATCAAAACCAATGGTTACCCCACTCTGGGTACACCTTCTGCACAATGGGAGATTGACTTCAATACAGCACCGACCTATTCGATATTTAGTAACGGCGATGAAATAAAACTGACGGCAAGCTCCTACACGATCAGCAATACAGGTGATAACAATTGGACGGCATACGTATCTCGATTTATATCTTCTGTACCCAGTGTTTCTGAGGATGGAACAACATACGACTATAAATCGAATTGGGATGGGTCATACCAGTTCACACAAAGTTCCGGCACCCAGAAATTGGCGGATGTACAAAATGCAATTTTTACGATCAACTCGACTAACAGTGGTACGACTATGTACTACCCTAACGACAACATGACGGTTTCCACGCCTACTCCTTTTCGATATAATCCACAATGCTCGACAGTCATTCCTGTAGGGGACGGCAAAATGATCATTTTCCTATCAAATGACCCTAATCTGGAAAACTACACCGAAGCCCAACTTTTAGGTGGTTCGGAAACCAACGTATGCAACCCCAAAACGCAGATTTCGTATGGAGGTTACGTGACCGAATATTTGATCCAGTAGACAGAACTTCACCTGTCTGATACAAGTTCAAGAAGGCGATCTCCGCAAGAGATCGCTTTCTTTATGTTTTATATCAAAAAGTACAGGTGAAATTTCACCTGTCCGGACTGATATAAAAATAATTGACTACTTTTGCACGCCCCGAAACAGCATGTCGGGAATCACCCAATCTTTAGTTCTGAAATGAAATCATTTGTATTTCAACCCAAACTGTTCCGAACGCTCAAACACTACTCGAAACAGACTTTTGCCGCCGACCTGATGGCCGGAATCATTGTCGGAATCGTAGCGCTACCTCTGGCTATCGCATTTGGTATCGCATCCGGCGTTTCGCCCGAAAAGGGAATCATTACCGCAATCATTGCCGGTTTTATCATTTCGCTGCTGGGGGGCAGCAAGGTCCAGATCGGCGGACCGACCGGCGCTTTTATCGTAATCGTCTACGGGATCATCGCCCAATACGGAGAAAAAGGTCTGATCGTCGCAACGATCATGGCCGGTGTATTGCTCATTCTGTTGGGCTTGTTCAAGTTGGGAACCATCATCAAATTCATCCCCTATCCGATCGTTGTCGGATTTACGAGCGGTATCGCCGTTACGATCTTCACGACACAAATCAAGGACCTTTTCGGAATGACTACGGAAAGTGTTCCTGCCGAATTCCTCGAAAAATGGGCATGCTATTTCCAACACATCGGAACGATCGACCCCTACTCAACAGCTGTCGGCATACTGAGTATCATCATCATAGTCTTGACACCCCGCATCTCTAAAAAGATACCCGGTTCATTGGTGGCCATCGTGGTCATGACTCTTGTCGTATTTTTGCTGAAACGATATGCAGGAATCACATCGATTGAGACGATCGGAGACCGTTTCCAGATCAAAGCTTCGCTACCGGGAGTCGCCGTGCCGGACATGAGCTGGGAAGTCGTTAAGAACCTCTTCCCGGCAGCCGTTACAATCGCCGTACTCGGAGCCATCGAATCCCTGCTGTCGGCAACGGTTGCCGACGGTGTGACCGGAGACAAGCATGACTCGAATCAAGAGCTTCTGGCTCAAGGTGCCGCAAACATCATTACTCCCTTCTTCGGAGGCATACCGGCCACAGGAGCCATTGCCCGTACCATGACCAACATCAACAACGGAGGAAAAACACCGGTCGCCGGATTGATTCACGCCGTCGTGCTGCTATTAATTCTACTTTGCCTCGGTCCTCTGACCAAACACATTCCGATGGCGTGTCTGGCCGGCGTGTTGGTCGTCGTTGCCTACAACATGAGCGAATGGAGAACGTTCCGGGCCCTGATGTCCAATCCCAGATCGGACGTTGCCGTACTGCTAATCACTTTTCTGCTGACCGTTCTGTTCGATCTGACCGTTGCCATAGAGGTCGGTTTGGTCATTGCCTGTCTGCTGTTTATGAAACGGGTTGCAGAAACGACCAACATTTCGGTTCTGACCGACGAGATCGATCCGAATGCCGATGTGGATGTCGCCCTGAATGCCGAACATCTGACCATCCCCGACGGCGTTGAGGTCTACGAAATCGACGGCCCCTACTTCTTCGGCATTGCCAATAAGTTCGAGGAACAGATGGTTATGTTGCACGACCGTCCGAAGATCCGGATCATCCGCATGCGCAAGGTTCCGTTCATCGACTCGACCGGCATACACAACCTGACAATCCTGTGCAAGACCTCACAACGCGAGGGAATCCGCATCATTCTTTCCGGTGTAAACGAGCAAGTTCACAAAACGCTGGAACAAGCCCACTTTTACGATCTGCTCGGAGAGGAAAACATCTGCAGCAACATCAACATTGCATTGGATCAGGCGCGCCGTCTGCTCTCCGCACAGAAAGTTTAGCCGAGTATCAACTTTACGAATAAGAGAAGGGACGGTCTCTGCGAGAGGCCGTCCCTTCTCCGTCAACAGACTCAACAGATGGCAATGAATGAGTTAAACTACTGGTATCATGCTTCTTTTGCGATTACAAAACCGCTCGCATTGTAGGGTTATGTCATAACCTAACATGGCCCCCAACATAAAATCCTCTTCGGGAGTCAATCGGTTGAGCGGTTTGTCGATGAATGTCTTCACTGCATCGAGACAGGCCCGCTTACCGAAATATAGATTCACTTTATTTCCGACGACCTCCTGAATCACAAAATCGATTTGCTGCCGACGCAAACGGGCGCCGACCAGCTCCGCACAAGTCCGACACATCGTGCACAACACCAGATTCCGAACTCCTTTCTTGAATTCATAAATATGGTGCATGAACATCTTCATGTCGCTGAAACGGGAGAATTCTTCTGCGCTCATAGCGTAAATTCATTTAAAGGTTCGCGATCCAAGTATCAATCCGATCTTCCGTCTTGTCGCTTTCGTTCACATCATCGATGGCCAGTCCTATGAACTTGCCATCGCGACACACGGCCGAATCGGTCACGGCATAATCTTCAGGCACATAAGCTCCGACAAACGTACATCCCGTTCGGGCCAGATCATCATGCAGCACCGAAAGTGCATCACAAAACGTATCGGGATACGAAACCGAATCGCCGCAACCGAAGAGAGCCACACGTTTTCCGCTCAGATCCATGGTTTTCAACTGCTCGACAAAATCGGGCCAATCGTCCTGCAAATCGCCATCTCCCCACGTAGAGGATCCGAGCAACAGCAAATCATAATCCTTTACCCGATCGGCCGACACCTCAGCCACATTATAAATATCCGCTGATGGGAGATTGAGCTTTTGAGCAATCCGTTTGGCCAGCGCCTCGGTAGTTCCCATCGTACTTCCGAAAAATATTCCTGTTTTCATTGAACCCGTTTTTTGTTTTTGGCAAAAATAGCCTCACATGGACGATAACCCAATACCTAAAAGGAGGGGAAAAACAGGTTCAGATACCTATGCTCGAAGATCCAAAGTGTTCCAGTGTGCCGGATCACCAACAAAAAAAGAAGACATCTGCACGCTGCAAATGTCTTCTTTTGTGGGCCCAGAGGGGCATGATCCCCCGACCTTCAGATTATGAGTCTGCCGCTCTAACCAACTGAGCTATGGGCCCTTATTATTTTGTTTTTTTATTTTTCTATTCTAAACCGATCCTTCTCCGCCTCGCTTCACCCTCCTCGACTCGACTTTCTCCTTGCTCTCTCCCCTCTCTGTATTCTCTCCGCTCCCACAAACCTCTTTCTCCCATTTCTTCCCTCGTCTTCCTCTCTCTCCTCTCACGCCCCCGTCGGAAACCTTTGCCCCGCGACCAGATTCCGAACCTTCGCTCAGAGCTGGACAAAGATAAATAATCTTTGGCAATACACAAAATATCGAACACACCAATCCGCTCTCACGGCCGTTTCACCTCCCGATAGGCTTGTATCCCCCCTTGCAGGAAAGCAACAAAACGATCCACATTCAGGTCATATCCACGACCGGGAACGAGCTGCTCTCCATCCGTGCCGAGAATCATGTAATAGGGCTGAGCGTTGATTCCAAACAACTTGTGCACCCGATAGGCGTTAATCTTTCCCATCCCTTTCAACACCTTACCGTGCTCCGTCGTAATCCAATCCGATTCGGGCAGCTGCTTCTTGTCATCGGAATAAAGCGCTACGACAACAAAATCATTCCGCAACAGATCCAACACCTGCGGGTCGGACCACACGCGTGCCTCCATCTCCCGACAATTCACACACCCATGACCCGTGTAATCGACAAACAATGGCTTGTTCACCTTTTTCGCATAATCCATCGCCTCGTCGAGATCAAAAAATCCTTGCAGACCGTGCGGCAATTTCAACAGATCGCCATACTTCACCTCTCGGGGAAATCCCGTATCGACACGAGCCCCGCTGTCGACCGTATGCTCGGTTTCGGCAGGGCGAAAATCCTGCGTCTCCAACGGGGGAAGGTATCCCGAAAGTCCTCGCAACGGAGCCCCCCACATTCCGGGAAGCATATACACGACAAACGAGAAGGTAACGATAGCCAACAACAACCGGGTCACTCCCACATGTTTCACCTCCGAATCGTGCGGGAACCGCAACTTGCCGAGCAGATAGAGCCCCAACAAGGTAAATATCACAATCCAGAAGGCCAGATAGATCTCCCGATCCAGTATACCCCAATGGTAGGTCTGATCTGCAACACTAAGGAATTTCAGTGCCAAGGCCAACTCGATGAACCCCAGTACAACCTTTACCGAGTTGAGCCAACCTCCGCTACGGGGCAGGCGATCGAGCATCGACGGGAAGAGAGCCAGCAGCGTGAAAGGCAGGGCAAAGGCAACCGAGAAGGCCAACATGGTCAGCACCGGAGTCCACACGGCACCCGTCGTAGACTGAATCAGCACGGCTCCAACAATCGGTCCCGTACAGGAGAATGAGACCAGCACCAGTGTCAATGCCATGAAAAATATTCCGATCACACCGCCCCGATCGGACTGACGGTCGCTGCGGTTCACCAACCGGCTGGGCAACGTAATCTCAAACGCACCGAAGAACGATATGGCAAAGACGATAAAAATCAGGAAAAACAGCACATTGGGCAGCCAATGGGTCGCAATCCAGTTGAAGATATCGGCCGTTACGGCTCCGCCCCCGACCCACTTCGTAATCAATATGATCACCGCGGTCGGAACGGTATAGAGCGCTACGATACTCAACCCATAGATTCCCGCCTTGATTCGCGCCTTAAAACGGGATTCGTTTTGTTTCAGGAAAAACGAGACGGTCATCGGCACCATCGGAAAGACACACGGAGTCAACAGTGCGGCAAATCCCCATAAAATTGCCTCTATGATCAATCGCCACAACGATTTCGTTCCATTGTCTGCTCCGGGAGTTCCTGCACTCTGTTCGACAGCCGAGACGGAGTCACGAAGCGTCGATGTATCGGGCAACGGTCGGTACTCGATAGAGTCAACCGCCGAATTCTGTACCGTACCCGCTTCCTGAACAATACCCTGATGCTCACCGGATTCAGTCACCGGCTCTATCGGCTTTGTTTTATCGACAGAAGCCTCAGGCATCGAAGTTTCAGCCTCTTTTTCGGGCCCTTGCAACGTTATCGTAAAATCTTTCTCATCCGGAGGAAGGCAACTCTCATCATTACAAGCCATCCACTCCACCCGAGCCTTCAACTCGGTTTTCACGCCAGCTTTTACCCGAACCGTCTGTGCCAGCCGAGCCGTCTGTTCAAAATAGCCGATCTCCAAGGCGAACAACGAATCGTAAACCCGCACCGGCCGTGTCAATGATTCAATACCTCCGACCAGTGTTACCGATTCGTTCGGCTCGAAAACTACCGTTGTTGCATTCGGCCCCATGTCATCATAGGGCCCCAAAACGTAGATATGCCACGGAGCTTCGATCCGAGCCGTAAACAAAACGCATACGGTCCCGTCGTTACGATCCTCCGTCGACACGCTCCACTCGACAGGCGCAGCAACTCCCCCCTTCCAAAAAAGGAGGAACAGCAGCAAAGCCAAGCATGCCAACACTCTATTCCCGCTCCGCCTCATATATTTTCAAGTTAAGATTCAAAAACTTTCCGGCTCCGACTTAGGCAATTAGGCGATCTGTCTATATTTCCAGACATTGAAACGTATCGGGACAACTAATAGGCCCGTTCGTTCCGTTTTTCGTAGAAATTGACGAATGCCTTGTTCGAAACGACATTTCCGCCCGGAGTCGGATAATTTCCCGTGAAATACCAATCTCCGTTATGTACCGGAATGGCCCGTCTCATGTTTTCGACACTCTGGTAGACCACTTCTACCTCAGCGCGGATCTCCGATGCCGTAACGATCTGAGCAATCTTTGCCGAAATCTCCTCATCACTAAACGGCTCATAAATCCGTTTCACGCAATTTACCGTATTCTCCCGATCCGGCCGCTGCAACTCCTGCAGTGCCTGTTGATATACCTCTTCGATCAGATAACTCATTCCCCGTTCGCGCAACAGCTCAATTGCAGCTTTGAATGCAACGAATCGACTCAGCCGTGACATATCGATTCCATAGCAATCCGGATACCGAATCTGGGGAGCAGAGGAGCACACGACGATCTTGCGCGGATTGAGCCGATCCAGAATCCGGATAATGCTCTGCCGCAAAGTGGTTCCCCGGACGATCGAATCATCGATGATCACCAGATTGTCCACCCCGGGACGAATCGTTCCGTACGTAATATCGTAGACGTGGGCCACCAGATCGTCCCGTTCGTTGTCCTGAGTAATGAACGTTCTCATCTTCACATCCTTGATGGCCACCTTCTCTATTCTGGGTTTGAATCGAAGAATCTCACGCAACGACTCCGGCGTCAAAGTATCTTTGGTTTCAAGAATCTGTTGGGCCCGTACACCCTGACAGTACTCGTCGAGTCCTTCGACCAACCCGAAAAAGGCACTCTCAGCCGTGTTGGGAATATACGAAAAGACCGTATTCTCGATGTCGTAATCGATGCTTTTTAAGATCTGGGGGACCAACAACCGCCCCAACTGTTTACGTTCCCGATAGATATCCCGATCGCTTCCCCGAGAGAAATAGATTCGCTCGAAAGAGCAGGGATGAATCGGTTTCGGGGCCGTAAAAGGATCGACCGTAATATCCCCGTCCCGGCGAACGATCAAGGCGTGTCCGGGTTCCAACTCCCGAACATCTTCGTATGCCAGATTGAAAGTCGTCTGGATCACGGCACGTTCCGAAGCAGCGACTACGATTTCGTCGTCGTAGTAGAAAAATGCCGGACGGATTCCACACGGATCACGCATCACAAACGCATCGCCATGTCCGATCATACCGGCCATCACATATCCGCCATCCCAGCGGCGTGCCGACAGCGACAGGATCTCTTTCAGATCGATATGTTTGGCCAACATCTCCGTCACGTCGTGTTTCGAATAGCCTTTATCTTTGAAATAGCGATATTTATCGTCATTTTCGCGATCGAGAAAATGGCCGATACGCTCCAGAATCGTTACCGTATCGGTTTTTGCGGGTGGATACTGTCCCAGATCGATCAGTCGGCCGAACAACTCGTCGATATTGGTCAGGTTGAAATTTCCGGCCAATACCAGACTGCGGGTCATCCAGTTGTTTTCGCGGGAAACGGGATGCACATTTTCAATGTCGTTCTTTCCGAATGTCCCGTAACGCAAATGGCCTAAGAATAACTCTCCCGTAAATTCCACCTCACGCTTCAAGGCTTGAGGATTCTGCATCAGTTCGGGCTTTTTCGAAAGAACCGCATTGATTTTGGCATCGATCTGCTGGAAAACATCACGGATCGGCGCAGCATCGTTCGACCGGACCCGATTGATGTAGACATTTCCGGGTTCGGGATAGAGTTTGATAGAGGCCAAGCCGGCTCCATCCTGTCCCCGATTATGCTGTTTCTCCATCAGAATATGCATCTTATTGAGTCCATAGAACATGGACCCGTACTTTTTCTGATAATAGTCAATCGGTTTAAGCAAGCGGATAAACGCTATTCCGCACTCATGTTTGATCGAATCGCTCATAATTTTTTTTACAATAAAACGCCTCCACAATCGGTTTACGCGCGAGTGTGTCGCGCCAAAGGTACCGATTTTTGGATTTTGAAACAAGTGGGGCCGGCACTATTCCCTATTTTGTCTCGAGCAGGCCGACAATTCCTGCCGAACTGGTAAACAGACAACGGTTCCGATCCAATGGCATAACCGTACTGATCAACGAGTTATGTACCTTATGTTGCCAAAGGAGCCTACCCGTATCGGCCTCCAGTGCGTAGATCACACCGTTCATCGTACTGCCGAAAACGATACCGTCCTTTTCGACCGGCATCGAAGGTGCGATCTCGTACCCGAAACCGACATTCGTGGCCCAAATCTTATGAGGAGCATCTCCTGCCGTCGAGAAGCACACAACACTGTCGCGCATGGTTTTACTGAACACCCGGGTGCTGTCCTCTGAAAGTCCGACTGTTTCACGAACCGTCGATTCGTTCGTCCGCCACAGCGTTTTCCCGCTTGTTGCATCAATACACGACAGGAACCGGTCGGGAGCTGCAATAAAGACCCGATTCTGTGTAGCTACGGGCCACACCGCTGCAGGCGAATAGAGCATACCGCGTCGTCCGTCGTGCCATGCCCACAACAAGGTACCATCCTTGCGGTTCAGGGCATAAAGGTTTTCGTCCCATGCCCCGAAGATCACCTTGTCGCCGTAGATCAGCGGACGGGTCTCCACATAACCTTTTATTCCATCGAACGTCCAGACTTTGTTTCCGGTATGAATATCGATTGCCCAGAACTTTCCGTCGCTTCCTCCGAGATACGCCGTTCCGTCACAGATGGTTACCGCACCGAGTACGGCGGCTGACGTCTCTATTTTCCACAGTTGCTTTCCCTTTTTCGCATCCACACCGTAGATATTGTGGTCGGCCGAACCGAAAACGACCACTCCGTCGGCAACTGCCGGTGTACCGACAATCCGCATTTCGGCGGCAAATTGCCACAACAGCTTTCCATCGCTGAACCGGACGCAACTGAGCAAACCCTTATCGTCTCCGACATAGACCCGGTTTTTCTCCAATACGGGTGAAGAGTAGATCGCATTTCCCAGCTCGGTCATCCACACCTCCTTCACCTCGGCATACTGCTGATTCATCGAAAAATCCGGACGATCGTACCCGGAAACATCCTCCGTATAGTACTGCTTTTTGAGCGAATATCCGCCCCAGCGTTGGGGTTCTCCTCCGATTTTCTGTTCGTAGACAATCACCGAATCGGCCGTCACCTCGAACAGAGAGTATCCTCCGACCGGCTCTTTGGCCCGCAGGGTCGAACGACAGATAAATGCCGGTATGCCGTCGTAGGCATCCAATTGATTGGAGTGGTAATGTCCGCCCAAAAAGGCTTTGATGTTGTAATGCCGAACCAGATCGGTCACGGTGTACCAGTTGTCTACATCTCCCCGTTTCATGGGATAGTGTGTCACTAAAAAGACCGGTTTCTCGGTTCCATAGGCGTCCAACTCCTCCTTCAGCCAGCTGATATCTTGCGGAGCAACGTGCCCCTCCATCATTCGAATCACCGGTCCTGTATTGAACCCGAGAAACAGGAAACCTCCATATTCGAAACGGAACCGATCCGCACCGAACACCCGATCGAAATCGGTAGCCCCCGATTCGCTCCACTTGGTTTCGTGGTTTCCGGAGGTAATATACGTAGGCAGGGTCAATGCGGAAAGGATCTCTTTCACCAGTTCCAACGAGGCTCGATCTCCATGTTCGGTCACATCGCCCGACACGATGACGAAATCGAGTCCGGGAGTTGCATTGATTTGATCCACGGCCAGTTGAAGGTCTTTCGCACCGATCGATCCCGGTGAAACATGCAAATCACTAATCAGGGCAAACCGGAAATCCTTTCCCGACACAACCGTAGTCACACACAGCAACAGCCCCACGACAAAAAGCCACACTTTTCTCATAGCTCCACACTTTTTTTTTTAAAAATTTACACTCCCACAAAAATAACGGATTTCAACCGGAATATCCTTTTTTCGGGCAAAAATTACGCCCTCCGGAGGCTTGGGCATTCGCTTTGCGCTGTCAATCAACCGAAACAACCGCAATCGATTAATTTTTCAGCTTATGAAAATACGTTACTTTTTCACCCAAAAAGTCACGGCATGTGCATTGTGTCTCATGCTGTTCGGTCTGCATCCGCTCTTGGGGCAGACCCCTGCGGACAAGGTTACCGGACGAGTAACCGGATCCGACGGTCCTCCGTTGATCGGTGTTTCGGTTACGATCAAGGGGGAGTATACCCGGGGAAGCTACACCGGAGAGGATGGACGATACACGCTATCGGCCCAGCCGGGCGACACACTGGTATTCTCCTACATCGGATATCAAACCCGTGAAATTCCCTACACGGGTCGCTCTCCGCTAAACGTTACGCTGACTGTCGTCACGACCGATCTGGACGCTGCCGTAGTAGTCGGTTACGGCGTACAACGCAAACGCGACATTACGGGTTCCATCTCGTCGGTCAAGGGTTCCGAACTGAACACCACCGTTGCAGCCGCCAATCCGCTGCAGGGACTGCAAGGAAAAGTAGCGAGCGTGGAGGTGGTTCAGAACAGCTCTCCGGGCGGTGCACCTCAGATTCGCGTACGGGGTCTCAGCTCTTTCACCAATTCGAACCCTTGCTACGTTGTCGACGGACTGATCATGGACGACATCGCCTTTCTGAACCCCAACGAGATCGAATCGCTCGAGGTGTTAAAAGACGCATCTGCCACGGCCATCTACGGATCGCGGGGAGCCAACGGCGTGATCATCATCACGACCAAACAGGGCCGAAAAAACCAACCCGTCACCTTGAACGTCGAAGCAAACGTCAGCGTATCGGAGATGTCGCGGTATTTGGATTACGCCAATGCGAGCGAATACTTATACCTGAAAAACCGAAACGTCATGGCCCAAAACGCCATCAACGGAACCTCCACCCCCCTCCCGTACACACCGGATCAGATCGACGCAGCAGGGAAAGGGACCGACTGGCAACGGGAGATCACCCAGCTGGCCCTCACACAAAACTATAATTTCAATCTGGTGGGCGGAGGCGAGAAATCGACCTACGGACTCTCGGGCGGCTATTTCAATCAGGAAGGAATCATCAAGAATTCGGGATATGAACGGGCAAACGTCAAATTATCGAACACCTATGAACTGACCCGCTGGGCCACCATAGGGAGCAACATCTCCTACATCTACGAACGGCGCAACAGTCAGGGTGTGACATTGGCAAGTGCCCTGCGGGCCCTGCCGACAGCTCCGGTGACCGATCCGGACGATCCGTCGAAGTTTTTCGGTCCAGTGGACGAGATCGGCAAATCGGGCAACCCCGTCGCCATGCTCTACTACGACAGCGAGAACTACACGAATTACTACAAAACGCTGGCTAACTTCTTCATCAAGCTGGAGTTTGTCAAGAACCTCGTCTTCCAGTCCTCGTTCTCGATGAACAGCTCCAACTCCGAAGGAAAAAGTTTTCTGCCGGCCTACGAAGTGAACATCGACCAGCGTCGAACGGACAACGAGCTGAACGTCAACCAGAGCCGCCAGTTCGACTGGCTCAGCGAAAACACGCTCTCTTATTCATTTGAAAAGGGGAAACACTCCTTCAGTGCCTTGGCCGGCATCACATTCCAAAAGAGCTCGTCCCAAAACCAGAGCCAAAACATCAAGGGGATGCCTGCCACCGCATGGAAAAACCGCAACTTGTGGTACACGGGTTTGGGCGAAGCCTCGACACTGACCGGGACGACCGGAGGAGCCGTTTTCACCTATCTCTCCTATCTGGCCCGAATCAACTACAACTACGACGACCGCTACCTGATCACTGCAACTGTCCGTACGGATGCTTCGTCCCGATTCCCGATAAACGGACGCTACGGCACATTCCCCGCCATAGGCGTAGGATGGGCCATGCACGAGGAGAGCTGGATGAAAAACATCAACTGGCTCAACCAGATGAAACTCCGGGCCAGTTACGGTATTGTAGGTTCTGATGCGGGTATTCCGAACAACATCCAGACCGCATACGTCAATACGGTCTACGGCGTTTTCGGGAAGAACCCCTCCGAAGTGACCACTTCCGAGGTGCTCGACATGGTGATCGATTACGGATTGCGTTGGGAGGAGGCCCGACAACTTGACTTGGGTCTCGATTTTCTGGCCCTGAACGGACGCCTCTCTTTCGAGTTTGATTACTACGCAAAAACGACGTCGGGCGTGCTGACCAACATTACGCTGCCCGGAATCAGCGGAACGAGCTACTCTCCGCTCTCGAACATCGCGAAGGTCCGCAACACGGGAATCGAGTTCAATCTCGGATGGCGCGAAAACCGGCAAGATTTTTCGTATGACATTTCGCTGATCGGAACCACACTAAAGAACCGTGTTACTTCGGTCAATCAGGATGTTCCCCCTCTTGAAAACGGAGCCAACGTGACATTGGTAGGTTATCCGATCGGCGGATTCTGGGGCTATGCAGTCGAAGGCATCTATCAGGATTGGGATGAAATTGCCGAATCGGCATCGATCAGCGGAGCCACCCCCGGCGATCTGCGATACAAAGACCAAAACGACGACGGCGTGATCGACAAGGACGACAGGATCTACATGGGGAGCTATCTGCCGAAAGTCACACTCGGTCTGAATCTGCGGTTCGAATACAAAGGGATCGGCCTTGAGACGGATCTTTATTCAGCTCTCGGCGGTAAAATATACAGTACCCGACGACAGACTTTGGGAACTTCACCCTATAACGTAACCACGGACTACCTCAATTCGTGGACCGGACCGGGCTCGACCAACTCAACCACACGGGTGCTGTTAGACGGTCCGGGCTCCAACAACCAGTACAGCGAATACTACCTCGAGGATGCCAGCTATTTTAAGATCCGCAATTTCACGCTGAGCTACTCCTTTCCACGACGGATCGTCGAAAAGATGAAGATGCGTACGTTGAAGGTCTACTTCTCGATCCACAACCTTTGGACTGTCACGCGGGCAACGGCCTACTCTCCCGAGATCGGAGGCGCACCCAACGCTGCCGGCATCGACAGCTTCGATGCGGTCTATCCCCCTTCCCGCACATTCTCATTCGGTATCAACATAGGAATTTAACACCCTTCACGAACTATGAAAAAATTTACAATTTATTTGCTGTTCTGTCTGCCGCTTTCGTTGTCGACCTCCTGCATGGATGAATTCCTCGACCAGCCGGCTCAGGGTCAAATGACAGAAAACGATTTCTTGGAAAACAGCAGTCTGACCAACAGCATCTATACGACCTATCGCGAAGGAAGCGCATGGGAGACCATCGGTTCGTGGATAGGTGACTTATGTTCGGATAATGCACTGCGGGGCAGTTCCCTGTCCGACGGCGGCGGCACGATTTTCAATAACGGAGTCAATCAGTTCCAAAACATGTCGGGCCTCAACGGCGGTTCCGATTTTCTGAACTGGCTGTGGAACAATGCCTACACCGGAATCGGACGGGCCAACACCGCACTGAAAGCCATCCGTGAATTCGACGGCATCGATCCCCGCCAGAAGGAGATTCTCGAAGGCGAGGCCCGGTTCAATCGGGCATGGTTCTACTTCTCCGTGTTGAAACATTGGGGGAAGGGTCCGATCGTCCCTCTCGAAACCCTCACCGGGGCCGAGATGGCCGACATTGCGATCTCCGACCGCACAACGCTTTACGACTCGATCATGGCCGATCTGGAAGCCGGACTGCTGATGCCCGATAAAGAGGAGGCCAGCCAATGGTACCCCACTTCATGGTACGGTCGGGCCCACTGGGGTTCGGCTATGGGGTTGATGGCCAAGGTGCTGCTCTATCGGGCCGCCGACGAACCGGAACGGGCCAATGAATACTATACCCGGATCGTATCGATCGTCAAGGAGATGGAACTTTCTGACGACGGCTACGGACTGGAACCGCTATCCATCCTATTTTCGAAATTAGGAGAATACGGATCAGAATCGGTGTTCGAGATCGGAGCCGCCAGTTTCATGACATCGGACGGTGCCTATCAGGGTTGGCAGGTGGTCGGTGTCCGGAGCGATCCGAACTGGGGTTGGGGATTTGTCGCCCCGTCGCTCAATCTGGTCCAATCCTACGAGCCGGGCGACAACCGCAAAGAGAACGACATCATCTACGGACGGACCACGGCCTTCAGCGGCATGGAGCAGACCCCGTCGGTCATCGACGGTACCACGATCGTCGGATCGTACATTGCCGATGATCCCGCATCGGCCTCGAACGGATTTCCGAACCGTTTTACCCGAAAGGGGTACCAACCGCGTCCGGTCACGGGAGGCAATGAAAACTACGGAGGAAACATCCGGCTGATGCGTTGGGCAGAGGTATTGCTGATCGGAGCCGAAGCGGCTGTACAATGCGGCGATGCGAAGGCTTCGGAGTGGTACAACGCGGTAAGGGCTCGGGCCGGACTCGGAGAAAAAGAGGCAACGCTCGAAAACATCTGGGAAGAGAAACGGATCGAGCTGTCGATGGAACGGGACCGTTACTTCGATCTGGTGCGAATCGATAAGATTCGCCCGGGGTATTTTGCAGCAAGGGTTTGGGCCAAGATCCAGTCCGAGCAGGCAGGTCTCGAATTGATGAAAGAGCTGGGTATCGCATCGGAATCCACGTTCCTTCCGCTACCGACAACCTCTCCTGTCGAAACCCCGAAAAACTATGTGCTGCCTATTCCGAACGAACAGATTCTGCTAATGAACAACCTCGAACAGAACAACGGCTATTAAGATGAAAACGACAACGCTCTCTTTCCTGCTTTTGTTCCTGTCGCTGCACATATCGGGAGGATTGCCCCGTACGGTTTCCGCACAACCGTCGAACCAAAGTATGCTGGACACGCTCTTCTGCTCATCGGGTCCGATCGAAGCGACCGGCTACGATTCGCACGTAGAGCTGAGATGGCGTCCCGTCTCCAATGCCGACCGCTATGCGGTTTACCGACTCGGGACTTCACGCGATACGATCCTGCGCGGAACCACAACCCGGACCTATTACCTCGATTTTATCGAAACCACCGACACGACCTACACATATCGAGTCGTAGCGTTAGACCCGTCAGGGAAGGCGCTTTACACGACTCCCGACGTATCGGCTTCGGTACAACGGTTTACGGACGACCAGCTTCAGGAGATGGTACAACGATACACGTTCCGCTACTTCTGGGAGTTTGCCGACCCGCTCACGGGATTGGCTTTCGAGCGTTCGAACGACAGCCGCGAAAGCTGCATCACGATCGGCGGTTCGGGGTTCGGTGTCATGGGACTGATCGCCGGCATCGAGAACGGTTTCGTTACACGCGAAGAGGTATTGACCCGGCTCGAACGTATTGTCGGATCGTTGGAACGACTTCCCCGTTTCCATGGGGTCTGGGCCCACTGGTACGACACACACACGAACACGGCCTACCCGTTCAGTGAACACGACAACGGGGGAGATCTCGTCGAAACCGCCTTTTTGATTCAGGGATTGCTGACAGCTCAAGGCTATTTCGATCGGGAAACGGAGCAGGAGAAGACGCTGCGTGCACGTATCGACACCCTGTGGCACGGAGTCGAATGGAGCTTCTACACACAAGGCGAGAAGGCACTCTACTGGCATTGGTCCGAGGAGCACGGCTTCGCCATGAACCACAAGATACAGGGTTACGACGAAGCACTGATCGCCTACATCCTCGCTGCCGCCTCTCCAACCTACCCGATTGATCGGGAGGTTTACGAACAGTGCTGGGTCAACCGAAAAGCCGGCGAATTTTTCTGTGCAACGGACTTTTACGGGACGATGCTTCCCTTAGGGAAACGGGCGCTAATGGGAGGACCGCTGTTTTGGGTCCACTACTCCTATCTGGGCCTCGATCCACGTGGGCTGCGCGACCTCTATGCAAACTATTGGGAGCAAAACTGCCGCTTTACCCGCATCAATCGGGCCTACTGCATCGACAATCCGTACGGATGGGTCGGTTACGGTCCCGATTTTTGGGGACTGACCGCATGCGATGCCCTGCCTTCGGGATACATGGCCCACTCTCCGGGCATCGGCCACGACTTCGGAACCGTCGCCCCGACCGCAGCTCTCTCCTCAATGCCCTACACGCCGCAAGAGTCGATGGATGTGCTCCGCAACCTCTACCGCAATCTGGGACCGATCTCTTTCGGGATTATGGGTTTTTACGATGCACTCAACCTCGGTATGCCCGATCCGCATAAATCGACGTACAACTATCTGGCGATCGATCAGGGCCCGATCCTTATCATGATCGAAAACCATCGTCGCGGAACCCTCTGGAGGGCATTTATGAAAAACGACGACGTCCGACGGGGCCTTTCCCGTTTGGGGTTCACCTATAACCAATTACCTGTCGAAACACTAAATTAATCCGTTATGAAAATCTTTTACCCGTGTATTTTCCTTCTGGCACTCGGTTTTCTGCAAGGGTGTGGTTCGTCCCACGACCGGACCACATCGGCCGAGGAGGCCTCTCACTTCTTTTCCGATCCGAAAATCGAACAGTGCGTCGATTCCCTGATGCAACGCATGACCCTTGACGAGAAGATCGGACAATTAGTTCTCTACTCGAGCCACTTCACCACGACCGGACCTACGCTTCCGAAAAATGTCGAGGAGGCGATCCGCAACGGCACCTGTGGAAACATCTTCAATGCCCACGTTCCGTCCTACAACCGCGAACTGCAACGCATTGCAGTCGAGGAGACCCGCATGGGCATTCCGCTGTTGTTCGGCTACGACGTCATTCACGGCATGAAGACCATCTTTCCGATCAATCTCGGCATGTCTTGTTCGTGGGACATCGAGGGAATCAAAAACTCTGCACGCGTAGCCGCGCGTGAAGCGATTGCCGCCGGTCTGAACTGGACCTTTTCGCCGATGGTCGACGTGACACGGGATCCGCGTTGGGGACGCGTTTCGGAGGGTTCGGGAGAGGACACCTACCTCGGCTCGCTGATTGCCGCCGCCATGGTGGAGGGATACCAAGGCCCCACAGCCCAATCCCTCACCTCGGACAGTACGATTCTGGCCTGCATCAAACACTTCGCAGCCTACGGAGCCCCTCAAGCCGGACGCGACTACCAGACCGTAGACATCACCGACCGTACGCTTCGCGAAGTCTACCTGCCGCCCTATCAAGCCGGGATAGATGCCGGAGTTGGATCGGTCATGAGCGCATTCAATGACATCGATGCAGTTCCGGCCACGGCCAGTCACTACCTGATGACCGACATCCTGCGCAAGGAGTGGGGATTCAACGGATTCGTCGTAACGGACTTTACCGCCATCAATGAACTGGTGCCGCACGGCGTGGCAGCCGACAGCATGGAAGCCGGTGCTCTGGCCCTCAACGCGGGAATCAACATGGACCTTCAGGGCGACATCTACCACCGTTTTCTCAAAAAATTGGTCGAACAGAAAAAGGTTTCTCTCCGGCAGGTCGATCGGATGTGTGCCGGCGTTTTGCGGGTAAAATGCGCATTGGGGCTCTTCGATGATCCGTACCGTTACCTCGATACGACAGCTGCCGCACGCGAATTCTACAAACCGGAGAATCTGGCAGCCGCACGCGACATGGCCCGAAAGTCGATCGTCCTGTTGAAAAACGACAACCGGACGCTTCCGATCACAGCAGGACGCAAAATCGCTCTGATCGGACCATTCGCCAACTCCCGGATCGATCTGCTCGGATCGTGGTACGGACAAGGGGACACGTCGCATGTCGTCTCCATTCTTCAAGGCATGCAGGAGCGTTTCGGTCGCAACAAGATCATATATGCCCATGGAGCCCCCTACCAACAGGAGAGCCGCATCGGATTCCGATCAGCCCTGCAAGCAGCACGCAACAGCGACGTCGCAGTTGTAGCGGTCGGTCTACCCGGATCGTGGAGCGGAGAGGCGACGAGTATGACCACCATCTCGCTGCCGAAGATCCAACAGGAGCTGATTGCAGCGATCCGCACCACAGGCAAGCCCCTCGTTCTGTTGTTGCTGAACGGACGTCCGCTCGATCTGAGCTGGGAGAGCTCCGTAGCCGATGCGATTGTCGAAGCATGGTATCCGGGCACGGAGGGAGGACACGCCGTTGCCGATATACTGTCAGGCGATTTCAACCCTTGCGGAAAGCTGACCATGACCTTTCCGCGGACCTTGGGGCAGGTCCCGATCCACTACGACATGAAAAATACCGGACGGCCCTTTACACCGAATGTCGGAGAACAACACTACGTTTCGCGTTATATCGATCTTCCGGACAACACACCGCTCTATCCCTTCGGATACGGACTCAGTTACACGACCTTTGAATATTCCGATCTTCGGATTTCGCCCGATAAAAGCGACATGAAACACCCGATTGAGGTCTCCGTAACGGTTCGCAACAGTGGTGAGAGAAGTGGCACGGAGGTGGTACAGCTCTATCTTCAAGATGTGGTAGCCAGTGTCACACGTCCACTCCGGCAACTGAAGGGTTTCGAACGAGTGAAACTGGCTCCGGGTGAGAGCCGGGAGGTCACATTCCGATTGGACTCTGAAAGCATCAGTTTCTACCGCCGGGACATGAGCTACGGATACGAACCGGGGCAATTCAAAGTTTGGGTCGGCGGAAGCTCGACCGCAGATTTAGGGGGCACTTTCGAGGTCACCCGATAAAGACAACATGGCAGGGGAGGGAGTCTGAGCCTCCTACCCAGCCATCTCGACCGATCGCTCTCAAACCTCCCGAGGCACAAAAGAGGAGTGAAACAAATCACGCTTCACCATCTGATCCTGTTCCTCAACGAGGGGCAGGATCACTCGTTCCATGAGCGGACCGCTTCCTTTTCGACAGATCATCCAGCCGATAGTTCCGCTCCCGAATAAGTTTTTTCATCTGTTTGGGAGAATCGGCCCGAATCAGACACCGATTGTCCATGAAATTGTTTACACAACGAATATTCTCCGTAAAGTCGTCGATACGAAGGTGATTCAAGGTGCTGTTGTTGATGGATATTCTGCGACACTTTCTGTTTTCATCCATTCCGCTCAGCCAGACGTCGCACACACCGGAGGTCAATCCCGTAATGTTGACCAAATCGACATTTCCATCGAAAATGAAATCTCCATTGATTACAAACATTCCAGAGAAAAGGAAATTGTACCCTATGCCGAACAGGAAGTCGGGATTTTTGTAACCGACGCCTTGATCCGAAAAACAGACGGCAAAGCCGTCGACCTGCTTGGCCTCCTGTACCGACACGTTGATGGCATTTCCCCACTCCACATCATGAACCCGATACTCAGCCGGCTGCTTGAATGTCACGTAATAGATCGTTCCGGGATCGGGACGTTCCCCTTTCCAAACTATTTTCGAAGCCGCCTCGTAGTCTTTGTTATCGGTCACACGTACCACCTCGAAATCCTTTCCGGCAATCCACTCTTTTCCACCGGTTACCGGTTTGCTGCCGATCCGGACCACTTCGGCGTACCGCGGCAAACCATACCATACCGTTCTTTGTGCGACATCGGGTTCATCGGGAACCGTATGTGCATGGAGTGTCAACCAGTCCCAATCCTTTCCACCTCGACGAATGACCTCCGCCTCAGGGTAGGGATTCAACCGATCACCGGAATGTCCGCGCGGTCCGGCAAAAATTCCACTGGTAAACGAACACGAACTGTTGTGTATCGACGGCGCCTGTCCTCCTACCCAATCGAAAAACACTCCATCTTGAAAAACATCGGGATTACCCATGCAGTAGACCGATTCGAATTGATACTCCCCCTGTCCACAATGATTCCCGTTATCCAGTCGAATACCCGTTCGGGCATCCAAACGGTGCACCTCGGCCACACGGACATGTCCGCCCGACCCGATAATATCGATCCCTACCTCAAAAAATCGTGTCGCAAGAATTCCCGATCCTAAATTCTCACCTATATTGACCCGAGAGACTGTCACATGATCGATCAGAAAATCTTCACCTTGACCGGTAGTCTCAACTATTCCCACATTGTTATCCGGATAGTAGGCAATATGAGCGATTTGCAGGGCCGCAGTTCCGGCAATACTCTTCGACGGCAATTCGGGATCGAGAGCGATCGTCAGGTTCTCGACCACACACCCTTTATGCCGAATCCGCAGGGTTGCAGCGGGCACTCGCTTCAAATCCTCGTGACATGCAAATCCGAAATCCTTTTGCATATTGCATTGCAGGATACGGGTTGTTCCGACACCTTCACCCCGGAAAACCTGTCCCGTCGCACTCGATTCGATAGATCCGTGATTGGGTGCTGCCGCCCCATCGAAATAGTAATCTCCCGCAGAAAAAAACAGTGTCGTTCCCCGAGATACGGCCGACATAATCACCGCCATTCTTTCACTGTTGACCCGCGCTGCAGAGCGATCGTTCTTGATTAATGGAGCAAACCTACCTGCCGAATCCGGACGATCGACATACACAATTTCCGCAAAAAGCCCCGTCACCGTACATAGATTCATCACAACTACAACGGTGCACAACATCCACAACCTCTTCATTTTTTTATTTGGAATTATAACGTTACCCGGCCAATCCTTTACGCAACATATTGCGCAATCTGGCCGGTGAAATATCTTGGCTCACATGACCTTTACGCGCCAAGGAGATCGTTCCCCGCTCCTCCGAAACGACAATGACCAACGCATCCGTAATCTCCGAAGCGCCCATTGCTGCACGGTGACGCATACCGAACTCCATCGGCACCTCTCTTTCGGTCGAGGGTAATACACACTTGGCCGCAGCGATCCGACTGCCGGCAATCACCACCGCACCGTCATGCAACGGTGAGTTTTTAAAGAATATATTTTTAAGCAGGGGTGCCGAAATCAACGCATCGATCCGCTCACCCTGCTCGATAAAAGGTCGCAGATTGACCTTTCGCGCGATTACGATCAATGCGCCGGTCTTCGTCGATGCCATATCCTCGCAAGCGCTGACTACCGTATCGATCCACTCTACACCCGCCACATTCGGTGCACTTCTCTTCGGACGAAACAGACGGGCTAAAAACGAAACCCTCCTGTTGGTATATTGTGTACCCAAAAGGATCAGGAATCGGCGGATCTCCTGTTGGAACACCACAATCAACGCGATGACTCCCACTCCGATAATCTGGCCGAGGATCATGCTCATCAACTCCATCTTCAGCACCCGGGTCACTATCCAAAACAGATAAATGAATAGAATGCCGACAACGATACGCAATGCATTGGTTCCTCGCGTCCAGCGATAGACTTGGAACATAAGCAGTGCGACCAGAAAGATATCGATGATATCGATCAGCGTAATATCCAAAAAGCCGAATCCCATAACAAAAACAAAGGTAAAAAAAGAATAATAAAACGGCAACTGATTTCAGTTGCCGTTTTATTATCTTTTCTTGCAGAGGTTATTTACTTCGTCTCCTCTTTCTCTTTTCTACGAATCAAATCGTAAGCAATCGGAGTTGCGGTAAATACCGTCGAGTAAATACTGATCAGCACACCGAAGAGCAGGGCGAAGACAAATCCGCGGATCACTTCACCACCGAACAGGAAGATTGCCAACAACACGACGAGCGTAGTACCCGATGTATTGATCGTACGAGTCAACGTCGAGTTGATTGCATTGTTAATATTGTCTTTGATATTCCGTTTCGGATAGAGTGTCTGGTACTCACGGATCCGGTCGAAGATCACCACCTTGTCGTTGATCGAGTAACCGATAATGGTCAGGATGGCAGCGATGAACGACTGATCGACATCCATGCTGAACGGCAGCACTCCGTGCAACAGCGAGAAGATTCCGATCGTAAATATCGCATCCAGCGACAACGAGATCACACTACCGATACCCCACTGCCAACGTTTGAATCGTATGATGATATACAAGGCAATAGCCACCAAACTGAACAACACGGCAATTACGGAGTTAACCTTGATATCGTGTGCTACCGTCGGACCTACTTTATCCGAGCTGACGATACCGATCGGATTTGTAGCCGTCGTCAAGAACTCATCCTCGGTCAGCGGTTGTGCCATCAACGGAGAGAGCGCTTTGTAAAGCATCTGTTCGATTTCGTGCGTAACATCCTCTCCCGCATCATCATACTTATATTGCGTAATGATACGCATCTGATTCTCTTTACCGAACTGTTTTACCTCTTTACCGGCGTCCCCGAAGACATCGCCCAGCGCCGAACGAACCTGATCGGCCGTTACGGGTTGGTCGAAACGTACGACGAAGGTACGACCTCCAGAGAAGTCTACACCATAGCTCATTCCACGAACACTGAGCGATATGATGGTGATCAGCAACAGGATTCCGGAGATCACATACGTAATCTTACGTTTCCCTATAAAATTGAAGTGTGTATTGGCCAGGAAGTTCTCGGTAAACCGGTTCGAGAAGGTCACGTGTTTTTCCCGTTTCAACATTCCGGAGAAGATCAACCGAGTGATCAAGATTGCCGTAAACAGCGAAGTCAGAATACCGATGATCAAGGTCGTTGCAAAACCTTGTACCGGACCTGTTCCAAATACAAACAGGACGATACCGGTGATCAACGTGGTTACGTTACCGTCGATAATAGCCGACATAGCGTTCTTGTAACCTTCGGTCACTGCTATGTTCAGTGTCTTGCCCATACGCAACTCCTCTTTGACCCGTTCGTAGATGATGACGTTCGCATCGACCGCCATACCCATCGTCAACACGATACCGGCAATACCCGGCAGGGTCAGTACGGCTCCGAAGGAGACTAATACGCCAAACTGGAAGAACAGGTTACAGATCAAGGCGATGCTGGCTACCATACCGGCCTTGTTGTAGTAGAAGATCATGTAAAGCAGTACCAGAATGAAGGCCAAGATGAAGGACATCATACCGGCGTTAATCGATTCCTGACCGAGCGAAGGACCTACGACGTTATCCTGCGTGATTCTGGCCGGAGCAGGCAGTTTACCCGACTTCAACACGTTGGCCAAGTCGCGGGCCTCGTTGATCGTAAACTGTCCGGAGATGGATGATTGACCTCCGGAGATTTCGCCGTGAACGACCGGAGCTGAATATACATAGCCATCCAACACGATTGCGATGCACCGTCCGACATTATCGGCCGTGAGTCGAGCCCACGTCCGAGCCCCCGAGGGGTTCATGATCATCGATACTTCAGCGCTCGAGCCGTGCTGTGCATACTGTTCACGAGCTTCGACTACGACACCTCCATCCAGCGGGGCCTTTCCGTCGCGAGTATTTGCTTTGATAGCATATAATTCAAAAACAGATTCGCTGCCGCTCATCGGTTTCACACCCCAGAGCAACTTCACATCCCGCGGCAACAGGGCCTTGACTTGAGGGATGGCCAAATAACGATTTACGGCAGACGTATCGGAAGCATAAGCCGTTCCGATTACCGGACCGCCGGCGAGTTGTCCGCTCTGATCGGCCATGGGACGCAGTTTGGCAAATAACGGATAATCAGCCATCATCTGAGCCATATCCTGCGACTGATCGACATCGGTGCTATCCAACTGAGCCACCAGACTCGTTTCCGTCGAATCCACTTTGGTAGAGTCCGCAGCACTGTTTTCGGCAACCACAGCCTCTTCGACCACAACCGTCGAATCCTGCGCCAAAGAATCGGCACCGACCGTCTGTCCGGCCTTTTCCAAATCCTTGATCACCGTATTGGCCTCAACCAAAGCGGGATAGATTTCTGAATTTTCATAGGTTGCCCAAAATTCCAGACTGGCTGTTCCCTGAAGCAGCTTACGAACCCGTTCCGGCTCTTTCACACCCGGAAGCTCCACCAAAATACGTCCAGAATTTTCCAGTCTCTGGATATTGGGTTGCGTCACACCGAACTTATCGATACGATTCCGGAGCACATTGAACGAGTTTTCGATCGCACTTTCAGCCAACTCACGAAGCACCTTGATCACTTCGTCGTTCGTACTGTTGGGATTGATCTGCTCGCGCAACTCGGGAGTATTAAAGATGTAGCTCAACTTACCGCCATTCGAAAGTTTTTCGTAGGCATCGGCAAAGAGGGTGATATAATCGCTCGTACTGTTTTTCTGAGCCTCCCGGGCCTGTTGCAGAGCCTGATTGAAAACAGGATCCTTGCTGTCGTTCGACAGGGCGCGGACCACATCCTCAACCGAGATCTCCAACATGACGTTCATACCGCCACGCAGGTCGAGACCGAGGTTGATCTCCTTCTCTTTACACTCATTGTAATTGAACTGAATAAATCCCAAATCGTAAACGGTCTTGGACTTTACCGAATCCAAATATTTGGACTTTATTGAATCCAAATTGTTTTGTCCCTTTTGTGCATGGCTGGCGGCGTAGGCCTCCGCCTTATTCTCGACATGGCGCGTCACAAAAGTGAACGAAAGTTGGTAGGCACAGGCAATCGCCAATGCGATCGCCAGAAGTTTTAGTGCTCCTTTGTTCTGCATTTTGTCTGAAAGTTTTATATTTAATTTTCGTTAAATCGCCGAGTACTTAACTTGCATATTTGCATTTGGAGTGCAAATCTACATATTTTTTCCCGAAATACAACAAACCGTCTTTGAATGCGTAATTTATTCACTAAAAAATTATTCGCTTGAAGACAAAAAGAGAGGAAGACGAATATTCGTCTCCCTTCTTTCAGCTTTGTTCTTACAAATGCAGCTCCTTTACCCGGTTTTACATGCTGGAACTCAATGA
>URBJ01000024.1 GCA_900546005.1 uncultured Alistipes sp. | reverse complement strand
ATTTTGTCCGAGCATTTTTTTATACACCACACAGCATTTAGCCCCGATATGCCGACTTTCGATCATCCACACAACCGAGTAAGACAACCCGTTGAATAAAAAACCGGCCGGATATCAAAAAAAATTCAATTTTCATATCAATCGGGTAATTATGTGCTACTTTTGTACGTTACGTAAAATGTAAGAAACAATATATCACCATGAAAAAGTCTTATATAACCTTATTAGGCACTTACTCTTTGTTGATTATGAACAGTTGCTCCAGTTTGCCCAAAGACGAGGTTGCGCTCGACTTTGAAAAATATTCGCTTCCGAACGGCCTCGAAGTGGTACTCCATCAGGACACATCGGCCCCGATCGTATCGGTCGCCATACAATACCACGTCGGTAGCAGCCGCGAAAAACCGGGAAAGACCGGATTCGCACACTTCTTCGAACACATGCTGTTCCAGCGTTCGGAAAACCTTCCGCGCAACGCTTTTTTCCAGAAAATCGACGCATTAGGCGGAACCTTTAACGGTGGGACCAGCAACGATGGTACCGTCTATTATGAGACCGTTCCAAGAGATGCTCTCGAAAAGGTGCTGTGGATGGAGTCGGACCGCATGGGCTTCTTTATCAACACGGTCACCGAAGGAGGACTGAAACGGGAGATCGATGTCGTGTCGAACGAAAAACGGCAGATGGAGAATGCCCCCTACGGACTGGCTTTCGATCTGGTCTTTAAGAACCTGTTCCCGGCCGGACATCCATACAGCTGGACCGTAATCGGTGAAATCCCCGACCTCAGAAGTGCAACCATCGACGATGTGAAAGAGTTCTACAACAAATTCTACTCGCCGTCGAACGCCACGTTGGTTCTGGCCGGCGATTTCGACAAAGCTCAGGCAAAAGCCTTTATCGAAAAATATTTCGGAGAGATCGCTGCACGTCCGAAACCCGAACAACCCGTCGTTGAGAACGTCACGCTCGACTCGAGCCGCAACATCTCCTATGAAGACGTGTTCTGCAACGCCCCGATGCTGCTGCTCGCCTATCCGGGCGTAGAGACCTACAACGAAGACGGGTATGCCCTCGACTTTTTGACCAATCTGCTCGCCGGAGACAAGAAGTCCCCGCTGTATAAAGTGATCGTCGAAGAGCGCAAGTTAGCCCCCGAAGTCGAAATGTTCCACTACCAGCTCGAACGGGCCGGTATGATTGTCTTCGATGCCAAAACCTTTCCCAACGTCAAGTTAGACGAGGTCCGCGCCGCCTATGACGAGGCACTTGCCCGCTTCGAGAAAAACGGTATCGACCCGAAAGATCTCGAACGATACAAGGTACAGGAAGAGACGCGGACCTACAATCGGCTCACGTCGACCAACGGAAAAGCGCTCTCGATGGCACGGGACAACGTCTTCGGAGGAACGCCCGACCGGACGCTGAAAGACCTCGAACGATACCGTGCCGTAACGCCCGAAGATGTCATGCGCGTTTACGAAAAATATATCAAAGGTAAGAACCTGTTATCGATCAGCATCTTCCCGCAAAACGGACAGGAGCTCGCGTTGAGCGGCGCCACACAGGTCTTCTCGGATCAGGAGAGCATCGAGGAGCAGGAGCTGAACTCCGAATCGGGTAAAGTGGTCGATGACCCCTACGAAAAGACACCGTCGGCCTTCGACCGCAGCATCGAACCGGGACTGTTGCCCAATACTCCGGAGGTAAAGACACCTGCTATCTGGACCGAGCAGTTGAGCAACGGCATGACGTTGCGCGGCATCGAATACGACGAACTTCCGCTCGTTTCGTTTGCCATCGAGCTGAATCAGGGTATGCTGCATGACTCGCCCGACAAGATCGGAACCGCTTACCTGACCGCACAGATGCTTAACGAAGGAACCGCCAAACGGACTCCCGAAGAGCTCGAAGAGGCCATCGGACAATTGGGAGCGCAGATTCGTTTCGGATCGGGTCGTGAGTCGATGACCCTGAGCGGCAACTGTCTGAAGCGGAATTTCCCGCAGGTCATTTCGCTCGTAGAAGAGATGTTGCTCGAGCCGCGCTGGGATGAGAAATCGTTCGAAGTGGTTCGGGAACGGGCCTTGGACAACATCCGCCAACGGGCTACGGAACCGCAGGCGATCGCTTCGGACCTCTTCTACAAGGCCCTCTACACGGGAAGCGACTCCCTGCTTGCCAACAACGCCCTCGGAACCGAAGAGAGCATTTCGGCCATCACGCTCGACGATCTGAAACAGTTCTATGCCCAAAACATCAAACCGCAACAGGCTCGGATGAGTTTTGTGGGCGGCATGGACAAGAAGCAGACGGTACACGCTCTTGCCAATCTGACCAAACACTGGAAAGCATCGGATCAATCGACCAAAGCTGCCGACACCGCACCATCTGCCTCTACGACCGAAAACGTTTCCGCTTCCGCTGAAGATCGGGGTCCGCAGATCTACTTTGCCGACTACCCGGGAGCACGGCAATCGTTCATCATCATCGGTTCGAAAGCGATGTCCGCTGCCGATCCGGATGCCTATCCGGCAACGATCGTCAACGACAAGTTAGGTGAATCGTCCGGAAGTCTGCTCTTCGAAATCCTCCGGCTGCAACACGGCTACACCTACGGAGCCTACTCCGGCTTCAGCCAGAACAACCGGATCAATACATTCCAAGCGTGGTCGAGCGTTCAGGCTACCGTGACCAAAGAGTCGCTCGACCTGTTCCGCAACATTTTGGAGAACTACGGCGAAGAGTACTCGCAAGAGTGGCTCGACAAATCGAAAGAGTCGATGCTGCGGACCATGTGCGGAGCCTTTGAGACCCCCAATGCACAACTGAACATGTTGCGCACAATCGCACTGTTTGGTCTGCCGGACGATTACGTCAAACAACGCGAACAGACCCTCAAGTCGATCACGCTGGAGAAGGCCAAACAGATCATCGAAAAATATATGGACTTCAACCGCATGACCGTGGTCGTCGTAGGGGATGCTGCCTCACAGCTCGAGAATGTACGTTCACTCGGATTCGAACCGATCGTAGTTCGGCTCAACGAACCGATCGAGCAGTAGTCCCGAATAGACACAAAGCAAGCGAGGAGGTCCGAAGTTTCAGACCTCCTCGCTTGCTTTGTTTTGCTATCTATCTCATCGCGTAATTTTTTCCTTCGGAAAACCTTTAACCGATTCTTCCCGGATTCACACTGACTCACTCGCTCTCTTTTTTCCACACAAGAAGAAAACATACATACGCTTTCCCCTCTATTCCTCTATTCCCTCCCCTCAATTTCCCCGCTACTCCAGAAGCACGCCACGTCGAATCAACAAAAAATCTTTTCGAGTCGATCTCCCTCAGTCAATCAATTCACCGACGGAAGATATGAGTACTCCTTAGAATATTCCAACATCTGCCCCACGTAATCATCGGTGTATTCAACCGTCACATCGACGATCTGTCCATTCTCCATCACCGGGTGATAGATCGGATTCACAAACCCGCTGAACAACGGCAGATCCAATTTTGCATACCGCTCTCGTACTTCTCGATGCAGTTCGGGATCAATCCGGACCGCATAGGTCTCGACCAGATCACGCCCCGCCTCGAAATCACCCGTACTCTTGATCCGTTGAATCTCACGCAGCAACTCGCCGAAAAGTCCCCTGAGCTTATCGTAATCATGAACCACCACATAGGTTTTTCCGTCGCGGCGAACCTTCTCAACCACATTCTGCTCCCGACCCTTTTCATAGCACCACTCGGCGATCAATTTCCGGTTACGCATGTGGGCCTCCTCCACGTTTTTACCCAACTCGATACGGGCCAGCTGGGTCATCAGACCGTTCAACATATATTGTGCATAGGCCGCTTTCGCCACGTCGAGCGTCGGAATCAACCCCAGTTCAACCATCTTCGGATCGGCCAGATAGTAGAGCGCAAAGAGATCGGCCCGCGCCTCCTCAAGAGTCGATGAATAGTTCTTCAGTTCATCGCCCCGCACGCCTTCGGCCAAACATCCCGAACCATGCCCCAAGCACTCGTGCAGATCGGTGTGCAGGTTATCGGCCAACGATCCATAGCGTTTGTACCGATCGATCGTCTCCTCGTCGTACATGAACTCCTCAGCAAAACCGCTCCCTTTCGCCGCCTCTTCATAAGCATAGGTAATGTTTCCGATCGTCACCGACTTGGAACCGTGGTCGCGACGAATCCAGTCGGAGTTCGGCAGGTTGATTCCGATCGGCGTCGCCGGATAACAATCCCCACCCAGCATAGCTGCCGTAATCACTTTGGCCGAGACACCTTTTACCTCTTTTTTACGGAACTGAGGATCGATCGGTGAGTGATCTTCGAACCACTGTGCCATATTGCTGATCGTTTCGGTACGATGCGTGGCCGCTTCATCCCGGAAATTGACCAACCCTTCCCAAGCCCCGCGATACCCCAATGCATCGCCGTAACTCTCAATAAATCCGTTCACGAAATCGACACGCGAAACCGTATCCTCCAACCACAATACGTTGTACCGGTCGAAGTCCCGCAACCGTCCGCTTTTATAGTACGCGATCAGCTCATCTATGGTCTTTTTCTGTTGTCCTTCGGCTACTTCGGAGGCCTTTTCGAGCCACTCGACAATCTTCTCGATCGCTGCGGAGTACATGCCGCCGACACGCCAAACCCGCTCTGTAATCCGCCCCGACGCATCTTTCACCATCTTGCTGTTCAGACCATAAGAGACAGGCTTCTGATCGGTGGTATCGATCCGAGCCGCATAATACTCCTCGACCTCCTTCTGGGTCACCCCTTCGTAATAGTTATTGGCCGAAGTCACGATCAGATCCTCCCCGGCCGCCAGATTGACCCGTTTGGCCATCGTATCGGGATCGAACATGATCGGTTTGATGGTCTGGATCACCTGATCGACATCCCCGAAATCGGTTGGGAAAAACTCTTTCGGTGTCTCACGCACCAGCAGGTCGAAATAGGCTTCCTGAAACTCCGGGCGAAACTTATCGGTCGAATAGTGGTGATGGATTCCGTTGGCAAACCACACCTTCTTCAAATATTTCTCGAACTGTTTGAAACGTTCGTCCTCGCGGTCACCGGTGTATCCCTGATAGATAGCCTCGAGCGTACGCCGAATCCGCAGGTTGTACTTCCCGTTCTGATCGAACAGGATGTCGCGTCCGCAAAGCGCCGCCTGACCCAGATAATAGACCAACAGCTTGTCGTTCAGCGAAAGCGAATCGAACTCCGGAACCTGATACTTCAACACGCGGATGTCATCAAAACGATCCACGACCCATTGAAACTCATTCTTCACCTCTCGGTCTCTCCGGCAAGAGCCGAAACCCGCAATACATGCTACCATAAGTATCGATAATTTTACAATATTTTTCATAGGATTCTTCGCTATTCCACGACAAAGTTATCCCTTTTTTCGAAAAAAAATTAGCATATTCTGATCTAATTTCTACCTTTGTAATGCCAAAATAAGGTTTGAGACTATTGAAAAAAGATAAACCCGATGAAAGTTTTTACCGAGAGTTCAAAGCTTTCTGAAGCCTTGAAACAACGCAAAGGAACATGCGGTTTCGTTCCCACGATGGGAGCCCTGCATGAGGGACATCTATCCTTGGTCGACCGCTGCCGAAAAGAGTGCGACACAGTCGTAGTCAGCGTTTTTGTCAACCCGACCCAGTTCAACGATCCAAACGACCTGAAGAACTATCCACGTACTGCCGAGGCCGACATCGCCCTGCTCGAAAAAGCCGGCGCTGACTTCGCTTTCATGCCTTCGGTCGAAGAGATATACCCCGAAAAGGACACGCGCATATTCGATTTCGGACAGCTCGACAAAGTCATGGAGGGTCCGAGCCGTCCGGGACACTTCAACGGTGTGGCTCAGGTCGTCAGCCGCCTGTTCGACATTGTCGGCTGCGACACCGCCTACTTCGGAGAGAAGGACTTCCAACAGATCGCCATCATCCGCGAAATGGTCCGCCAGCTCAACTATCCGATCCGAATCGTAGCCTGCCCCATCGTCCGCGAGTCGGACGGTCTGGCCATGAGTTCTCGCAACCTGTTGCTCACGCCCGAACATCGGAAAGCTGCCCCTCTGATCTACCAGAGCCTCCGCGAAGCGGCCGAGCTCCACAGAGCCTTACCGGTCGAAGAGACCAAACGCCGGGTCATCGAACGGATCAACGCCAATCCGCTGCTGCACGTCGAGTACTTTTCGATCGTAAATGCCGACACCCTGCAGGATATTTCCGACTGGAGTGAGGCCGAAAACGTACGGGGCTGTATCGTCGTTCATGCCGGAGCGGTTCGGCTGATCGACAACATCGCCATGTAGCACGCCGCGAAAAACGACAAAACAGAAAACAGACATCGGACGGAAAAATAAATTGGGGTTTTAAATATAATTACTAATTTTGCCGTCGACAATCGCGGTGGCGATCCGTCGGGTCGCTGCCGGAACAACCTGAAAACAACATGCAGATAGAGGTACTCAAATCCAAGATACACCGTGTGACCATCACACAGGCCAACCTCAGTTACGTAGGAAGTATCACGATCGATGAAGATCTGCTCGATGCAGCCAATCTGATCGCAGGAGAAAAGGTACAGATCGTCAACGTCAACAACGGCGAACGCATCGAAACGTACATCATCAAAGGCGAACGGGGCAGCGGCGCCGTCTGTCTGAACGGTCCCGCAGCGCGGCGGTGCGTCGTGGGGGATGTGATCATCATCATCTCGTACGCCATGATGGACTTCGAAGAGGCTAAAACCTTCAAACCGTGGGTCGTATTTCCCGATACACAGACCAACCGTTTGATCAAATAATTTCGAACCGAGAGCTCGGCTACAACTCCCGAATCGATTTTCTCAAAAAACAGTAAATCCTCACTGCGGACAAAAATCCGTGGCGGTAATTATTTTAAGAGATGTCTATCGCCGATAAAATCACCGAACTGAAGAAGAGTCTTCCGGCAGAAGTCCAGCTGATCGCCGTATCGAAGACCTATCCGCCCGAAACGATCATGGAAGCCTATCGGGCCGGACAGCGCGTGTTCGGGGAGAATCGGCCGCAGGAGTTGCTCGCCAAATACGAACAGCTGCCCCACGACATCGAATGGCACATGATCGGGGGACTGCAGACCAACAAGGTCAAATACATCGCTCCGTTTGTAAAGATGATCCATTCGGTCGAGTCCGAGAAACTGCTACTCACCATCCAAAAGGAGGCTCTCAAAAACAAACGGACGATCGATGTACTGTTCGAAGTACACATTGCACAAGAGGAGGCCAAACACGGATGGAAGGCACAGGAGCTGATCGAATACCTGAAAACGGGGCGTTATAAAGAGTTAAACGCTATACGGTTTCGGGGTTTGATGGGAGTAGCGACCAACACCGAAGACACCGACCTGATTCGAAAGGAATTCTCGGGGTTGCACGATCTGTTCAAGACGTTGCGGGAGGAGTTCTTCGATGCCGATTTCGACACGCTATCGATGGGCATGACATCGGACTATCCGATCGCCATCGAATGCGGTGCTACGACGGTACGCATCGGCAGTTACATCTTCGGTGCACGGAATTATGCAAAATAGCCCATACGGCTGATTCCTAAATCTAAAATCCCGAAAATATCGCCCTTTGACCGGCTAACGGCCTTTCAGCAACACTATGTGGTGTGGCGATAATAATATTGTGCGTTTGTGTCGGAGCCGGTTATGTGGCAAAAGTCATAAAGCATACGGAAAGCTCCTTGTTTTTGTGCAAGCATTATCCGCCCCAGCCCTCCACACCAGTCTACTTCGTTTATTGGGGTGTGCTATTCTCCCTCCGACAGCCTCTCTATTTGATCCGCAATTTCCGACCGAGGCGCAGAATCGTATTTTCATTGATGTTGTTCAACCGGCAGATCTGTCGCACGCTCACCCCATATTTTACAGCCAACTTACTCAGCATGTCACCCTGACGGATGGTGTGATACACGGCCGTGCCTTGTGAAAGGGTCGTCTGCTTGCTCTTCTGCTCCTCCTTTTGCTGCGCTTCGGCAATATGTTCCAATATATCGCTCGAGGTCACGGTGGAGTCCAGTCCGGCAAGCATCATGAAGTCGTCATCGTCCTCCTCGAGAATCTCGGATGCACGAGAGTGGATGTTGAAAAACTTCTTCTCCAATGCGAACGTCTGGTAGCGAAGCTGCCCCGATTGAAAATCGATTATAAATTCGGGATCGAACGTCTGGTCGCAATAGCGCATCTCGAAGTGCAGGTGGGGCCCCCGGCTCCGGCCGGTCGAACCACCGAATCCGATCACCTGTCCGCTCTTCACGTAGTCGTTCACAGCAACGTTGATTCGCGAAAGGTGTGCATGCCATGTCTCCAATCCGTTTTCGTGGCGTACGATGACCAAATTGCCAAAACCTCCGGTATTATACTTCGCATAACGCACCTTACCGTCGAAAGTCGCATAGATCGGCTCTCCGATTTTCAGTGGAATATCCACTCCATTGTGGTTTCGCCGTCCACGGGGTCCGTATTTCGAGAAGATGTCCCCGATGATCGGCGCATGGAAATCGGCCAACTCCTGAACCAGATTCAACTCGGTAACCTGTGGCAGATCCTCGTAGGCAATACTCTTGTAGGCAAACACCTGTGAGGTGTCCCAGTGTCGTGTATAGACCGGCAGCGAATCACGAACGACAAGCGTCGGCCTATAATAGCTCCACGTATTGTTGCTGAAAAGGATGATTTGCGTCTCGGGATCTTCCGTGGGCAGGGTATCCATCGGTCGGCACGGCAGCGCCTCGAGGTTCAACTGCGGCGGCACGGACGAACTTCGTCTGCGTGACTGTCCCAAAACGGTCGTCGATATGACCACACAGAAAATAAAAAACGAAATAACCCTCTTTGTACTCATCCCTCGAAAATTCGGTAGCGTACAAAGTTAACGATTATTTCGTAAAATTGCCGATTCGGGCGAAGATTCTAAAAATCGAACTTCTCGATCTTCATTGGGGCAACTGCCTGAATCTTGGGAACCAACGAGACAAAATGAGGAGCTTTTTCGTGCGCAGCAAGCGACGCTGCATCCTTCCATGTCTCGCAAATCATCAATACATCCGGCCGGGTTGCACTTTCAAAAATATCGTATGCAACACATCCGGCATCGTTCAACGATTTTGCGACCAGCTCTTTGGCCGTTTCCACTACTTCGGCACGGTGTTCTGCACCGACCTGAATGAATACATTGATTCTAATCATATCCCTATCCGTTTTAATGACTGTCCGACAAATTTAAGATTTTTTTTCAATTTTTCAATTAATCTGCCGAATGATCTCCATACCCCGCTGTAAAGCTGCAATATTGGCCGGAATCAATGAGGCCATCCGTTCGGGCAGCGACTTCTTCAAGCCGAGACAAGCGTTTTCAAACGAAACCACCGGACAAACTTTCAGATAACCCCCGAGAACCATCGTATTGAACACACGAATATTACCGCTACGCGCTGCCTCTTCGGTCGCCGAAATTTCATACACGCGAATATCCTTCCGTTCGGGCAGCCGGACGATGCCGTTCGGATCGTAGATCAACACACCTCCGGGTTTGACCCGAGGTTCAAACTTGTCTAAACTCTGCTGATTGAGCACGATGGCCGTATCGTAATCGTGTACGATCGGAGAGCTGATCCGCTCATCGCTCAGAATCACCGTAACATTGGCCGTGCCTCCACGCATCTCCGGTCCATAGGAGGGCATCCAACTCACCTCCTGACCCTGCATCACCCCCGAATAGGCAAGAATCTTTCCCATCGACAGGACTCCTTGTCCGCCGAATCCGGCTATGATTATCTCCTCTTTCATCTTTTGCTTCTCGTTTTAATGCTTAACCCTTTATGTCGCCCAGCGGATAGACCGGCAACATATGTTCGGCCAACCAACGGTTCGCCTCGACCGGTGTCATCTTCCATCCCGAACTGCACGTCGATACAAACTCAACAAACGACAGACCCTTCTGCTGCATCGAATTCTCGAAAGCCTTGCGAAGCGCCTTTTTGGCACGACGTACCGAAGCCGGCGTATGTACGCTCTGGCGGGTCACGTAGCACACTCCATCCAGTTGAGCCAACATATCCCCCACCTTGAACGGATATCCGTGCTGTGCGGCATCACGTCCCTGAGGCGTAGTCGCCGTCCGCTGCCCCAGCAGGGTCGTCGGGGCCATCTGTCCACCGGTCATTCCGTAGATGGCGTTATTGACATAGATGATCGTTATGTTTTCGCCTCGATTGCAGGCATGTATCGTCTCACCAGTTCCGATTGCGGCCAAGTCACCATCTCCCTGATAGGTAAAAACCAGTTTGGAGGGATTCAACCGCTTGATCGCCGTTCCGACCGCTGCCGCACGTCCGTGAGCCGCTTCGACCCAGTCGATGTCGATATAATCGTAGGCCAACACTCCGCACCCTACGGGCGAGATGCCGATCGCCTTATGCTCCATTCCCATTTCGTCGATCACCTCGGCAATCAATTTATGTATCGTCCCGTGGCTGCATCCCGGACAGAAATGCATGACCGCATCGGTCAACAACCGGGGTTTCGAATAGACCTTGTTTTCAGGAGTCCGAGCCACTTCTCTCGCTGCCATATCTCTCTATTTCTGTAAAAAGTTAGACTTCAATGCTTCATATACCTCCGTGGGCGTGTGGATCACACCGCCCGTCCGACCGAAATGATAGACCGGAACCCGACACCGCGATGCGAGCTTTACATCTTCGATCATCTGGCCCATGCTCATCTCGACCGACAGGAAACCCTTCACCCGACGCGACAACTGTTCGATCTCCCGCTCAGGAAACGGATAGAGCGTAATGGGTCGGAACAACCCCACTTTCAATCCATCCTCGGCGGCCAATTCGACCACCTTCTGCGAAATCCGGGCCGACGATCCATAGGCGACGATCACATAGTCGGCATCCTCACAGGCAACCATCTCACAACGCGCCTCCCGTTCGCAAATCGTCCGATACTTATCCGTCAACTTGTGGTTGAACCGCTCCTGACGCAACGGGTCGAGCTCGACCGAGGTAACGATGTTCCGTGTCCGCGAGGCCGGTTTTCCCGTCACGGCCCACGAGCCCCACATCTCGGCAATCTGTTCGTCGCTCCAGCGAGGTTTCGGGGCTGACAACACAACTTTCTCCATCATCTGTCCGATCACTCCGTCGGAGAGAATCATCACCGGATTCCGGTAGCGGAATGCCAGATCGAATCCCAAAGAGACAAAATCATACATCTCCTGCACCGAATTCGGAGCCAAAACGATCAGATGGTAATCTCCATGTCCGCCACCTTTGACTGCTTGAAAGTAGTCTGCCTGCGAAGGTTGTATCGTTCCCAACCCCGGGCCTCCCCGCGAAACATTCACCACAAGGCAAGGCAATTCGGCGCCGGCCAGATAGCTCAACCCTTCACACATCAGGCTGATTCCCGGACTCGACGACGACACCATGACCCGTTTACCGCATGAGGCACCTCCGTATGCCATATTGATGGCTGCTACTTCGCTTTCGGCCTGCACAACGACCATTCCTGTCGTCTCCCACGGCCGCATTGCCGATAATGTCTCCAATATCTCCGATTGAGGTGTGATCGGATATCCGAAATATCCGTCGCATCCGCAACGAACCGCCGCTTCGGCAATCACTTCGTTGCCCTTCATCAATCTGATCTCTTCCATCGTTTACCTCTTTTTTAATCGTTCGAATCTTTCTGGCGATACACCGTAATACAGCAGTCCGGACACATCAGCGCACATGACGTACAGCCCGTGCACGCATCGGGATTCGCCATTTTTGCGTAATGGTACCCCTTGCCGTTCACCTCGAGAGCCAACTCGAGCACCCCGCTCGGACACGCCTCGACACACAAGCCGCAACCCTTGCACCGCTCCTGTTCGATCGTTACGATTCCTCTGATTTTTGCCATAAATCACTTTTTTTGTCAGTCAAATGTAAAAACGACTTTCCGAACGTCATACGATTTTTCGGCTGGAATTACGACATCTAATCTCTCTTTTTTTCCTTTTCTTGGCTTATTTACAATACGGTACAAAAACAAAACGGAGCGCTTCGAGCGCTCCGTTTTATCGATAAATTGTCCCTCTATTTCAATGAATGGATCACCAAACCGGACCGTAACTTGGGTTCGAACCACGTCGTCTTCGGCGGCATGATGTTGCCCGTGTCGGCTATGTCGATCAGCTGCTTCATCGAAACAGGATACAGAGCAAATGCCACCTGCATCTCCCCGCTGTCGATCCGGTTTTTCAGCTCGCCGAGTCCACGTATTCCGCCCACAAAATCGATCCGCTTGTCGGTCCGAAGGTCCTTGATGCCGAGCAATTCGTCCAGCACCAGATTCGAAAGGATCGTCACATCGAGCACCCCGATCGGGTCATTGTCGTCGTAGGTCCCTTTGCGTGCCGTCAGGCTATACCAATGCCCACCAAGATACATGGAGAAGTTGTGCAGTGCCGCCGGACGGTATATCTCCGTTCCCTTGTCCTCCACCTCGAAGTTCTTCTCCAAAGCCTTGAGCAGTGCCTCCGGCGTCAATCCGTTCAGATCACGCACTACACGATTGTAATCGATAATCTTCAGCTGGCTGTCCGGGAAGATTACCGCAAGGAAGAAGCAATACTCCTCGTTGCCCGTATGGGCCGGATTCTTCTGCATCATCTCCTGTCCGACACGAGCCGCAGCAGCCGTCCGGTGGTGTCCGTCGGCCACATACAACGCCGGGACCTCGGCAAAAATCTGCGTAATCCGATCGATGACCGCCTTGTCGTTGATCACCCAAAACTGATGACGGAATCCGTCTGCCGCCGTAAAATCGTACTCAGCCTCCTGATTTTCCACGATGTCCCGCACGATATGGTCCATCTCCTCGACTGCCGGATAGGAAAAGAAAACCGGCTCGATGTTGGCCTGCTGATTGCGGACGTGGATCATACGATCCTCCTCCTTATCGGGACGGGTCAACTCGTGTTTCTTGATCTTTCCGGTCAAATAGTCATCGAAATGACACGCAGCAACCAGACCATACTGGGTCCGTCCCTCCATCGTCTGGGCATAGACGTAATACTTCTCCGTATCGTCCTGCACCAACCAACCCTTCTCTCTCCAGAGCTTGAAGTTCTCCACCGCCTTGCGATAGACCTCCTCGGAGTGCTCGTCGGCAATCGGATCGAAATCGATCTCGGGCTTGATGATATGCAACAGCGACTTTTCGGTCGCTTCCCGTTTGGCCTCCTCCGAACTCAACACATCGTACGGACGCGATGCCACCTCCGCCGCATAAGCTTTCGGAGGACGTATTCCTTTAAATGGTTTTATCCTTACCATGACTCTTTTCTCCTTCTCTTCTTAATTAAAATTAAGCCCCCGTAGACATCTCGGAATACGGAGGCTTAGGCTTTTATCTTATCAGATTAAATACTACTTGTTGACTTGGAATTTACGGTTTCCGGTCTTAAAGAAGTCCACGATCTGATTGGCCGCTGCCAAACCGGCATTGATGTTGGCCTCTGCCGTCTGGGCACCCATCTTTTTCGGGGTTGCGAACACGCGTTTGCCAAACTTCTCGTTCATCAGCGCCTGAGAATCTGCTGCGATGTCGGTAATGTATTTCAGATCGGGCCGCTCTTCCAAAGCCTTGATCAAGCCCTCTTCGTCGATCACCTCCTTACGGGCCGTGTTCACCAAAACCGCACCTTTAGGCATCTTGGTCAACAGGTCATAACCGATCGACTTGCGGGTCTGATCGGTTGCGGGAATGTGCAACGACACGAAATCTGAGGTTTCGTACAGTTTGTCGAGCGAGTCGACCATCTCCACACCGTCAGCTTCGAAAACGGCCGGAGCCACGAACGGATCGTATGCGGCAACCTTCATGCCCAGACCTTTTCCGTAGCGGGCAACGATACGTCCCACGTTTCCGTAAGCCTGAATACCGAGCCGTTTGCCGCTGATCTCCTTACCTGCCTCGGGCGTAAACTGATTCCGCGACATGTAGATCATCATACATACTACCAATTCGGCCACTGCATTGGAGTTCTGGCCCGGAGTGTTCATCACGACGATGCCCTTTGCCGTACAAGCCGCCAAATCGACATTGTCGTATCCGGCACCGGCACGTACCACGATTTTCAGTTTCTCGGCTGCATCAACCACTTCGGCAGTCACCTTATCGCTACGGATAATCAGTCCGTCGGCGTCCTTCACTGCGGCCAACAGATCGGCCTTGTCCGTATATTTTTCCAACAGGGCCAATTCATACCCTGCATCCTCAACGATTTTTCGAATTCCGTCCACCGCTGCCTTGGCGAACGGTTTTTCGGTTGCTACCAATATTTTCATAAACAAAGCATTTTCTAAAGTTTCAAAATAGACCGCCTTGCCTACTTCAAACGGCGACGGCCATATCGTTCGGATCAATCCCATCGGAAGGGGTCTGACTACTTAGCGTGCAACTTTTCGAACTCCTGCATGCAGTCGACCAAAGCCTGTACGCTTTCGATAGGCAGTGCATTGTAGATCGAAGCCCGGAAGCCGCCCACCAGACGGTGCCCCTTAACACCGACCATACCTTTGTTCTTGGCAAATTCGAGGAATTCGGGAGCCAGATCGGCATATTTTTCCTGCATCACGAAACATACGTTCATCTTCGAACGGTCCTCTTTAACAGCAGTACCTACGAACAACGAGTTGCGGTCGATTTCGTTGTACAGCAGCTCGGCCTTAGTCTGATTGCGGCGTTGAATTTCAGCTACACCACCGATCGACTTCAACCATTTCAGCGTCTCTTTGACCACGTAGATGGCAAATACCGGAGGCGTATTGAACATCGACTTGCTGGCAATGTGGTTGCGGTAGTCGACCATCGAAGGCAGCGGACGAGAAACCTTGCCGAGGATGTCTTCACGAACGATAACGAACGTCACACCGGCAGGTCCGATATTTTTCTGGGCACCACCATAGATCAAGCCATATTTCGAAACATCCACCGGACGGCTCAGAATATCGGAGCTCATATCGGCAACCAAAGGCACCGGAGAGTCGATATCGGTCTGGTACTCGGTACCGTAGATCGTATTGTTGGTTGTGATGTGCAGATAATCGATATCGGTCGGGATCTTATAGTCCTTAGGGATATAAGTAAAGTTCTTATCCTCGGAAGAGGCGATAACCTCTACTTCGCCGAAGAGTTTGGCCTCCTTGATCGCTTTTTTCGACCACACACCCGTATTGATATAACCGGCTTTCTTTTCGAGCAGATTGTAGGGAATGTGGAAGAACTGCGTGCTGGCACCACCACCCAAGAACAGAATCTTATAATTGTCGGGGACATTCAGTAACTCGCGGAACAGGGACTCCGCTTCGTCGTTCACTGCCTCGAAATCTTTCGAACGGTGAGAGATTTCCAACAGCGACAGACCGCTGCCTTCAAAATCGAGAACGGCTTTGGCCGCATTTTCAATGGCTACTCGGGGTAAAATGGAAGGACCTGCGTTAAAATTGTGTTTTTTCATAGCTGTAAGTAATCAATATTTAAAATCAATTTTACCTTTTGAAGATCGCTCTTGAATGCCACCGCGACAACAAGAACGCTCCAAAGTTATTAAATTATTTCTAAAATCCGAAAGTTTTTCTCACCCTTTTGCCTGCGGTGTGCACTTTTTATTTTTTTGCGACGGCTTTTTAACCTATTTTTGTGGAACACTTCTAACAGACTTATACATGATCAAATCCATGACAGGGTTCGGCAAAGGAGAAACCTTGCTCGAACACAAAAAAATAACCGTCGAAATCCGCTCGCTCAACAGCAAGCAGCTCGACCTCTCGGTCAAACTGCCGGCCATATACCGGGCTCTCGAATACGATATCCGAAACCGAATCGGGAAACGGTTGCTCAGGGGTAAGGTCGATGCCTTCATCAGCTACGAAAATGTGGGCCCCTCCACTCCGGTCAACATCGACCCTGCAGCTTTCGACGCATACTACGCCCAACTCCGCCGCATCGCCGAGAACAACGGCATCGCATGGAACACTTCGGAGATAAATGCCGCTGCGATCTCTTCCATCCTCCGGCTGCCGGATGTGATCCAGAACGACACACAGGACCTCTCGGACGAAGAGACCGACGCCATCATGAACAGCCTCGATCAGGCACTCGACCGCATCGATGCATTCCGACTTCAGGAGGGAGCTACGCTGATCGCCGACCTGCTGCATCGGATTTCGAAAATCGAACAGCTCAAGGAGGAGATCATACCTTTCGAGAAGGCGCGTACCGAAACCATCAAAACCCGTATCCGCGAAAATATCGAGTCACTCGGCATTCCCTACGACACGAACCGGCTGGAGCAGGAGATGATCTACTACATCGAGAAGCTCGACATCACCGAAGAGAAGATCAGGCTTCAGAACCACTGCCGCTACTTCCGGGAAGTCGCCCACACCGAAGAGGGAGTCGGACGCAAGCTCGGCTTCATCGCGCAGGAGCTCGGACGCGAGATCAACACACTGGGATCGAAGGCCAACGAGGCGACCATCCAGAAAAAGGTCGTCGAGATGAAGGACGAGCTCGAAAAGATCAAGGAACAAGTGCTCAACATTTTATAGTATCGGCTCATCGAAAAAACTGTTACTACCGAAGCATCATGAAAAACGGAAAAATCATCATTTTCTCCGCCCCCTCGGGATCCGGAAAGTCGACTCTGATCGGACACCTGCTGAAACGTTTTCCGCAGCTCGAGTTTTCGATTTCGGCCACCAGCCGCGCTCCGAGAGGCAGTGAGGTCAACGGAAAAGAGTACTATTTTCTCACCAACGAGGAGTTTAAAAACAAAGTGGCTGCCGGTGAGTTCGTCGAATGGGAAGAGGTCTATGCCGGCACCTGCTACGGTACGCTCCGCTCCGAACTGAAACGCATCTGGGACAAAGGGCATGTGATTGTCTTCGATGTCGATGTCAAAGGGGGTGTCAACCTGAAAAAGATATTCGGCGACGATGCACTTTCGATCTTCATCATGCCGCCGTCGGTGGAGGAGTTGCGCCGGAGACTCGAAAAACGGGGTACCGACACTCCGGAAACCATCGCCAAAAGGGTCGCCAAAGCCGAAGAGGAGATCACGTATGCCCCCCTGTTCGACAAGATCGTCGTAAACGATTCGTTGGAGACCGCCATTGCCGATGCCACCCGCATTACCGAATCTTTCATCGGATAACTGCATGTCTCAAACCGTTGTACTCTATTTCGGCTCGTTCAACCCGATTCACCGCGGACACGTGACCGTAGCGGATGCAGCGCTCGACGCGATCGGGGCAGATGCCTTGTGGTTTGTCGTATCGCCGCAGAATCCGTTCAAACGGTACGACGAACTGGCGCCAGAGACCTTACGGATCGAGATGGTTCGCATAGCCATCCGCAGCGCCCGACACGCAGACCGAATGCTCGCTTCGGACATCGAATTTCAGCTCGAAAAACCGTCGCGTACCCTGCACACGCTCGAAACGCTGAAAGCCCAGTTTCCGCGGACCCGATTCGGGTTGCTGCTCGGCAGCGACAACATCGTCGGATTTTCCGCATGGTACGGTTTCGAAAAGATAATAAACGAATATCCGGTTTGGGTCTATCCGCGTGAGGGGTACCCCATTCCTCAACTTGCGTGGGCCGAAAAGCTCACCCCGCTCACTAACGTTCCGCTGATGCCGCAAGCGGCTACGGACCTCCGCGCGTCGATCGCACACGGCATAATTCCGGAAAACGAACTGCCCGAAGGCATCGGAACCTTCATTCGCGAACACCACCTGTATGGATACCATGAATAACACGACCGAACGGATCGAGGCACTGACCCGCGACCTCGAATCACAACCGCAACGTACCGAACTGTTGTTGGAACGGGGGCGCCTCTATTTCCGCAGCGGGGCGTACGACAAGGCGATGAACGACTTCCTGCACGTAAAACAGATTGTCGGTTCTCATCCCGAAGCCGAAGAGTATATTGTCCTGTTACAAGAAATCTTTGCCTTCCGGAATCTCGATCTGTACAACCCCTAAAATTTAATACCTGCCGAACGGGGAACCACACACACTTCTCTGCCCTGTAATTGGTTCGAGCTTCGGTTGGCCAAGAATAAAAATATCGGGGGACAACCCTCACTCCGAAAAAATCGAATGCAAATCGGGCGGATCGTGACCAATCTCTACGATTTGATTCTACCTTTGCAGCGAAAACGGGACGAACGGGAGTGCCCGATGACCGAAAAGCGTTTTGCGGCAGATACGTCCACACATTTTGATTGATTGAGCTATGAGAAACATCGCACTGATTACCGGTGGAGAGTCCTCCGAATGGAAAATCGCACTGGAAGGAGCCGAACTGGTCGAAAAAAGCCTCGACCCCTCGAAATACAATGTATATAAAATCGTCCTGCACAACGGACATTGGCGCTATACGGACGATGAAGGAAACGTGTCGGAACTGGACCGCAACGACTTCACACTAACCGTAAAAGGAGTAAAAATCCGACCGGATTATGCCTTGATTCTGATTCACGGCACTCCGGGCGAGGACGGACGGCTGCAAGGTTATTTAGACATGATGCACGTTCCCTACTCTTCGTGCGGATTCGTCTCCTCTGTATTGACGTTCGACAAATCGGCCTGTAAACATGCCCTGTACGGAACCGGCATCAACTTGGCCCGCGAGATCGTGCTGAACCGCCACAACCGTCCCGATCCCGAACAGATCGCCGCCACGCTGGGCCTTCCGCTCTTTGTCAAACCGAACGCCAGCGGCAGCAGCTTCGGGGTCACCAAGGTCAAACGGACCGAAGAGCTGCTCCCCGCCATCGAAGAGGCTTTTAAAGAGAGCGACCGTGTACTGATCGAAGAGTATATCGCCGGGCGTGAGATCAGTTGCGGTGTCATGATCGCCGGCGGCAAAGAGTACATCTTCCCGATCACGGAGCTGATCAGCGAGAACGAATTCTTCGACTACGACGCCAAATACAAAGGGCTCGCCAAAGAGGTTACCCCGGCACAGCTGGCTCCCGAACTGGTCAAGAAGATCAACCGTATGACTTTAGATGCCTACAAGGCGTTGAACTGCCGGGGTGTCGTGCGGATCGACTTCATCGTAAAAGGCGAAGATCCCTACCTGATCGAGATCAACTCCATCCCGGGCATGAGTGCACACAGCATCATTCCTCAACAAGCCCGACAGATCGGCATGTCGGTTTCGGAACTCTACGACATCATCATCGAGGATACTTATCAGTGTGCAAAATGATCGAGATCGAGGATAAAATCGTCAGCACGGAGCTGCTGACCGAACCGTTTTGTTGCGATCCGGCACACTGCAAAGGGATGTGCTGTGTCGAGGGCGATGCGGGAGCTCCGCTCGAAATCGAAGAGGCCGAACGGCTCGAACAGGAGTTCGAGGCCTATAAACCCTTTATGAAACCCGAAGGTATCGAAGCCGTCCGCAAGCAGGGATTCATCGTTGTCGACAGCGACGGCGACTACACCACCCCCTTGATCGGCCGGGCCGAATGTGCCTTCTCGTTCGAAGAGAACGGCATAACGCTTTGCGCCATCGAGCGGGCCTATCAGCTGGGGAAAACCGACTTCATCAAACCGATCTCATGCCACCTCTACCCGATCCGGCTGACCCGGTTCAGCAACGGCAGCATCGGGCTGAACTACCACCGGTGGAGCATCTGCTCCAGCGCCTGTCGAAACGGGAAACGCTTGGGGATTCCTGTCTACCGGTCGTTACGCAGTGCGATTGTCCGTCGTTTCGGCGAAGAGTTTTTCCATGCACTCGAAGAGGCTGAAAGGTATATCAAAACGAACGGAACCGACGATCCGGATGCAATGGAGTAAAGGCATCGGAACGTCGGAGTATCACCCGACTCCGACCCATACTTCGGCCGACAGACTATTCATCATAGGGAGTATGGATCAACCTGTGGATCCACCGTAAACTGGGGGCGAAACATCTACAATTCGGAAATTAACTCCATTGGACTGCACAAACAAAAAAGACTCTACCTGACTCGATTTGAGAAAGATAGAGTCTTTTGTTTGTCTCTACATATCCATATATCTCACATGCGACAAGCGACCGCAATCCGATTGAATCTGTTCTGACTGATTCCGTCTTGCGTCCCGGATTTGTTCGCAATATTCAAAGGCCAGCGACCGATGTGGATGAACTTCATGTTTTCTCCCTCCCGCGACAGTTCGCGGTTAGAGCGTTGCAGTTGAACGGCCCGCAGGTTCATAGCGACCATTTCGTTGACGTTGGACGAACCGCCTTTGCTGAAGTCCGAAAAAGTATTAATCCGAAATTTATCCTTCGCTTTTTGTCCGACCCTGTTACCGATGCGAAATACAGCCTGAACCCTTACCTAAAAGCGTACGAAGCCGCCTCCTTGAATCCCCGCAACAGATCGGCAACGGCCATCCGCTTCTTTCCGGCCAGCTGGAGCTCGTCCAAAAAGAGGTAACCGTCCGCACAGGCCACCTTCATAAAGGTCCGTCCATCCGTAACCAACGTTCCCGAAGCCGGCAATCGATCCGCCGGGCATATCTCCGCATGGACCCGAAAGATTTTCACTCCGATCGGAGAAGCACCCTCTTTGTGCAGTTCGCTCCACGCCGCCGGATAGGGGCTCAATCCCCGCACCAAATTACGGATCGTATCGCAAGACGCACTCCAATCGATCCGACACGTCTCTTTAAATATCTTCGGTGCATCACGAACCACCTGCGGTTCGATCGTCTGCTGATCCACCGGAGCGATTGCTCCCGATGCAATCCGTTCGATCGTCTCAACCACCAGATCGGTTCCCGCATTCATCAACTTATCATGAAGCGTTCCCGCATCATCCACCTCGTCGATCGCCACGCGCTGTTGGCACAAGATAGCCCCCTTGTCAATTTCATGGTTCAGCAGGAAGGTCGTAACACCGCTCTCCTTCTCTCCGTTGATTATCGCCCAATTGATCGGAGCGGCTCCCCGATATTGCGGCAACAGCGAGGCGTGCAGATTGAATGTTCCCAAACGGGGCATGACCCACACGATTTCGGGCAACATCCGGAAAGCTATGACGATTCCCAGATCGGGTGCCAACGACCGCAACGTCTCGACAAACTGGGGATCCTTCAGCTTTTCGGGCTGATAGACGGGCAACCCTGCCTCTACGGCATAGCGTTTGACGGCCGAAGCCTGCATGTGCAGTCCACGTCCCGCCGGCTTGTCGGGCATCGTGACGACCCCGACGATATTGTACCCCTCATCGACCAATCGCCGAAGCGGAGCCACCGCAAAATCCGGTGTACCCATATATACGATCCGTAGTTTCTTCGCCTCCATAAACTTTCCTCTTCGCTTTGCCCTATTTTACATAGTTTTACCCCTTGTCTATTCAAGTACCTCTTCCCGGCCGTGTTGTTCAAGTTGCGACACAGAAGCCTCCGAGTCCTCAGACACTTCACGCAATGATTCACCCGTAACAACCGCCACAGCTACCGACAGCAGCTCCTGCTCACTATCGGGCTCCGTCCGTTCGGCCCTGCTATTTAAACAGACCGAGCTTGTGTCCCATCACGGTCTCTTTCGTCTTCAGGTACTTTTCGTTGTAGGTATTGGGCGGAATCACGATCGGCACATTCTCGACGATCCGAAGACCGTAGCCCTCCAATCCGGCCCGTTTCTGCGGATTGTTGGTCAACAGGCGCATGTTCCGGATGCCGATTTCGCGCAGGATGCTCGCCCCGACGCCATAATCACGCTCATCCACCTTGAAGCCCAACTTGATGTTCGCCTCTGCCGTATCGTAACCCTCTTCCTGCAACTTATAGGCACACATCTTATTGAAAAGGCCGATTCCGCGCCCCTCCTGATTGAGGTAAACGACCGCACCTTTTCCCTCCTTTTCGATCATCTTCATCGATTCGTGGAGCTGTGCCCCGCAATCGCACCGGCATGACCCGAAAATATCGCCCGTCATACACGACGAATGAACCCGAACCAGAACCGGCTCATCGGGCTTCCACTCCCCTTTGATCAGAGCGACATGATCCAAACCGTTGCTCGACTGACGGAACGGAATCAACTTGAAGTGTCCCCACTCGGTCGGCATATCCACCATCTCGCCTCGTTCGACAATCGACTCCGACCGCAGACGATAGGCGATAATATCCGCAATCGAGATGATCTTCATTCCGTACTTCTGGGCTATCTTCACCAAGTCCGGCATACGGGCCATCGTTCCATCCTCGTTCATGATCTCGATCAACGCCCCACCGGGTTGCAGGCCGGCCATACGTGTCAGATCGATCACGGCTTCGGTGTGTCCCGGACGGCGCAACACGCCCCGATTGCGGGCCCGCAGCGGGAAGATGTGTCCCGGACGTCCCAGATCGGATGCCCGCGTGGCCGGATCTATCAACGCACGGATCGTAGCTGCACGGTCGTTTGCCGAAACCCCTGTCGTACAGCCTTGCCCCAACAGGTCGACCGACACCGTAAACGGAGTTCCCAGCAGCGACGTATTGGTCGCCACCTGCATGTCCAGATCGAGCTCTCGGCAACGATCCTCCGTCAGCGGTGCGCACAATACGCCCCGTCCGTTATGCAACATGAAATTGACGATCTCGGGTGTGATTTTCTCGCCCGCCACAATAAAATCGCCCTCATTTTCGCGATCTTCATCATCTACAACGATTACGATCTTTCCGGCACGGATATCCTCCAATACCTCATCGACCGTACTGAGTACTCTTTCTCGATTTTGTTCCTCTGACATAACCTTTTATTTTGTTTTTATTTTTTATTTTTCTCTTTATGAAACAGTCGGACAATATGTCCGCGCAACCGCTGCATGCGGATCTGATACCACTCGGCATTGAACAGGTTCGAATCGCTCGTCGCCTTATAGGTAAGGTAGAACGAGATGGGAAACAGAATGAACGTAGCGATCCACGTTCCGATGAAGGCATTCCAAGTTCCCTCCTTGGCCATCTTCTCCCCGGTAATCATTATGATATAATAGACGACGAAAAAGCCGACCGACACCACCACCGGCATACCCAATCCGCCCTTTCGAATAATAGCACCCAACGGAGCCCCGATCAAAAAGAAGATCAGGATCGACACCGGAAGCGAAATCTTCTTATGCCACTCGACCTCATATTTATAGAGCTGAGAGAGCGCATCCTTCGAAGTAGACTCGTCAAAAGAGTAGAAGCTCAATGAACTTCGCGCCTTTGCCGCCGCTTCCTTATACACCTTCTGCTTTGTCCTCAGATCCAGACTGTCGATCGCTCCGTTGAAATAGACCTGCGGACCGCCCTTGATTGCAACCGTATCCCCACCGAGCCCCGGATCGTTCGTAAACAGGAAGCTCGAGATCAACGGACGGTACGATGCGCTGGATGCGTCTATGCTGACCTTCCGCAATGAATCGATGCCAATCGAAAGGTCATGTATGTTTTTGGTCTGGCTGCCGCTGAACAAAGAGACGTCCGTCCGCGCAAAGTCGAAACCTGTCATCGAAATCGCCATGTTATACACATCGAAATAGCGTCTGTCGAGGGTTTGATCCTTCATCCACTGATAGTTCCGCAAATCTTCGTGCATTTCGCCGTTATACAGCGTGGCCAGCAGATATTTTTTATCGTCCGACAGCGAGATATACCCCGAATCGGCCACGATCGTACGCATCTTCCCGCTCGTCAGCGCCTCCCGCGCATCATAGATCAGCACACCCGTCAACAATTTGGTCTTCGGATCCTGATGCTCGACCCGGATACTCATATCGTTGTCCAGATTGAAAAACAGCCCGTCCTTGAACTCGATCACCTGCTGTTGCCGTCGAATATCGTAAATCAAGGCCGACATCTTCTTGAATGCCAGCGGAGTAATATCGTTTGCAAGGAAAAAGCTCCCGATCGAAACGAAAAATATCAGGATCAACAACGGCCGCATGATTTTCGGCAGGGAGATTCCGGCTGACTTCAGGGCCAGCAGCTCGTAGTTCTCCCCCATGTTTCCCATGGTCATCACCGCGGCAAACAGCGTGGCCAGCGGCAGAACTGTCGGAATTAGTGTCAACGATGCATACATCATCAGCTCCATGATGACACTCATACCAAGTCCCTTACCGACCAGTTCATCGATATACCGCCAGATAAACTGCAAAACGAAAACGAACAGGACGATGAAAAACGAAAGAACCATCGGCCCGACGTACGACTTCAGAATAAGCTTATGCACCGTTTTCATTTCGCTTCCGGATAAATTTACGCAAAGGTAATAGTTTTACTATTATAAGCGCAACGGTGAGTACAAATATTGTAGCGGCGCCCGAAGGAATGTCGAGCAGATAACTTGCATAGAGACCGATCAGTGTACCCACAACGGCTACGACAGAGGCTCCGACCATCATCCGGCCGAACGAACGGGTCAGCTGATTGGCGATCACAGCCGGCATCGTCAACAGCGAGATCAGCAGGACGATTCCCACGACACGGATCGAAATGACGATCGTCACGGCGATCAATACGGCCATCAGATAACCGATCCACCGTGTAGGGACATTCTGGCTGGCTGCATATTCGCGGTCGAAGGCCACGTACATTACGGGGCGATAAAACAGGGCGAACACTACGACCACGGCAGCCACGACAACCGCCATCCCGATCAGATCGGAGACCGTAACACTCAGTATATTACCGAACAGGAAACTCATCAGATTCGGGGCATAGCCCGGTGTCATGTAGACGAAAATAATACCTACGGCCATACCCAACGACCAGATCAGTCCGATCGCCGAGTCCTCGCGGATGCGCTTGTCCGCAGCGCACGCTTCGATGCCGATAGCCGACAGAACCGCAAAACAGAAGGCCCCGAGCAGAGGATTCAACCCAAGATAGTAGGCAATACCGATTCCCCCGAACGACGAATGGGTGATCCCTCCGCTCAGAAACACCAGTCGGCGACAAACCACATAGGTTCCGACCATCCCACAGGCGACTCCACAAAGAACGGAAGCCAACACTGCATGAATCAAGAATTTATATTGAAGTACCTCTTGCAGAAATTCCATCGCGCCGATTGCATTTCAGCCACAAAACTAACCGTTTTTTCGGGATTTACGCAACAAAAAAAGCGGAACGGCCGAAATTCGGGCACGGTTTTGTACCTTTGCCATCCGAAACAAATCATTCGTTATGGCTGACCACGTCAAGAAAGTTGGATTCTACACGTTGGGCTGCAAGCTCAACTTCTCCGAGACCTCGACCATCGCTCGGGAGTTCGAAGCCGGTGGCTTCACCCGTGTCGCTCCGAACGAAACGGCGGACATCTATGTAATCAACAGCTGTACGGTGACCGAACACGCGGAAAAGAAGTGCCGCAACATCGTCCGCCGACTGATCCGCCAAAATCCACAGGCCATCGTCGCCGTAACGGGCTGCTATGCCCAGTTGCGTCCCCAAGAATTGGCGGCCATCGACGGAGTCGATCTGGTCATCGGAAACAACGACAAGGGCTCCGTCTTCGATCGTGTCGCCGCACTGAGCGCCAAGGGTAAACCCGCCGTGTACACCTGCGACACCGAAGAGCTGACCCATTTCTTCGCCTCTTTCTCGTCCGGAGACCGGACCCGCTCGTTCCTGAAAGTACAGGACGGCTGCGACTATCGATGCAGCTACTGCACCATTCCCGATGCACGTGGGGCAAGCCGCAACATTCCGATTGCCGATCTGGTCGCCGAGGCCGAAAAGATCGCGGCCGCCGGACAACGGGAAATCGTACTCACCGGAATCAACACCGGAGATTTCGGCAAATCGACCGGCGAAACGTTCCTCGACCTGTTGCGGGCACTGGACCGGGTGAAAGGGATCGACCGTTATCGCATATCGTCGATCGAACCCAATCTGCTGACCGACGAAATCATTGCGTTTACCGCCCGCTCGGAACGATTCCAACCCCACTTCCACATTCCGATACAGAGCGGCTGCGACCGCATTCTGGCCTTGATGCGCCGCCGATACAATACCCGACAGTTCGCCGCACGGATCGAGACGCTCCGCACCGCCGTTCCCGACGTCTTCATCGGAATCGATGTCATCGTCGGATTTCCGGGAGAAACAGACGCAGACTTCGAGCAAACCTATACGTTTCTTGAACAGCTCGCTCCCGCCTTTCTGCACGTTTTCCCCTACTCGACCCGCCCCGGGACACCGGCCGCCGCTATGGACGGTCACGTCCCGCCCGACACGATTAACCACAGGGCCGAAGCTCTCGGAAAACTCTCCGACAAACTGCATCGTGACTTCTACGCCCGACACATCGGAGCAAAAACCTCCGTCCTCTGGGAGAGCACCGGCCACAACGGCTACATGTACGGATATACGGGTAATTACATCAAAGCACGGATTCCCTTCGATCGGGGCCGAATCAGCACGATCACGCAGGTCGAACTCACCGGTTTGGCCGACGATCTGACCATGGAGGCGAAAATCATCGACCCGATCCGGTAAAAACGCTGAATCATCTGTTTAATTTTGAGTAAACAGCAAGTCGTTCG
>URBJ01000023.1 GCA_900546005.1 uncultured Alistipes sp. | reverse complement strand
TAGCGAACCAGATGTGTCCATTTCTGTCTTCTGTAATTGAAAGAATATCATTGCTGGGGAGGCCTTTTTTTTGAGAGTAGATCGAGAGGTTCTCGCTTTTCAGATCGTAACGCATAACTCCCCGATTATAGTTGCTGATCCATAAAATTGAGTCCTGTGATACGAATAGATCCGAGCAAGCGTTCAAGACATATTTTTTATTCAGTGAATCTTTGGGACTCAGAGCTTTGGATTCAAAGTTTTGATTATCCATTACGTAAATGTCTGTTCCGTAGATGGCATAAGCGATTTTGTCGCGGTCTGTAGGCGTAATTGCTATTACCGAGGCATTTTCCAATATAGTTTGAGGTGTCAGTGCCGAGTCTTTTTTAAAAAAGTAGAGTCCTGAATAACTTCCGATCCATATGTTGCCTTGCTTGTCTTCCGTGATGGAAGCAATGATCGATAAATTGTTGAATGTTGATATTTCAGTAAATCCGGTCGGGGTGAGTTGACCGACGATTAGGCTGCGACCGGCTCCAATCCAAATTCGGTTTTGTGTGTCGCAATAGAGTGCCCTTATATTGGGATTTTGATTTTTATTCGATAGGTGAGTAGTGAAAAATGGGGTCGCTTTTTTTGTCTTGTTCGAGTATTGGTAGATACCGTCGTATTTTGTTCCGATCCATATTCTGTCGAATCGAGTGTCTTCGCAACTCGAGGTGACGGGTTTCCCTTCCAGTTCGTTCAACCGGGCGAAAATATTTTCAGAGGTTTTGATTTTATAAAAACTTTGTTCGAAAGTCCCTAACCATAGGTTGCCCTGATTATCTTTTAATGCGCAGGTGATCTCGTTGTTTTTATTGTTCTCTTCTGTTTCGATTGTAATGGAGGTAACTTCGCCTGTTGAAATGCAATATTTATATGCATAGCGGGTTGAAGTGATGATGTAATTGTCGCTGTCAATCAGTGTAATGCTGTTTATTCTTGAAGAATTCAGCCCCTTTTGGTTTCTTAATGTTGCAGGGAGTTGGGTAATTTTGCGATCTTTGATATTGTATGCGATGATACCTTGATCTGTTCCGACCCAAAGTTGCGTTTCTCCAAATTTAGTGATGCAATTGATGGCGGTGTGGTGCGGAAGGGGAATCAATTCGGAGGTTTGACCCTCAATATTGTATCTTCCCAAGGCTGATTGGGCAGAGTAACCGATCCATAAATTGTTTTGATCGTCTATATATAGGGAGCGAACATGTCGTGGGGTATCTTCCCTCCGATATAAGATTGGAAATTTTTCCAACTGATTTTTCTTTCGGTCGATTTTGTATACTCCATCGTTGTAAGTGGCGATCCAGATGTTTTCATGGGAATCTTCAGCCAAATCCGCAGCATAATACTCTTCATTGTTTATATTATAGGGTATGACATGGTTTTTTGTCATATCGTATTGGCTTACGCCTCTGGATGTGGCGATCCACAGGTTGTTTTTTCGATCTAAAAGTAGCCGGTTTATTCGGTTTGATTGAATGCTGGCACTGGGTTCTAATGTATTTCTAAATAGCTGTGCGTATTCATAGCCATTATATCGATTAACTCCCCTTGCTGTTGCGATCCAGATGTATCCGAGCGAATCTTGGCAAATGTCCCGTATTTGCAGATTGGATATTTGGGGTGAAATATGGAATTTTTCTTGTGCTCTTACATCGATTCGAGGCAATGATGTACACAAAACGATTAAAATAAGAATAATGGACTTTTGGCACATAGTTGCGAGTTTCGTCGGTTTTATGTATCTTTGTCAGCAAAGCTAATCATTCTTTGGTTAATTCTTTCGTTTTTGTTTCACAAAAAAGTTTTGTTTTTTGTTATACGGTTGATTTTTAGTATTTTATGGATGGTTATTTTGGTCGGAATTTGAATGAAAGTAACAAGCAAGGACAGAAGAATGAACAGAATTTGAAAAAAAATGAAACAAATGAGCTCCATATATAGCCAATATTTGTAGAATTTCGTGGTATCGGAATTTTCTAAAATAAATTACGCGGGGAAAATCAGATGAAACAAGAAAATTAAACCTAAATTTTTATCTATGAACAAAACATTACTTTACTTCAAGACATGGACAACGACAATGTGTCGCAATCTGGTCGGTGCGAAAGTGCTGGGGTTGCTGGTCATGTTGTCGGTGGTTCCATACGCGGCTTTCTCGAGTAATGGGAGCCTATCTGAAGTTTCAGAGTCTACGCAAGACGGAACTCAGACTATTACCGGTGTGGTTCAGGATCAACAGGGTACGCCATTGATCGGTGTATCGGTTTCTGTTGCAGGAACGACAACGGGTACGGCTACGGATTTCGAAGGTAAGTTCACGTTGAAAGTGCCTGCCGGAGCAGAACTGAGCGTTACCTACTTCGGTTTTAAGCCGTTGAAAGTTAAAGTCGGTAACCGGACTTCTTTCACAATCGTTATGGAAGAGGATGTTCAGAAGTTGGACGATGTGGTGGTGGTTGCCTACGGTACGCAGAAGAAAGAGTCGGTAACGGCGGCTATCTCTACGGTGACAAGTAAGGAACTTCGTCAAAGTTCTTCTCCGAACATCGCAAATGCGTTGGCAGGTCGTTTGGCCGGTTTGACCTCATTGCAGAATGGTGGTGCTCAGCCGGGTTTCGATGATGCAACGATGTATCTGCGTGGTGCTGCAACAGTTAACGGTACGGCCCCGTTGATCTTGATCGATGGTGTACCTCGTGATAATATTCGTACGTTGAATGCCAATGAGGTGGAAACCATCTCGGTACTTAAAGATGCGTCCGCAACTGCAGTATATGGTGTGCGAGGTGCAAATGGTGTGATCCTTATTACGACCAAACGTGGTCAGGCAGGACAGACCGAAATGAATGTGGTTTTTGATCAAACGTGGCAGGCATATACCCGTCAGCCGACCCGTGTCGATGCATGGGAGTTTATGACCATGCGTAATGAGGCTGACCGCAACGATGGTATGAATGAAGAGTATTCGGGTCGGAAAATTGCGCGCCACTTGAATCCATTGTATGGCTTGGATCCGAATGATCCCCAATATGCATTAAAGTCGGCTCGGAGATATTATATGTATCCAAATCACGACTGGTATCGTGAAATGTTCAAAGAATGGTCGTCTCAGACTAACGTTAACATTAACGTAACCGGTGGTACTGAAGAGTTGAAATATTTTGTGAATGCAGGTTATTTGCATCAAGGAGGTAACTTAAACACAGAACCTAAATCTTTCCTTGGTTATGATCCGCAGGTGAAGAATGATCGTTTCAGTTTCCGTTCGAATATCGACTATCAGGCAACTAAGAGTTTGTCGTTATTCGTCAATATCGGTAGTTATGTTGAAAAGGTCAATCAGCCGAATGCTGCTACGTATGGAGGTGACCGCCACTGGATGATTCGGGATTTGTTCCACTGTGTGAACGGATTGAAACCTATGACGGTGGGTCCACTTACTCCGGGCGAAGAGTTGGGATTCGATGTAGTGCCTTATCGTATTATACGACCGATCGAGGCAGACCGTTCTCCATATGAATCTATTAACCGTCGGGGTTATTGGAATACCGTACGATCGAATCTGAACTCATCAATAGGAGGTCAATGGAACATGGATTTCATTACGAAAGGTTTAAGTTTGAAAGGTATGGCTTCATTCGATGCCGTGTCGAATACCACGCTTCAAGGAACCATTTCAGAGATGTTGTTTACTGCAGTAGTGAATGAAGATACCGATACTATTTATTTCCCATGTGAAAGAGAGACCAATGGTACGATGGGGCTTTCAAAGAACGGTAATACGAGCTGGTCTGTAAACTTACAGGCATCATTGAATTATGCCCAGACTTTTGGTAAGCATGATGTCGGAGCCATGTTGTTGGCTCAGCGAGACCTTAATGAGGTTGCTTCCGCTTCGGGAGAAAATGCAATGCCTTATAACGTGATCAGTTATGCTGCTCGTTTCACCTATGGTTTCGATAACCGTTATTTCGCAGAAGTGAACTTGGGTTATAACGGTTCTGAGCAGTTTGCTCCTGATACCCGTTTTGGTTTCTTCCCTGCTTTCTCTGCTGGTTGGGTTATTTCAAATGAAAATTTCCTTAAGGGAAATAAAGTGTTGACCAATTTAAAACTGAGAGCTTCCTATGGTAAGGTAGGTAGTGACCAGTTAGGAGGAACTCGTTTCCTTTATATGGATAATAATACTTATTCCACAGGTGGTGGCGTTGCCGTATCCGGTTATGGATCGGTTACAGAAGGACGTATAGGTAATAAGAATTTGCATTGGGAAATCTCTAAGAAACAGAACTACGGTATCGATCTCCAGTTGTTTAGCAGTTGGTCGATGACATTCGATTATTTTATTGAAAGACGTTCAGACATTCTGAAAAGCCGTGGCTTGAGTCCCTATTTTGCAGGTATTATTGTTTGGCCGACTATGAACTTGGGTGTTGTTGACAACCGAGGATTTGAGTTCGAGTTGAACTTTAATAAACAAGTGACGAAGGATTTGTTTATCTCTGCAAAAGGTAACTTCAGTTTCAATAAGAACAAAGTGATCTTTTGGGATGAGCCGATGTATACGGAAGATTACGTATATCGTTATCGTACAACCGGCTTTTCATTGAATCAACAATGGGGTTACAAGATCGATTGGAGTAACGGTAATGGTTATTTCAATACTCAGGAAGAGTTGGATCGCTATACCGAAGGTTATGTCGATGAAAATGGCGTAGAGCACAAAGGTATCTCTTATGCGATCGGAACAGCTCCTCAATTGGGAGACTTCAAATACATTGACCAGAATAACGATGGTGTGATTGATGATAAAGACCGAGTACCCATTGGTTATACGGACCAAGTGCCTCGTGTATCTTACGGTTTCCAATTTGCTGCTAATTATAAATGGTTCGATTTTACGATCTTCTTCCAAGGTGTAAGTAAGTATTCGGATTATTATAGTGGACAAGGTGTGAACGAAAACATATATCAGGGTACATTCTACGAATGGCACAAGCATGCATGGACTGCAGAACGATATGCAGCAGGTGAAACGATTACCTATCCACGACTTTCAACAGGACAGACCTCGTCGAAAGAAGCTAATGATTTCTTTATCATGGATCGGTCGTATTTGCGTTTGAGAGCGTTGGAATTGGGTTATACCCTTCCTGAAAAGGCGTTACGTGCCATCGGAATCAAACGGCTTAGAGTATACGTCCGTGGTGATAATGTCTTCACATGGGATCGTTTAAGGGTTGACTCTACAGACCCGGAGCAAACAGACCAGATTGGTTATCCTTTGGTAAAAACATGGAATGTTGGATTTAATATAACTTTCTAAGCGATTAAGTTTTTGGAATATGAAAGTAAAATATATATATATGTTGGGCATAGCGTCGTTGATGACGATGGCTTCATGCTCGGGAGTATTGGATATAGAGCCGGATGGACGTATTGATATCGATGATGTGTGGAAAGATAATGATATGACCGGTGCGTATCTGAATGGGTGTTATAACTATTATGCAGATAATGGCGGGCTCAATGCTTACTATTTTCAGACGAATCCATTCATATCAGTTTCTGATGATGTATGGGATTGCGATGCGGAGGTGGAGACGAGTTTGAGCCATGCGCAAATGTACAACGGAGCATGCTCAAGTAATTCACATCCTTGGATTACGGGGACGAGAGCGTGGTCTTCAGCTTATGAAGGTGTTAGAAAATGTAATATGTTTTTGACGCATATTGACGAGGCAAACGTCACGAGCGAAACCAACCGTGCTCGTTGGAAAGCCGAGGCTCGTTTGTTGCGGGCCGCAATATACTCGAATTTGTTAACCAGTTATGGAGCTTTGACGATTATATTGACGAAACCGAATATGTATGACGATGATTTTTCATTTGTCCAGAAATATAATGGGGCAGCGAATCGCTCGGAAGGGTATCGCAAAATCATTGACTTCATGTTTGGTGATATTGATACAGCGTTGATGGAGGAGACCATTCCGTGGAGAAACACATCTTCAAGTGAGGCGAACCGTGTCACAAAAGCTTTGGGACTTGCAATAAAATCTCGTTTTGCACTTTATGCTGCCAGTCCATTGAATCAAGCAATGACGTGGGAAGAGGCTTATCAGATCAATCACGCAGCTTTGCAACAGTTACGTGATAATGGATATGAATTGTATATGCAATGTAATACTCCGTCTGAATATGACATTTATGGTTCTAAAGGCCAAATAAAATGGAGTAAAGGAGCTGCTGCTGCTGCTGCTATAAGTGAATATTTTTGTATACAGCCAGACTATTCTACTTCTCCAAAAGATAGAGAAACAATTTTTTCGACTCGAGGGAATGGAGGAAGCTTTCCATGGTATGTGAATGGGGTTGGTTTCCAAGGAGGATACCGTTGCGGTATGGTTCCTACTCAAGAATTGGTGGACCAATATGAAAATGTTGTATATAACAGTACAGAAGCAACGGCCAGTTATTTTGTTCTGGATCTGGAGCGACCTTATTTGGATGCCACGCATCTAACACCGAATTACAATAGTCAAAACCCCGTATATGATGAGATGAATCCTTATGTCGATCGTGATCCGCGTTTTTATGCAACGGTAATCTATAATGAATGTACCCGGAACGCCCTTTGGAAAAACGAAGAGACAGATGGTCGTACTGGTCAGAAGTGGGCTGGTAACAACTATCGTAATAAAACGATTTGGACGAATAAAGAGGATGATTATACGGGAATTCATGTCACGGAACGTACTCGTACCCGTACTGGTTATTATATGAATAAATATTTGAGGCCTAGTTCTGGAGATGGTGACAATGGAGATATTCCTCGTTATAAAATGTACCGGTTGGCTGAGGTGATTTTGAATACAGCAGAATGTGCAATTGAGTCTGGACGTGTGCAGGAAGGTATGCAGCTGATTAATGAAATTCGTGCGAGAGCAGCTATGCCACCTCTCCCTGAAAATCCAACGACAGAAGAAGCTCGGCTTTATTTGCGTCATGAAAGACGTATCGAATTTGTAGGGGAAGAGATTAGATTTAGTGATATGCGTCGTTGGACTGAACCTGATGGAGATATGACTGATTACGCATGGTCGACGGCGATGGAGATTTCATGGTCGGGCAACGATGCAGGAGGAACTCCAATCTATACCTATACACGTAGAATGGTTCGTCAATCACAGCGCCAGTGCTATACAAATAAATGGCTTTGGGTTCCTTTGAATCTTAATGAGCAAAATAAACTGGGTACTTTAACCGGTGAAGAGTGGCAGAATCCGGGATGGTAGTATTACAGGTTTGTTGAATGATTTAAATCTTAATTCGTATGAGACATAAATTAAATATTAAAATAGCCCTGTTGCTCGGATGTATGCTTTTGAGTGCGTTCGGCGAAGGTGTCAGTGCTCAGTCTGTCGTTACGACTACGGTAAAAGGTAACGTGACGGATGAGTATGGAAAACCCTTGCAGGGAGTTGTCGTTAATTCCATGAACGGCAAAAACGGTACATCGACCGATGTAGATGGTAACTATGTTATTATGGTTGATGACCAAAGCGATGCTTTAGTATTCTCCTATTTGGGGTATGCCGACCAAGTACAAAGTTTGGCGAATAAGGAAGAGATCGATGTAAAAATGGAATTGGATGTTAGTCGTAGTGACGAAATCATCGATATGGGTTTCACAAAACAGAAAAGGGGAGCGATCTCGGGTGCCGTATCATCTGTAAAAGGCAAGGTGTTGGAGTCTTCTCCTAACGCCAAGTTGACTCCTGCGATGAACGGTAACGTGACGAATTTAGGTATGTGGCAAGGTGGTGCAACTCCCAGTGATGAAACCTTCTCTATGTTGATTCGTGGAGCTAACAATCCCTTAAGCGGTTGGCAGTCTCCTCTGATTGTAATTGATGGAGTTGTCATGACTATGCAGGGATCCCGTCCTTTGGAGTATATAACAGCGCAAGAAGTTGAATCTATTACTTTGTTGAAAGATGCCTCGACCCAAGCGCTTTACGGCTTGAAAGGTAATACGGGTGTATTGGTTGTAACTACAAAGAAAGGAGTGAAAGGGCCTATAAAGATCGACGTAAATTATAACCAATCGATTCAGCAACCGTCCATTACTCCACGTATCTACAATTCGTGGGAGTATGCAACCTTCCGTAATGAGGTAGCCTATAATGACAACCCATCGTTGGGTAAAACATCCGCTTATTCGGCTCAGGATATTGCGAAATATATCTCAGGAGAGAATCCCGAACTTTATCCCAATAACAATTGGTATGACATGTTTTTCAAGAAACTGAATGTCATGTCTCGTGCAGGAGTCAATATCTCGGGCGGTAACGATAAATTCACTTATTTTACGAACGTAAACTTTGTTCATCAGGGCAATCAATACAAAACAACAAACGAACTTTATAAAACATCGTTTAATACTAACTGGTTCAATTTCCGTTCGAATGTAAACATGAAAATCAATAAATATTTGAGTTCATTTTTACGGTTGAGCGGTAATATCAGAAGAGATAGAACGCCTAATGCAAGTGTGTCAGGTTTATATAGTCATCTCTTTTATCGTGCACCGAATATTTACGGTCCGATTACTCCCACTATTTATGATGAGGACGGAGTAACGGTATTGGACGAAGGAGGTAAGGTTATTGTCGACGAGAAGTATCAGTCGTCATTATACGGAATGTTAAACCGAGGAGGTTTCGCAAAAAGTACGACCGTCGAGATTAATGCTCAATTCGGATTGGATCTTGATATGAGTTTCTTGACCAAAGGACTGAACTTAGGTGCTTATATGGCTTATCGTACTTATGGTACAGGAACAACTACTGCGTCACGTTCTTATGAATTGGTAAAAAGAGTATTGACAAAACCCAATACTTTGGAATTTGAAACCGTTGGTACGACGCAGGATACGGCTTTGGTTTATAACAAACCTAATGGAAGTTCTTATTATCACCTTGATTATAGAGCTTATTTGGATTACAACCGTACTTTTGGTAAACATAATGTGCAGGCGTCGGCATTCTTCTATTATCAGAGTATGTCTGTAGCGTTACAAGGGTCCAACTATGTGGGATCATCGAACTATGTCTTGCCCTTTAACACAGCATTGAGTGGATTTAATGCAGCATATTCGTATGATAATCGTTATTTTGTGAAATTCGATATCGGCTATTCTGCAACTGAACAGTTTGCTCCTGATTATCGCTGGATTGCAACTCCTGCTGTTTCAGCTGCATGGAATATTTCGAATGAACCTTTCATGAAGAATGCAAAGCGGTGGTTAAGCGATTTAAAGATTAGAGCTTCGTACGGGCGTACAGCAGACGATGTGTTGAATAACGGTCGTGCAGGATATCTTGATAATTATACTTTTCAAGGAGGTGGTACGGTAGGTATATTATCCTACGTTACACAAGAGGGAACTCGAGGTAATAGTATCTTGAGAGCGCAGACAATGTTGAAACAAAACTATGGTATTGATATAGGATTGTTCAACGGGTTTACTTTCTCATTCGATTACTTTAGAGAAAATATGGATGACTTCTTGATCCGTGCAACTTCGAATATCCCCGAATATCAAGGTATTCCTCTTGGAAATTATCCAAGTACGCAAAAGGGACGGTATGAAAATCATGGTTATGAGATTTCTGCCAATTATTATAAACGATTCAATGCCGATTGGAGTATGAATGTCGGTGGATGGGTAAGTTATGCTCGTAACAAGCTTATCTATCAAGATGAGTCGGTTCTGAGTGAAGGTTATGCGTATCGTAGAAGGAGTGAAGGGTTCCCATTGGGTACGACATTTGGATTGTTGGTTGATTATAGCAATGGTAATGGCTTCTTCAATACCCAAGAAGAGTTAGATAACTATCAGTGTAGTTACGGCGGTACATTAAAGGCGCCGCGTTTGGGAGATCTGATATATAAAGACCTTAACGGTGATTGTGTTATCGATGAAAAAGATTATGCTCCGATAACTAATGGCGGTATCCCCGAAGTTTTTTATGCATTCAATGCTGGTTTTAGGTACAAGTCGTTAGAATTTAATATTTTGTTCCAAGGTGTGGGCAGATATGAAACAGCCGGTTATAATTCTTCTTATAATTTAGGACGAACCTATGAAGGAATTTATAATCCGCAATTGGAGAATGCATGGACACCTGAACGTTATGCGTCTGGAGCAAAGATTACTTCACCTGCATTGTCGGCATCAGAAACTTCCAGTGATCAAATGTACAATGATTATTATGTTGAAGATCGTGCATTCTTGCGTTTGAAGAATGTTGAGATAGCTTATACTTTGCCTCTGAAGTTTTCTAAGAAGATTTCTGCAGATAAGATTCGATTCTCTTTGAGTGGCCAGAACTTGGTAACTTGGAGTAGAATGAAAAATAAAGATATAGATCCTGAGATAGGTAGTCTACATGTATTGCCGGTTTATAGGGTGTATAATATAGGAGTAAGTCTGCTTTTCTAAATTTAAGCGATGTTTTTTTAACGAGTAATAAAAATCAATATGAAAAAATATGTAATCATTCTGTTTGCAATATTTTTTACAGGAGCTATGAACTCTTGTAAGGATGCACTCGATTTGCCGGATGACGGTCGTATCTCATACGAAAGTATCTGGGCCGATCGAAACAGAACTATGGGATATTTGAACGCCTGTTATGGATCTTCAGGTGTAGTTACCTCTACTTATGATTTGGAGTATTCAGCATATATCAGTGATGCTCAAAGTGTGGCAGACAATACGGCAACTTCATCACAGTCGAGATGGTATTCTGGTACGATTGGGGCGAATAATTGGATTCTTACCAATATCTGGAGTAGTATGTACAACGGAATTCGATATTGCAATGTATTCATTAATGAGTTGCCTAATGCTACAGCTTTTGCGCAACCGGATGAAAAAGAGAGTTGGTTGGCTCAAGCGAAGTGTTTGCGGGCATTATACTATTTCTATTTGATTCGTACATACGGTCCCGTTGTATTGTCGACCGAACCGTTTGAATTCGATCACAACTTTAGTGCCGATTCAAAGGCTCCGGTATGGCAAATCGTTCAGCAAATATTGAAAGATACTGAAGAGGCTTTAGCTGCTGCAGGAGCTGAAAATATAACATCCACTTCTATTGGTTTTAGATGGGCGTTAGGGGATAGTTATGCTGGATCAATGCACCGTGCTTTGGCTTATGCTATTCGGTCTCGTGCAATTTTGCTTGCAGTAAGTCCTTTGCATGCAAATGAAGAAGGAAATCCTTATACGTGGGAGGATGCCGCCCGGATTACGAAGGAGGCTCTCGACCAATGTTTGACGCATGATTATAAATTGTTCGATGAGTTGCCTTTGATTCCAACGGATGCTTATAACGCATATGACAACTACTTCTTGACGAGTTATAGCTATAATAGAATGACTGATAAAGAGACTATTCATGGCATTAGGGGATTGTCTATGTGGGATGCGTACGGTTTACCCACGACGGACAAGCAATCATCTGCAGGTATTTGCCCTTCTCAAGAGTTGGTAGATTGTTATGAAACAGCTGACGGTTGCGCAATTATCAAACAGTATAATGAGGATCATTTAAGACCCACATTTACAGATGAAGCTTTGGCTTCGGGTTATGATGATCAAAATCCTTATGTGAATCGGGATCCCCGTTTCTATGGGACTATCTATTTCAATGGAGCTTTGAGACATTGGGATGATACGGAAACGGTGGCGATTTATGATAATGCTCCTGATGAAGAGTCTTGTGCTATTCATGCGACCTTGAAGCAATATACGCGTACGGGATATTATGTTCGTAAATACAATAAACACAATTCATCGTACGAAAAGCCTGCTGACGGACAAATGCGTATGTGGCGTTTGGCGGAGTTGTATCTTAACTTTGCAGAGGCTGCAAATGAGGCATATGGTCCTACTTATGTCGTTTCTTCTGACGTAACGAACAGTACTGCAATGTCAGCTGTTGATGCGGTCAATGCTGTTCGTGCTCGTGCTGATATGTGTAATGTGCGCTCTGAGTATACGGCAGATCCTGATACGTTTAGAGCAAGAATCAGAAACGAGCGTCGTGTGGAATTTGCCTTTGAACCTGTTTTCTTCTATGATATTCGTCGTTGGAAGACCCTTACTAATGGTCCTACTGAGCAATTCTCAGAGGGTATTGTTACGGGTATGAGAGCCACGAAAGATGAAAATGATGGGTCATTTAAGTATACTCGTTTTACAGTTAGCGAGCGCTTGTGTAATCAAGAAAAGTATCTGCTTGATCCGCTACCTACAAGCGAGGTAAATAAAATGTATAGTCAAACAGGTGTCAATTGGCAGAATCCGGGTTATGAATCTCCGGAATAGGATTGATCTAACTGAGTTAATTACGAAAAGAGAGGCAATGTTGCCTCTCTTCTCGTTTCTGCATTCAGAAATTTGTATAACTCACATGGAATGTGTATTTTTATATGTTTTTAATCGATAGTTTGTAATGAAAAGGTTGATCTTATCTTTATTTGTATTGGGGTGTTCAGTTGCGGTTCAAGCAAAGGGCCCCGGCGTGATTGCTCATCGCGGGTATTGGACTGTTGAGAATTCAGCGCAAAACTCCATGAGTTCGATGAAAAATGCTTTTGCTATAAAGGCGTATGGATCGGAGTTGGATGTCTATATCACGACAGATGGCCAAGTGGTTTTGTTTCATGATGCTACCTTTAATGGTGAGCGTATTGACGATATGACCTATGCACAAACTCAGGAGATCAAGTTGTCTAATGGGGAGTCGTTGCCGCTTCTGACTGAGGTTTTGAGTGAAGCGGATAAGCAGAACAAGACGAAACTGATTATAGAGATAAAACCTCACGATACGCAGCAAAAAGAGAATGATGCTGTTGACGCGGTATTGGAATTGGTTCGACATGCAAAAATGGAGAAGAAGGTGGAATACATCTCGTTTAGTCGGAATATCTGTGAGCGGCTTATTTCAAAGGAGCCTAAAGCTAAGGTTGCCTATTTGGGCGGAGAACTGACTCCACAACAGCTTTGTGATTTGGGATATAGTGGACTCGATTACCACATTGCCACCATGCGTGCACATGAAGATTGGTTTGATGAGGCAAAGAGACTCGGATTGACGGTGAACGTCTGGACGGTGGATGATGAGGAGAATATGAAGTGGTTGATTGAGAAACATGCCGACTATATTACAACCAATCAACCTGTCGTTTTGCAGCGCTTGTTGAACGATCGTTAATTTTATTGCAAAAAAGTTTCCTGTTTTTGTAGGAAATTCAATTAATTTTATGAAATTTGCACTCGCAATGAATAACCGATAGGTTGGTGTTGTGCTGCCACAATAGCTCAGTTGGTAGAGCATTTCATTCGTAACGAAAAGGTCGTGGGTTCGAGTCCCACTTGTGGCTCAAGAGGAGAGCGGTTCAAAACGTCTTTGAACCGCTCTCCTCTTTTATCTTATAGTGTTGAACCTAAATATTCTGTATAAACAAGTAGGGGATGTGCCGGACATTGATTTAGCGTCCTGATTGTTTACATATTTCAAATACTCTATCTATCTGCCGAAAATAAGATTTAGAACATAGGCAAGCCGTAGACCGCCTTTGAGAAGTTGTTTTTCTGCTAGTTCATTCCCTCGGTAAAATTCGGGATCGGTGATCGTGGTATTCTCGCGGATGATGTCGTAAGCGATTATGCAGGCTGTTGCATTGTCGTGTACCCAATCTCTCGGTGAACCCTCCGTGATTTTGGCAACCTCTTTCGGAGTGCAACGATCGAGAAATTCACACCATTCGGTGGCGCTCCACTCATGGGGACCCGTAGAAAGCATATTGTCCCAAACGCCGTGAAACAGCTTCTGCTGGTCGCCTACGGTGACCCAATAGTTTGAGGGCCGGAAGTTGTATATGATGTGTGAGGGGCAGTGCATGTCGGGGACAAAATGAACCAGATGTTTGATCAGCAACAGGACGGTCGAGTCGTCGAGAGACTTGTATTTCCCCTCTCCAAGCCGTTCTATGGCAGTTTCTGTAGCCATGAGTGCATCGCCCGGGAAGCCGCCTTCGTCGTATTCGAACGCTTTGTCGACTGGCACACAGTGGTCGAACCAATCGTTCGAATAGCCGCTTTTGGTGACATAGCCCATGTAGTCCATCCATGAGGCGTAGTAGACCAGTGGGCGATTTTTCAGATATTTTGCCAGATTTTTTTTCGCTTTCCGGGTCAGATGCTTTTCTGCGATGAGCACGGAGGCATCGTGTCCCAATGAACCCCAACTGAAGGCGGAGAATGGAGCCATCAAGGTAAGAAGCATAAGGAAGAGAAGAGGTTTTTTCATAAAAAATGTTTTGATGGTGAGTAACTGAAGCTAAGATAACACAATCGGACCGATTTTTTGGTTTCAGAGGGATTAATTTTTAGGTCTGTGCAAAAAAACATCAAAAATATCGGGCAGTCCTTTTAAAGGGCTGCCCGAGGTCTCAAGTATCGGAGGGTGTATTCGTTTCGTCTGATTAGTGTAGAATCCCAATTCTGCAGGTCGCAACGGATCTGAGGTTACTGTTTATTGACGAGTGTATGGAGATAGATCGTGTCCGGAGCGATCTCCATGATGGCTCCACCGTCGGCTGTACGGAAAAAGAGCTGATGATAATTGGTTTGGCTGTACTTGAGCCACGGACTTTCACTCATCGGGGTTGCAAAAGTGTAGAGGACTTCGATACGAGGATCCTGTATGTCGGTGACGGTTGAGTCAGAGGTAGGGTTGATGCGGAAGATGTGTACGGCCGTGTCGGCATACATGTGATAGAGGTTGTCTTTGTGAATGAATGAGCTTAACAACAAGGCAGATTGCATTACGTATACTGTATCACCTGTCGGTTCCGCGAATTGACCTGTCGGTTTTTTGTATGCTCCATAATCTGCAATCATTTTCAAGCCTTGCGTTGATGTGGATTCCCGGAGATGGATCAGACTATCGGCGGTCGGGCGATCGTTCTTGAAAACGGCCATTTTTTGCGGATCTTCGATTGCGCATATCATGCTATGTCCACGCATGTGCCCGAGTGCGCCTGACGCGTAATAGATACCATCTTTTTTTAGAACCCGGATAGGATCCAATAATGCCCCTTCGTAGGTCTTTCCGTCTTGTTTCGAGGCAAAGAAAATTGTGCCGCCCCACTCTCCGCTGCTGCTTGAGGTGACAATGTAGTTTTCGTCTTCGAACAAAGGTGCCGGTTTTACCCCCTCGGCGGGAACCCATTTTTGCAGAGATGGATCGAATTGGAGGGTTGCGTCCTCGTTATTTATCCGGACAGAGGCGTAGAGCTGATTTTGGAGCGGGAAGAGATAGTAGTAGTTGTGAAACAGGCTGTCGAGGTCTACTTCAAATAGTTTCTCTCCTTGCGTATTAAAGGTGTACATCTTTTGTTGTACCGTATCGTTTTGACCGATGGAGCTCGATACTCTGGGAGAGATGACATATATAGTGTCATTCAAGAGGATGGCGGTCTCCATCCCCAACTCGCAGGAGAGATATGTGGTGTCGAAATGGATTGCATCTGTGATTCCTCCGGTGTCATCTGTGTTGCATGAAAAGAAGATACCGAGTGAAATAAAACTTAAAAATAGAAACGTAATCTTTTTCATGGCATGTAGTTTTTAGGTAGTACGGGACAATATACAAAAAAAGAGGAAAATCATTTGATTTTCCTCTTTTTTACAATATTTTTCTGATTACTTGATATTTTTTGATAATGGGAGGGTGCAATTTAAGCGGTTTCCCATTGTTGGCGGATCAATTGCAGAGCAGCCGGAATGCTTTGCGCCCGGTCTCCTTTGCATCCGCATTCGAAGCTGACGTAGTTCTGGTAATTCATGGCCTTCAGTGCCCGGAATCCGTCTACATAGTTGTCCACTTCGCCATCTTCGCCCGGAGTATTCCGTGAACCCCGACTGGCAATGTGTACGTGTTGCAGATACTCTCCGGCTGAGAAGAAGGCTCCGTAGTCCGAAACCTCCTCGAAAGTCATGTGCCAGAAATCACCCATACATTTCACTCCGGCGTTGTTTGCGTCGCGGCAGATCGATGCAGCATCTGCCACTTGGCGCAGATAGAAGGCCTCGCTGCGGTTCAGCGGTTCGAGAATGACCGTTGTTCCACACTGTACGGCATAGTCTCCAAGCAGACGCAGCTGTTCGATCAGGTAGTCGCGTGTGGCCATCGTATGGGGCATGGCAGGTACTTGAGCGTTGAATGCCGGAACCATGATTACCCCTGTCGAGCCCAACTCACCTGCTGCAGCGATGATCTCGCGCATCGTGCGGTCGAACTCTTGACGTACGGCTTCCTCTTCCGAAAGGATGAAGCCTTGGAATCCGGCACAGATTGCGCTGACCTTGATGTTGCGCCCGTTCAGCAGCTTTTTCAGCTCCTCGACTCTTCCGGCCAAGTTGACGCCACCCGGTTCGAAGCCAACGACTCCGTTGGCCTCCATGTAGTCGAATTTTTCGGCCAGCGTTTCACCCGGAGCATTTCCCTCTTGGAAGGAGAGTTTCAGCTCCGGAACGGGTGCTGTTGCTTCCTCTTTTTTGCTGTTGTCGGTGCAACCCGTGAGCAGCTGCATCGGAGCAACCGCCATGGCGGCACCACTCAGCAGCGATGTTTTTAAGAATTCACGTCTCTTCATATTGGTCTCAGTTTTTTTAAGTTTTGATGTTGTGAAGAAGTTTACTCCTCGGCGAGCCGATTCAGGTATCGGGTGATACCCTCCTTGTCGTCTGTTCGTGGAGTCCACGGCGCGATGTCCTCCTCCGTTAGCGGAGTAAAAGGACCTTTTTTAACCTCAAAGACCACCGTTCCGCTCTCTCTGACTAAAAGTCCGTGCCATTGACCGGCCGGAATGTCGAAACCATACACGCCGTGGGCCGGATCGATTACGGCTCGTTCGATGATATTGCCCGCATCGTCGAAGATGACCGATACGATACTCCCTCGCAGAACGAAAACCGTTTCGTCCTTTGCCGGGTGGCTGTGGCGGTGCGCCGGAACGTATGTGCCGGGTTCAAGCGCATTGAGCAACCGGTTTACCGGATCACAAAGGCGTTCGTGCAGGTTGTAGTTTTTCCGCAGCCGGCTCTCCTTGCGTGCCTGTTCCGTTGTACGGTCGAGTAGGGCTTTGTCGATGATTTTCATGGCATAGCGTTTATCCGAAAAACGGGTATAAACCTGATTTATACCCGTTTTTCGGTTTCAGTTGTCGAAGATGGACTATTTCTCAGGGCCCGTTCCCGGAACGGCAACGGTGTAGAGCTTCATGTCCATCGGACCGAGTTCCATCTTGGCCGGAGTGTAGTTCAGCGGCGATGCCGTCATCTCGTCCCACGTTACGGATTTGCCCGTATAGGCCGATTCACGTCCCATGATGGCCATCATGTTCGAAACAGCGGTCTCTTCTGCCTGCATGATCGGCGTGTTGTTGCGGATGCAGGAGATCCAGTTCACATGTTCGAGGGTGTATGGATCGTTTTGGCGTCCCTCTTCGCTCTTCGCATCGTATTGCCATACGATGTTGCCTTGCAGGTCACGGATTGCGAAATCGACGCTGTTCCATGATCCTTTGGTTCCCTGAATGAATTCGCTGACATTTGAGTCGCAACCGTCGATCTGGCGGCACATGCTGTGCATGTGGACTCCGTTATCGAATTCGAAATCGACACTGAAATTGTCGTATTGGTCTCCCGTCACACGGCGTTGGCGGCTTCCGAAACCGGTGGCGCGAACGGGTTTGTATCCCGAGAACCAAGTGAATACGTCGATATTGTGTACGTGCTGTTCAACGATGTGGTCGCCCGAGAGCCATTTCCAGTTCACCCAGTCGCGGATCATCCACTCCATGTCCGACCATCCGTTTTCGCGGTTGCGGTACCACAGCATCGGTTGATTCCAATAGACGTTTCCACCGGTGATCTCGCCGATCAGACCTTCCTGTACTTTTTTGTAGGATTCAACGTAGCAACGTTGGTGGTGACGTTGAGTTCCCGTTACGACACTCAGTCCCTTGGCCTGAGCCTGTTTTGCTGCGGCCATAATGGTGCGGTATCCTTCGGGATCAACGCAGATCGGTTTCTCGAGGAAGCAGTGTACCCCTTTTTCAACGGCATATTTGAAGTGTTCGGGGCGGAAGAAGGGTGGAGTAGCGATAATCACAACATCCACGCCCGAGTCGATCACCTTCTGGTATGCGTCGAATCCGGTGAAGCATTTATCGGCCGGAACGTCGATCTGATACTTCTCTTTCAACGAGTTTTTAAGGCCTTGCAGACGGTCGTCGAAGACATCGCCTAATGCGGCGATCGTAACGCCGTTTGCGGCATTCAAAAAGTTTTCGGCAGCACCCGAACCACGACCGCCGCATCCGATCACACCGGCTTTCAGCTCTTTGCCATCTACTGCTTTGTCGGGCAGTTCCGGTACGTAGTATTCTCCGGGAGCCTTCAGTGGCGTGTAAGTTACTGCTTTATCTCCTCCCTTGCACGAGGTCAGGAACGGGGAGAGTCCCATAGCGCCGGCAACACCTGCCAATGCCGAGTAAGAGAGAAACTCTCTTCTGGTAATCTTGTTATCTTTGCTCATAATAGTTAATATTTAGGTTTATTGATTGGTTGTCGATGAAGTTTGGGTATTGGCAGCGATCGGTTCGCAGACTACGCGGAACCCGATGCTCCGAATGTCAGAATACCACCAGATACTTTTCGGGTTTTGCGGGTCGGTTTTCAGCCATTTGTCGTGTTCGGTGTGTCCACGAGCCGCTGAGCGAAGATCCGATGCATCATCAAAGTACTGTCCACCCCGCACTACATGCTCCTCTCCGGATGAGGGTCCTTTCGGATCCTTCACGCCGTCGGTCAGTTTCGAATAGGCGTCGGCCGCATACCAGTCCGAGCAGTATTCCATGACATTACCCAGCATGTTCTTCAGTCCAAAGGGATTGGCCTCTACGGCTGCCGGCTCTTGGGTTTTGTTCTGGCTGTTTTTGCTGTACACGACATAGCGGTCGATATAGGCCGTATCGGCATCGAAAAATTTACGCCAGAAGCCCTTGTCCGAGAGTTTTTTCGGATTACCTTCGAAGAAGTAGGGAGTTTGCGTACCGCCGCGTACGGCATATTCCCATTCCGCCTCGGTCGGTAGACGATATTTTTTACCGGTTTTTTTCGACAGCCATTGACAGAAAGTCTCTGCGGCATAGTGTGTCATGGTAATGGCCGGGCGATCGCCTCCTCCCCAGCCCTGATCGGGGATTCCGAACGGAGGAGTCGGACCACTGATGGCATCGGCTTCCGGATTCGAGTTATTGGCATACACAACGGAGGGTGGAGTACGTCCCTCAGACATGGTTTCGGCATAGAATGCCCAGTATTGATCCCATGTCACTTCGGCTTCACCCATGAAGAAGGGGGAGAGCGTTACGTTTCGGGTCGGACCCTCGTCCTCTTTGCGGAAAGGTTCATCCTCCGGACTTCCCATCGTGAACGATCCGCCCGGTATGGCCTTCATGTTGAATGATACGGCAGTACCCGGTATTGTTTCGGTGAAATCGGCAAATTCGGTTACCGTAGCCGCTGTGGTGTACAGGGTGTCGTTTTTCGTATTTGATGATTGGGGGATGCCGGTCATCTGGGAGTGCTGATAGTTCGGATCGTAGTGTCCGACATCGAGGTGGCAACTGATACATTGCAGGTCAAGTTCCTCCTCTTTCTCTTCATAATAGAGGTGTGCCGTGATTCCTTCTTGGGTCAGGCGTGAGGGGAAAAGCTGTTTGTGGCACTCTTTGCAGGATTCGTTATAGACGATTGTTACGGCGTGTTCCAGCTGTTTTTTGCTTTCCCAGTCGAATTCAGAGCTGTCTTTGGTCCAATAACTCCAGAGGTCTTTCAGACCGGTTTTGGCTTTGGCTTTGAAGTAGTCGAATGAGCCGCGTGGAGGGAGATGGCACTCGGCGCATCCTGTTACCACACCGCTTTGGCTGTTGTGGTGGCTCGATAGTTTCCAGCTTTTATCGGCTTCGGGATGGACGTGGCATGACTGGCATGATTCGTCGCTCGAGCTTTGTATGTAGATTCTATTTAATCCGATGGTGATGCTGCTGCCGACGGCTAAAGCGGCAATGATGATCCAAATAAGCTTTTTGCGGCCAATGCCTTTTCGGGCCGATGGGTCTTTTTTCGTACGTTTTAGAAACACAAGAATCAGTAATTTTGGTTAAGTTAGGGATACAATACTTTGCGAAAGTACGAAAAATAATGGGGAATAACTAAAATTTGAAGCGAAACTTTTGTCGTTTTTTCGTATTGCCGTGGACTGATTCTGTCGTTAGTACGGTCATGTGGTCCATGTTGGGAGGAGATAATCTTGATGTTGCAATAGGGTGGCGGTTACTTTCTTTGCAGCCGTATATTTTCGAGCATAAAAAAACGGCTGGGTTGAAGTAACCTTGCCGTCTTTTTTATGTTGTGGAATTGAAAGAGATTTAAATAGGATTATATGTGGTTGTGTATTATAATCCTTTCGGCCCTCCTGTCTCACTTTTTCTCCTTAGTTTATCTTCCTTCTTCTTTCTCCCTCCTTCTTCTCTCTCTTCCTCCCTGTTCTTCTTCCTTCTACCCTTCCTTCTTTCCTTCCTTCTCCTGTCAGGCCTCTTCCTCTCTCTCCCTCTCTTCTCTGCCCCCTCTGGGTGCTTTAGTTGGCGATTTCGCCTCCCATCATATCCAGAAGTTCATTGGTAATCAACTGTTGACGCGTTTTGTTGTATTGTACCGTGAGCTCTTGGATTAATTCGGTGGCGTTGTCTGTTGCCATCTGCATGGCAATCGTCCGGGCTGCATGTTCTGCAGCATTGGAGTCGAGCAGTATCGTATAGATTCTCAGACCCAACACCTGAGGAATCAGCGTTCTAATGACTGTTTCCCGGTCGGGTTCGACGATATAGTCTGCACTTGCACCTTTGTGTTCCTTCTTCTCTGTGGAGATCGGAAGGTAGGTCTCGTGGGTCATCACTTGAGTGGATACACTCTTGAAGTGGTTGTAGATCAACTCTACGCGATCCACCTCATGATTGATAAACATCTGCATCAATCTTTCGGCCAACTGTGCTGCCTCCTTATAGGTGGGTTTGTCCGAAAGGCGTTGGAAATCACCTTCCGATGGATAACCCATCTTGCGAGCGACATCGGCAATCTTTTTGCCGACGGCAAAGATCCGAATGTCCTCTTTATGCAGGTGTCCGTAGGCGTGTTCGATTGTATCCTGCAGCTTTTTGGCTACATTGGCATTGAACGCACCGCACAGCGATGAGTTCGATGAGACCGCAACAATCGCTACCCGCCCGACCTCTCTTTTTTCGGCATAGGGCGAATTGGATGCTCCTTCGGCGGAGAGGAATCCCGATAGAATCTCGTTCAGTTTCCGTTCATAAGGCAACATGTTCTCTATGGCGCCTTGTGCACGATGCAGCTTGGCCGACGCCACCATCTTCATGGCCGACGTGATCTTCAGCGTACTGTTGACCGATGCGATTCTTCCTTTGACCTCTTTAAGCGATGCCATGGCTATGAATTTTTAAGTGCCGATGCGACAGCGGCTGCCACCTCTTCGATTTTGGCGGTAACCTCCTCGTTGATAACTCCTTTTTTCAGGGTTGCCAATACGTCGGTGCCCTCCAGATTGTTGATCAGAGCTTTCTCGAAATCGTGTACCCGATTCAACGGTACATCCTTCAGCAAGCCGTGTGTTCCACAATAGAGTACGGCGATCTGTTGTTCGACCGGCATCGGTGAATATTGGGGTTGAACGAGCAGTCTTGTATTCTTCTGTCCTTTGTCGATGGTCAGGGCCGTAACCGGGTCCATGTCGCCTCCGAATTTCGTGAAGGCTTCCAGCTCTCTGTACTGCGCCTGATCGATCTTCAGTGTACCGGCTACCTTCTTCATGGCCTTGATCTGTGCATTACCACCCACACGTGATACGGATATACCCACGTTGATGGCCGGACGGTTACCCTGGTTGAACAGGTCGGTGTCCAAGAAGATCTGACCGTCCGTAATGGAGATCACGTTGGTCGGAATGTATGCAGCCACGTCACCGGCCTGAGTCTCGATAATCGGAAGCGCAGTCAACGATCCTCCGCATTTTACTTTACCTTTCAGGGAAGGAGGCAGGTCATTCATCTGTTCGGCCACCTCCTGCTGGTTGATGATCTTTGCCGCGCGCTCCAGCAGACGGGAGTGCAGATAGAAGATATCACCCGGATAGGCCTCACGTCCCGACGGTCGGCGCAGGATCAACGATACCTCACGGTAGGCGACAGCCTGTTTCGACAAGTCGTCGTAAACGACCAATGCGTGGCGTCCCGTATCGCGGAAGTATTCGCCGATGGCGGCTCCGGCAAACGGAGCGAAATATTGCATGGCGGCCGGGTCGGCTGCAGTTGCTGCGATGACGATCGTATAGGCCATGGCCCCTTTTTCGCGCAGGGTGTTGACAAGTGATGCAACCGTAGAGCCCTTCTGTCCGATAGCAACATAGATACAGTAGATCGGGTCTCCTGCTTCAAAATTGCTTTTCTGGTTCAGAATCGTGTCGATAGCGATTGCTGTTTTACCGGTTTGTCGGTCGCCGATGATCAACTCACGCTGTCCACGTCCGATCGGGATCATGGCGTCGACGGCTTTCAGACCCGTCTGCAACGGTTGGTTCACCGGTTGACGGAAAATAACGCCCGGAGCTTTACGTTCCAGCGGCATTTCGGTGGTTTCGCCGCCGATCAGTCCCAGTCCGTCCAGCGGATTTCCCAGCGGATCGATGACCCGTCCCAACATGGCTTCACTGACGTTGATCGACGCGATTCGTTTGGTCCGTTTCACGGTGTCGCCCTCTTTGATTCGGTCGGTAGGGCCCAAAAGTACGGCTCCGACGTTATCCTCTTCAAGGTTCATCACGACGGCGCGGATTCCGTTGTCGAACTCCAACAATTCGTTGGCTTCGGCATTCTGCAAACCGTAGATACGGACTACGCCATCGCTGACCTGAAGGACTGTCCCCACCTCTTCGAACTGGAGGTGTGTGTCGATTCCTTCGAGCTGCATGCGCAACACATCAGAGACCTCGCTTGCTTTTATATTTTCAGACATACCTATCAATAATTTACTTTTTTACACTACACAATCCGTTTGTTCTTTTCGACGAATTGTTTTTTGATGCTTCTCAGTTGAGTGGCGATACTGGCATCGAGCCGTTCGGAATCCATCTCAAAGATAAAGCCGCCGATCAGTTCCGGTTTTACGCAGGTACGGAGTTCGACCGTTCCGCGGGTTTTGGCGGCGATCCAGTCGCTGATCCGTTTCTCTGTCTCTGAATCGATGGCAACGGCTGTTTCGAGTTTGCCGGTGCTGATGTGATTCAGTTTCCGGTAGAGATCGAGGTACATCAGGCTGATCTGTTGCATGTAGCGTTCACGTTTGTTGTGCAGTACGAGTTCCACGAAGCGGTCGAATACGTCGCTCGTGTTACCGCCTCCCGCATTCCGGATCACTTCGGCTTTGGTCCGATCCGGCAGAATCGGATTGTCCAATATGCGTCGCAGCGAAGTCTCCTGTTCGTAACTTCTGGCTACGTTTGCCATCTCGCCATAGACCTTCTCCGCACACTTCTTTTCGTATGCGAACTCCAGCAGAGCTTTGGCGTATCGTACCGAGATCATTCCTGTGTTCATAGGCTTACGATTGTTTCATGTCGGGCATTTCGTCGAGCATTCGATTGATCATCGACATTTGAGACGGAGCGTCGTCCAGTTTGTTTCGGAGTACCTTTTCGGCGATTCCTACCGAAAGCAAGGCGATCTGGCTGCGTACTTCGCGTACAGCCGCCTCCTTTTCGAGTTGTATCTGGCGTTTTGCTTCCTCCAATTGTTTCTGAGCTTCAATCGAGGCTTCGTTTTTAGCCTGACTGATGATGCGTTCCTTGGCTGCTGCGGCTTCGCTCAGAATCTTCATCTGCTCTTCGCGAGCGCTTTGCAGCAGGGCTTCGCTTTCGGTTTTGATGTTGTCCAATTGGGCTTTCGCTTCTTTGGCTGCTTCCAACGACTTTTCGACGAAGACCCTACGCTCTTCTACCATCTTCGTGATGACTGGAAATCCGTATTTGGCCAGTATGACGAAGACCACGATAAACGAGAGCAGCATCCAGAATAAGAGGCCCGCTTCGGGTTGTAAGAGTCCCATCGCTTCTGTGTTTTAAGTTTCGTTTTTTGTTAAAGAGCGAGGAAGCAGACAACCACGGCGAACAGTGCGACACCTTCGACCAGAGCGGCGATGATGATCATGTTCGTACGGATGTCGTTCGATGCTTCCGGTTGACGCGCGATGGCTTCCATTGCCGAGCCACCGATCTTACCGATACCGATACCGGCTCCGATTGCTGCCAGTCCGGCTCCGATTGCTGCACCAAGGGTTCCTAAACTCAGTTCTGCTGCTGCCTGTAACAAAGATGTAAGTAACATAACTTTAAGGTTTTAATTATTATTTAAAATTTGAATTTGTTTTGTTTGTTATCGAGTTCCTTTCATGTCAGGTGAAAGGGGTGTTCAGTTAAATTTCAGCCTCTTCCGTTGTCTTGTGGTGTTTGACGCGGGCCAGACCGATGAATACGGCTGATAGCATCGTAAATACATAGGCTTGGATAAAGGCTACCAGAAGTTCCAATAGATTCATGAAGATACAGAACAAGACCGATACTCCGGTCATGGAGATATTCACGGCTTTGCCCATACTGACGGTAACGAATACCAGACAGGTCAGGCTGAGGATTACGGCGTGTCCGGCCATCATGTTGGCGAACAGACGGATCATCAGGGCGAACGGTTTGGTGAAGATTCCGACCAATTCGATCGCCGGCATCATCGGCACCGGACATTTGAGCCACGTCGGCACTTCGGGCCAGAAGATCTCTTTCCAATACTCCCGTGTTCCGAACAGGTTGACGGCAAAGAATGTGCACAAGGCGAGAACCAGTGTAATCGCGATGTTGCCCGTGACGTTTGCTCCACCGGGGAAGATCGGGATCAGGCCCATCAGGTTGTTGATGAAGATAAAGAAGAAGACGGTCAGCAAATAGGGGGCGAACCGCTTGTAATCTTTCCCTACACAACTTTTGATCAGGTCGTCGTGGATCATCATGATGAACATCTCCATCGCCCCGACGAAGCCTCCCGGTGCTGCATTTTCGACTTTACGCTTTTTGTACCAATGCGCAACGCCCAGAATGATGCAAACCAAGATCAAGCTGTTCAGTAACAGGGCCAAGACGGTTTTGGTGATGGAGATATCGATCGGGCGGACCTCTTCTCCATTGATTTTTTCGACAATTTTTCCGGCGTATGGACCCTCTTGTGCGATGTAATAGCCGTTGTAGGAGCCTTCTCCATGACTGAGTCGGGACGAGAGGAAGACATCCCAATGACCCGTACGGCTCCGCACGATTACCGGCAGGGGGATCGTGACATGTGTCTCACCCCATGTGGTGATGTGCCATTCGTACGAATCTCCCAAGTGTTCGAAGACGATCTCTTTGACATCCGTATCTTCGCCTTCTGGAAGCTCCTCGGCGTGGGCCGTAAAGCTCCCGAAAAGAAGCAGACACATACATACGGTGATATGTCTTAATTTATTCATCTTCATGCTATTTTATTTTTTCGTTTTTTCTCGTAATACCAGAAAAACACGGTTTCGAAAACCATAAAAATGATGTAGAGGATCAAAAACGTCACGACAAAATCTGTCTTTTGCGTGTCGCTCAACGCGATGTAGAGGCCGCAGATCAGTACGAACAGCAACATCTTGGCGACCTTCATTCCCAGAAAGAGCCATGCGAAGCGGCGGCTTTCTCTGCGAAACAGCGCGATGAAAATCAATCCCCATATGTAAAAGAACAGCGGCATGAACGGGAACCATTCGACATAGTATTCGGGAAGGCACCCTTTGATCAGGGCAGCTCCACCCCATCCCGTGAGGAGAGCAACCGCGGTCAGACCGATGATGTAGTTTCTTTTAAATTTACGATCTTCGATATTCATGCTCTTTTTGCGCAGGCGTTTATGCCTACACCTCCTCGATGCAAACGGACACGTGGTTCTTCAGAACTTCGACGAATCCGTTCCGAATCGCCACACGTTGCTCATCTCCGTTTTTGAGTCGATATTTTATTTCGCCTTGGTTCAGAGACGAGATGAGCGGGGCGTGCCTTTTGAGGACCGTGAACTCACCGAGAGTTCCCGGAAGGGTCACACTCTCCACCTCTCCGCTGAAAAGTTTCTGTTCGGGCGATAAAATTTCTAACATCATACGGCAGCTTGTGCTAACAGTTTCTTACCTTTTTCGATGGCTTCTTCGATCGTTCCGACATTCAGGAAGGCCGATTCAGGCAGGTAGTCGACTTCGCCGTCCAGAATCATCTTGAATCCCTTGATCGTATCTTCGATCGAGACCATGACACCCGGAACGCCGGTGAACTGCTCGGCCACGGTGAACGGTTGCGACAGGAAACGTTGTACACGACGTGCACGGTTTACCGTGAGGCGGTCTTCGTCCGACAGCTCTTCCATTCCGAGGATCGAGATGATATCTTGCAGCTCTTTGTTGCGTTGCAGAATCTGTTTGATGCGCTGAGCGGTTTCGTAGTGCTCTTTTCCGACGATCAGCGGATCGAGGATTCGCGAGGTGGATTCGAGCGGGTCGACGGCCGGATAGATACCGAGCTCGGTGATCTTACGGCTCAACACGGTCGTGGCATCCAAGTGGGTAAAGGTCGTTGCCGGAGCGGGGTCGGTCAAGTCATCCGCCGGGACGTATACGGCCTGAACGGAGGTGATGGATCCCTTTTTGGTTGAGGTGATTCGTTCCTGCATGGCACCCATCTCCGTAGCCAGCGTCGGTTGGTAACCCACGGCCGACGGCATACGTCCCAAAAGGGCGGATACTTCGGATCCGGCCTGTGTGAAACGGAAGATGTTGTCGATGAAGAACAGAATATCTTTGGTTCCGGTCCCCGAATCACGGAACGATTCGGCAACGGTCAGACCCGACAGGGCTACGGACGAACGCGCTCCGGGCGGTTCGTTCATCTGTCCGAAGACCAATGTAGCCTGAGACTTTTCAACTTCCTTGTAGTCTACCTTCGAAAGGTCCCATTCGCCTTTCTCCATACTCTCTTTGAAGGCTTCGCCGTATCGGATTACGCCTGATTCGATCATTTCGCGCAGCAGGTCG
>URBJ01000022.1 GCA_900546005.1 uncultured Alistipes sp. | reverse complement strand
ATTTTTCCAGAGATAAATACTATTTTATCTGGAAAATACCCAACAGCTCTATTATTCATGGATGAGCCCAAATTCTCGAATTTCTCAATTATCGTATTTTAGCAATAAAAAATCCCGTAAAACATAAATTGTTTTACGGGACTATCTTTTTTACCAACCTGTTCGGCGAAGCGGAACCAAACGCTGTCCTCCCCTTCAGCCGTTCTGGCGGAGAAGGCGGGATTCGAACCCGCGATACCCTTTTGAGGTATACACACTTTCCAGGCGTGCTCCTTCGACCGCTCGGACACTTCTCCTTTTCCTTATCCCCCGGAAAAACTCGTCCTCAGACCATATCTTTCGAAAGGCGCGGCAATGTACGAATTTTTTCCGAATTTTTCCCTATTTCGCTCCGTAAAATCTTTTTTTTGACTTTTATACGATCCGACAGCCGCTTTTTACTCAATCCTGTCTCCAAATATCCGAATGGTATTTCGGGTTGTCCGCTCCGCTATCTCTTCCGGGGACACTCCGTATAACTCTGCAATCCGGTTACAGATCAGTACCAAACGACTACTTTCGTTTCGTTTGCCTCGATATGGAACCGGAGACAAATAGGGCGAATCAGTCTCTAACACCAAATCATCCAACGACATCGAACTCAAGAAATTCGCCACCGGAGATTTTTTATATGTTATGGGACCGCCTATCCCGAAACAAAACGTTCCGATCTCCCGAAGAAAACGGTAGTGCTCGAGTGTTCCACTGAAACTGTGTACGATTCCGCGCAGCCCCGTACCACGATAGGCTTCCAACAAAGCACACATCTCCTCCCATGCCTCTCGGGTGTGCAACACAACCGGCAAATCGTACTGTAACGCCAAATCGATCTGATACCTGAGTGCATACTCCTGCTCCGCTCGATAATCTCTGTTCCAATACAGATCCAACCCGATCTCTCCCACTCCACAAAAGACGATACCTTCGGGAGGGCACTTCAAATAATCGGCAACCAGCTGAAGATCCTCTTTGTAACGGGGATTTTCGTTCACCGAGGTGGGATGGAGCCCCATCATCGGTCGACACAACTCCGGATAGTGACGGGACAGGGCAAACATCGCTTCGTAAGACTCTCGGTCGATCGCCGGCAATAAAATTTTTCCGACACCCGCTTCACGAGCCCGAGAGACCGTTTCGTCCCGATCCTCATCGAACTGTTCGTCGTAGATGTGCGAATGGGTATCGATCATCATATTATACTTTGCTTCTGACATAAAAACCTCCATGATGGGACCGAACCGCACCCGACAACTCCAGATCGAGCAACAGCACAACCAATTTTTGGACCGGAATTCCGGTTGTAATACTCAACTCTTCTACGGATACCGGGTCATCTGCCCCGATACATGACAACAGATGTTCCTGCTCGGTCTGTGGACGAGAAGCGGACGACGATGAAGCTACGGATGCTTTCGTTTCCGATCGAAAATCTGTTTCCGGTTGGCCGAAAGGTTCGGAAGAGTGAAGAGTTTCCGAAAGCTGAAAAGATTCGGGGGCAAGGAGAGACTCCGACGACTGTGAGGGTTTGGACAGATAACGAGATTCCAACGGTAGAAAAGACGCTGACGGTTGAAAAAGTTCTTGCTCTGAGGCTGTGGAAACTGCTGCTGTTGGCTCCCATCCCAAGGCGTCCAACACATCCTTCCCGCTGCAGACCATGCAGGCCTTCAGACTTCGGATCAAATGGTTGGTTCCTTCCGAAAACGAATCATCGATTCGGCCGGGAACCGCCATTACCGTCCGATGGTAGCCATCGGCCATATCCGCCGTAATCAACGAACCACCTTTCCGCGGCGACTCAACGATCAACGTTCCGTCACTCATTCCGGCAATTATCCGGTTGCGTTGAACGAAATTGGAACGCTCCATCCGGCATCCGGAATGATATTCGCTGATCAGTGCCCCACCCGTTTCGATCATCCGTCGGGCGCTCCCGGTGTGAGGGGCAGGATAGATCCGGTTCAACGGATGTGCAACGACTCCGACGGTCGTCAGCCCGGCATCCATCGCAGCACGGTGCGCTGTAATATCCACACCATAAGCCAAACCGCTGACCACCACAGTATCGGGACACAGGGAAGCCACTTCGCCGATGATTTTTTCGCATGCCCGTCGGCCGTAATGAGTCATCTTGCGCGTACCGACAAACGAAATCCATTTTCCGGCATTCAGATCAGCCGTACCCCGAACATAAAGTACATGCGGATAGTCCGGGCACTCTTTCAACCGTTCCGGATAGAGCGGATCATCCGATGCCAAAACCCGTATGCCGTATTCGGACACAAATTGCAATTCTCGATCGGCCGCGGGATGATACTCCCTCCGGCTCAGACTTCGCGCCACGGCCGGACGAATCCCTGCACGTTCGATGAGCTCCTGTTCGGTCGCCGCAAAGATCCGTTCGGCCGATCCGAAGCATTCAAGCAAATGGATGGCCGTCCGAGGCCCCACCTCAGGATGCATCGTAAGCGCTATGTCATCGATTATCATTTTTTCACTTTTATTTCGGAGTGATACCCATCTTTCACGGAAGCGGATCGACTTTTCCTTTTTCGCGATCTTCCCCGATCCGCATCGACTCAATCTGCCTGAACCGGTTAGAATAAAGCTTCAAACGAATAGTCTCCGGAACCCACTTCATAAAGTGCCTTTCCCTGCTCCATACCCAAATACTTGATTCCGGAAGACGAAGCAACCGGACGTCCCGACTCCGTTACGGAATCCGGATCCAACGTAGGCACATGGATGACCGCCGTCGTGTTGACCGGCACAGAAACCTGCATCGACAGACGATTCCCCTCACGCTGCCATTCGCTGCGGATGCGTCCATACATCGAATCGTGCCATGCCTCGACAAAAGTCAGGTCGCCGACGACCGACGGATCGATCACGAACCGCTTGAAGCCCGGAGCATCCGCCACATAACGGATTCCCGCCAAATATTTATAGAAATAGCCGCTGATCAGACAGAACGGAGGATGATTCCTCGAAGCAGATCCATCCCATGTCTCCCACATCGTATTGGCTCCGCTCTTCACCATAAAACCCCATCCGGGGTATTCGGGCTGCGTTGCTATCCGATAGGCGCGTTCCGGATCGAGCTGTGGAATCAGATCCATCATCGCCATCGTACCGACAAAACCTGTTCCGATCCGGTCATTCTTCTGATCCAAATCGGCGTACAGGCCTTCCAATACGTCAGCATACATCGAATCGGGCACCAAACCATACTCCAACGGAACGACATTCGCCGCCTGTCGGTAACCGGTCGGAATATCTCCATGATAGATATTCCGTTCCGGATCGAAGAACTCCTGATTGAACCGTTCGGCAATACCTGCAGCCCAACGTTCCAGATGTTCCGCCTCGTCCTTCTTGTCCAAAACCCGTGCAATGCGTGCCAGATATTTTACAGCTCGGTAGTAGGAGGCTGTTCCGTACAGCGTCAACCCTTCGGGCGGAGCCATATCGTACGAGATCAAATCTTCGGACAGGGTCATGTGAGGCGAAACCCAATCGCCGAGTACCTCCCGTATGATTTCGGGTTTACCCTCGACATGGCGTCGCGAGGAGTGCTCCACAAAACGTTTCATCGTCTCGTAATGCTGCTCCATTACCCTCTTGTCTCCATAATAGGTGTACAGATCCCAAGGGACAAAGACAATAGCTGCCGGCCACACCGTCGACATGCTCTGGTCATAACCGGTCGACGGAGCCACCGTACACAATCCACCCTCGGCATCGGCCGTACCCGCCAAATCTTCTGCCCACTTCGCGTAAAATGCCGCCATGTCGAAGTTGTAGATCGCCGTCTGGTCGGTCATGTAGGTATCGGCCGTCCAGCCCTGTTTCTCGCGATGGGGACAATCGGTCGGTATGCTATGAAAATTATTCAACATCGTCGTCCGGGACATCGACTGCAAGCGGTTGACCGTCTCGTTCGAACAGGTAAACGAGCCGGCATCCTGCACGTCGGTATGCACCGGTATGCCCTCAACCTTTTCAATCTTCACACCCGGATCGGCCGTCACTCGAACATACTGGAACCCTTTATACGAGAAACGGCATTCGAACGTTTCGTTGCCCGAGCCCTTCAGAATGTAGCCATTTTGTTGACGGAGATTGATCGCCTTGTCGTAGAACGAGGCGTAATCCGGATCGGAGATCTCGAACCGCATTTTCGAAGGGTACAGATCGGGAACCAACTGTGGATCGGACGGCAACTCGCAATACTCGACCGTCACCCGTGCTCCGGCAGGGCCACTCACCTTTACCCGAGCCCAACCCGCAATGTTACGACCGAGATCGTACACCTTGCGATTCTCGCCTTTATCGACTGCACGAACAGGGGTAATGGGTTCGAAACGACGTACCGGAGGCATCATCTGTGCCCGCAACGGACCGCTGCCCGCAACGACAGCAACCGCTTTCCAATCCGAATCGTCGTAGGCCGGCGAGCTCCAACCCTCTCGGTCGAGCCGGGCATCATACAGCTCACCTTGACGCGTATCATCGAAAATGACCGGACCACCGATCGTTTTCCAACTTCCGTCCGTCACCACACACGCTGTCGTACCGTCCGAATATTCGATCCGGAGCTGGGCAATAGCCTTGGGTTGTCCGACCCACCGCGACTGATTCAGCCGCCATATATCGTTACAAAGCGGATTATACTGTCCCCGACCCACCATGATACCGATCGCATTTTCACCCTTTTTCACCTGTCGAGTCACGTCATAGGTCACATAAAAGGTCCGGAGATGGTAGTTCGTCCACGCCGGATCCAGCACATGATCACCGACCCGGTCTCCGTTCAGATAGGCCTCATAGTAACCTACACCCGTAATATAGAGCATGGCTCGCTTCACCTTACGCGCCACCTCGAACTCCTTACGGAACAACGGCGACGGATCGTAATGCGGAGAGGCCATGTCGTACAGCTCCCAAATCGACTTTCCCATTCCATTATACCAAGGCCACTCCAATTTGGCCGTACGGGACTCTGCCTCCTTATGGGCCTGCCACTCGGATTTCCACAGAGGATCCTCCTTGTAGGCAATCCATTGGGCTCCATTCCATGCCGCTTCGTCCAGCAAGCCCATGCTCCACACGGCCGGATCGCTCCATGCACTCGCTCGGCCCGCAGCATCCCACACCTGCACCTTCCAATAGTACGGTTTTCCAGATTGTAAAGATTTTCCCTCATATTCGACCTGAACGGAGCGGTCCGTTTCGACCTTTCCGCTGTCCCACACATCGCCGGTTCCCCGCTTCAACAGCTCCGCAGACGAGGCAACCAGAATGCGGTAGGCCGTCTGCAGGTCTCCCCGTTTATTTGAAGTGAGCGTCCAGCTCAGACGCGGTTCCGTCACATCGATCCCCAACGGATCGCTCATATATTCGCAACGCAGATTCTCCACATCGATCGCATACGAACCGGACGTAACGATCAACGACAAGGTAAGCAACAAAAAACGTTTCATGAAGGTATTTTTATGGGTTAGTAGTCTCTCCATTTTTCAAACGGGTCTCGACCCAATTGGTCAGATCGACAAAGCGGTCGACTCCGAGCACTTCCGGACGCAGCGGGAAGGTATCGTGTTCCTCGCCTCCAAGATCTCCGAACACCGCCCGCAGCGAATTTCGCACCGTCTTGCGGCGTTGGTTGAAAACCGCCTTCACCACCTTGATGAACAGCTGCTCGTCGCAATCGAGCCGCTCCACCCCGTTACGGACCAACCGGATCACGGCACTTTTAACCTTCGGCGGCGGATTGAACACCCCCTCGCTGACGGTAAACAGGTACTCTATGTCGTAGTATGCCTGCAAAAAGACGCTCAGTATTCCGTAATCCTTCGTTCCCGGTTTTTCGGCAATCCGTACGGCAACCTCTCGTTGCACCATTCCGACCACTTCCGGAACCAGATCCCGGTAGGCCAATATCCGGAAAAAGATCTGCGACGAAATGTTATATGGAAAATTTCCGATGACGTTCACCCCCTCCGGAAACCGTTGTTTCAAGTCCATCTTCAGAAAGTCGCCCTCGATCAGCCGGTCCGAGAACTGGGGGTAGTTCTCATGCAGATAGGCCACACTTTCCCGATCCACCTCCGCTCCGTAGAGCGTAATATCCTTCCGCTGCAAAAGAAACTGCGTCAGCACTCCCGTTCCGCACCCCACCTCGAGTACCGAACGACAACGATCTGCCTTCAAACTATCGGCAATTCTGCGAGCCACAGACAGATCGGTCAAAAAATGCTGTCCCAAATGTTTTTTCGGTCTGACGTACATGATACCTCCTGTGTTGTGAGCTATTTTGTCCACTCGATCCGTCCCTTCGAATCGGTCTGCACACTACCGTAATTGATCGACGGAATATAGGTCCGGGCTTCGTCCAGATCGATTACACCATAGTAGGGCTCTTTCGCCCCTATATTAGGCATAATCTCCTCATACTCGCGACGTGCCGCATCCATGGCCTCCTTGAAATTGGCTTTGCTGGCTTCCCACTTCTCCTCGTCGGTCGAATAGGTATCCAAATCGATATTTCCGATCATCGTCGTCTCCAGAAAATAGGTCAGCTCACCTTGGGCATTACCTATCCCTAAAAACATGTGGTCCGGACGCACGATAATAAACGGATAGAGGTTGAACCGCTGATAAATCGAGGCCAACAGACACGTTCCCTCCACACAATTTGCCTGAGCCGCAGCCATTACCTGATCGAAAAAACGAACGTTCTGTACCCGTACCCCCCAAGCATGTCCCGGCACATCGGTGGCATTGCTGTAACGGATCTTCGATTTCTGCAAGACATACCATATTGCACACATCTGCTGAAACAGATAGCCTTCATCTCCTGAAAGATAACCAACAAACCCTCCGGGCAGATAACACTCCTTCAGAGCTTGATTCATAATTCCGTCGATCGCTGAATTCTCCTCCTCGACGTAGCCGGCAAACATTTCGGTAATCTCGACAGCACCGTCCCCATTCAACATCAGACCCTCGGGCCGTTCGGACGGAGACACCAACAAAGCATTCACACACTGACTGATTGAACGGCAAGAGAATGTCCGCTCGATCGTACAGACCTCCGCCCCATCCGACGAAATGGTCCATCGGAAGGCCATATTTTTGGTTTTATCGAACTTCCGCAAGGCATCGTATTTCCAGACCATTTGGGGCTGCATCCACAACGTATCTCCGCCCCCCGGCAATACGTACCGTTCGGTCACCTCCTCGTTGAGCTCCGTCTCGTGCATCTTCAATTCGATAGCAACACCTCGCCGCTCACTCACTAACGACAGTCGGAACAGATCCTTCGTCAACAAACCTTCCATATTCGCACCCCGATATTGTGTCACGAACGGAATCAGATACAGATATGACGTATAGATCTGATTCTCAAAGCTACGTGGAGTCAAAACCACATCTGTCTTCACATCGGATTCCGTAAGCGGCGAATAGGTCTCCTCCTTACTGCATCCACTCAACAACAGGATCATGCACATCCCTACCCAAAGACTTGTTCTCATACTCTTTTTCCCCTTTATTGTTCTAAACTAAATACACCTGTATTCAAACGACAGTGTGCCGGTCCCCTCGAGACAAGGGCCGGCACATATCTTTCAAAAATTTCGGCTACGATACATTAATTTCCCATTTCACTCATGAACTGAATCCGGACGAGCCGAATCTCCTCCTCCGTAAAATCGGGTCCCAGCTCCTTGATCGCCTCCTCGAGCGAATCGGTCTCGGCATCCTCCTTGAAATAGAGATAGATCTCCTCCGCCTTATCCTCATCGACCGTCTCGTCGATATAATATTTGATGTTCAACTTCGTACCCGAATGAACGATCGCCTCGATCTCGGTCAGCAACTCGTCGAAATCCATATCGCGGGCCTTCGCAATATCCTCGAAATCCATCTGCCGGTCGATACTCTGGATAATGAAGACCTTGTTCACGCTCTTGTTGACCACGCTCTTGACCACCATATCCTGCGGCCGGATGATATCTTTCTCCTCAACGTATTTTTTGATCAATTCGATGAAGGGTTTCCCGAATTTACGGGCCTTACCGGCTCCCACTCCGGTTATGTTCTGCATCTCTTCGAGCGTGATCGGATATTGAATGGACATATCCTCAAGCGACGGATCCTGAAAGATCACGAAAGGTGGCAGCTCCATCTGACGGGCCACTTTCTTTCGTAAATCCTTCAGCATGGCATACAACTCTTCGTCGGCGGCTCCGCCCTTTCCGGCCGGAGGCGAAACCGTTTCATCGTCATCGCCATCCTCATACTCGTGGTCGGCCGTCATCATCACCGAATAGGGATGCTCCAGATACTCTTCGCCCGTCTTATTGATCGAAAGCAGACCGTAATTCTCGATATTCTTATCGATCAGTCCCATAATCAGGGCCTGACGGATCACGGCTCCCCAGAATCGGTCATTGTGATCATCACCCGCACCGAACCATTCGCTCTTGTGGTGGTTATACGACTTGATCAACGCATTGTTCCGTCCGACCAGCATGTTTACCAGATAGTCCGACTTGAATTTATCTCCAATCGCCTTAAGCACTTTCAACATCAGCAGGATATGCTCCATGCCCTCGAAGCGGGGCTTCGGATGGACGCAGTTGTCGCAACATCCGCAGTTATCCTCATTGAACTCCTCACCGAAGTAGTGTAACAGGGTCTTGCGCCGACACACCGAACTCTCGGCATAGGATACCGTCTCCTGCAACAACAGCTTTCCGATCTCTTGCTCGGCCAACGGTTTTCCCTGCATGAACTTTTCGAGCTTCTGGATATCCTTATAGCTATAAAAAGCGATACAGTGTCCGCCTCGTCCGTCCCGACCGGCCCGACCCGTCTCCTGATAATATCCCTCCAGACTCTTCGGAATGTCGTAATGGATCACATAACGCACATCCGGCTTGTCGATACCCATTCCGAACGCAATCGTCGCCACGATCACATCCACCTGTTCGTGCAGAAACTTATCCTGATTCGCAGCCCGGGTCACCGCATCCATTCCGGCATGGTAGGGTGCAACCTTGATGTTGTTCGCAGCCAACAGTTCCGCCAACTCCTCCACCTTCTTGCGGCTCAGGCAGTAGATGATTCCCGACTCACCTTCGTGGTTCTTGATATAACGTATGATCTCCTTGGTCGCATTCGTCTTCGAACGCACTTCGTAGAACAGATTCGGACGGTTGAACGACGATTTGAACACCGTCGCATCGAGCATACCCAGATTCTTCTGGATATCCATCTGCACCTTCGGGGTTGCCGTAGCCGTCAATGCGATCAGCGGAGCCGGACCGATCTCGTTAATGATCGGGCGGATTCGCCGATACTCTGGGCGGAAATCGTGGCCCCACTCCGAGATACAGTGCGCCTCGTCGATTGCATAAAACGAGATCTTTATCTTACGTAAAAAATTGACATTATCCTCCTTGGTCAATGACTCCGGGGCGAAAAAGAGCAACTTGGTCTTTCCCGCCAGCACATCCTCCTTCACCCGTGCGACTGAAGCCTTGTTCAGCGACGAGTTCAGGAAATGGGCTATACCCTCCTCCATGCTGAAGGTACGCATTGCATCGACCTGATTCTTCATCAGAGCAATCAGCGGAGAGATCACAATAGCGACCCCTTCCATCATTAAGGCAGGCAACTGATAGCACAACGATTTTCCGCCGCCGGTAGGCATCAGTACAAATGTATCCTTTCCGGCCAGCACATTACGGATAACAGCCTCCTGATTCCCCTTGAAATGATCGAAACCGAAGTACTCTTTTAAACAATCATACAATCCAACATCTTTCTTATCAGCCATTTAAACCTCAAATTATATATCAACTCGCCTATTTAATAAAGGAAAGATAAGAATAATTTCCGATTTTAACTAACTTTGTAGAAATTTTTTTCGCTTTTGCGCCCCGAACCTATGAAATTATATACGAAAGATCTGGTCAAGCGATACAAAACCCGCACGGTCGTAGACCACGTGTCGATTGAAGTCAACCAAGGAGAGATCGTCGGGCTGTTAGGTCCGAACGGAGCCGGAAAAACCACTACGTTCTATATGATCGTCGGGCTGATCAAGCCGAACGAAGGCAGCATTTTTCTCGAAAACAAAGAGCTCACCAAAGAACCCGTCTACAAGAGGGCACAGGAGGGCGTTGGATACCTCGCACAGGAGGCCTCCGTATTCCGCAGGCTTTCGGTCGAAGACAACATTCGGGCCGTACTGCAAATGACCGACTTCAGCAAGGAGTACCAAAAGGAGCGGCTCGAAAATCTGATCGAGGAGTTCCGGCTGAGCAAGGTGCGCAAAAGTCTGGGAATCCAGCTCTCGGGAGGTGAACGCCGACGGACCGAGATCGCCCGTGCCGTAGCCATCAACCCGAAATTCATCCTGCTCGACGAACCCTTCGCCGGAGTCGACCCGATCGCCGTCGAGGATATCCAAAGCATCGTCGCCACACTGAAAGACAAAAACATCGGAGTCATCATAACCGACCACAACGTCCACGAAACCCTCTCGATCACCGACCGTACCTACCTGCTTTTCGAGGGTCGTATCCTGAAAGCCGGTTCGGCAGAAGATTTGGCAAACGACGAAATGGTCCGTAAGGTCTATTTGGGACAAGACTTCAAACTACGCTGATCAAACACACCATGGATAAAACCATACGACGAGGAAAAGCCGAAGGCTCAATTACCGCTCCTCCATCGAAAAGTTATGCACAGAGGGCCGTTGCCGCAGCCCTTTTGTGTAAGGGTGAGACCACGCTCACGAACATGGCCCTCTGCAACGACACACGGGCCGCACTGCAAGTAGCCGCCGATCTCGGCGCTTCCGTTTCATCAGACGGCAATACCTATACGATCCGCGGCGGTTTAGACCCGAAATGCACCTCCCTCAATATCGGAGAGTCGGGTCTGGCCACCCGCCTGTTCACCCCCATCACCGCTCTGTGCGACAGGGAGATCACCCTATACGGAACAGGATCGATTCTGAAACGCCCGATCGCCATGATGGAAGGGCCCCTGAATGCGTTGGGCGCCCGCACCTCCTCGAACAACGGCTATCTGCCGATCCGCATCTGCGGTCCCATGCACGGAGGGAACATTACGGTCGACGGTTCACTCAGTTCGCAATTCATCACCGGACTGCTGATGACCCTTCCGACCGTCGCTCAGGATACGATCCTGACAGTGGAGAGTCTGCGGAGCCGCCCCTACATCGATATGACCATCGGACTTCTGAAAGAGTTCGATATCGACATCCAGCACAACGACTACCAACAGTTCTACATCAAGGGCGGACAACAATATCGCCCCATACGATACAACATCGAGGGTGACTGGAGCGGAGCCTCATGCCTGCTGGTGGCCGGTGCGGTATCGGGCGAAGTGACCATCCACAACCTCAATCCGCTGTCACTTCAGGCCGATACGGCGATCATCGACGCACTGACCCGCGCCGGAGCCGAAATCATTACAACGACCGACTCGGTCACGGTAAGGAGAAGCAAGCTGCACGCCTTCCAGTTCGACGCGACGCACTGTCCCGATCTGTTTCCGGCACTGGCGGCACTGGCGGCCAACTGCGAGGGAACCTCGACCATCCGCGGCACGCACCGATTGACCCACAAGGAGAGCAACCGGGCCCAGACCATAGCGGACACCTTTACGCGAATGGGCATTCAAACGGACATCGAGACCGACGACCTGATGCAGATTACCGGAGGTCCAATCCACAGCGCCACGGTAGAGAGCTACAACGACCACCGCATCGCGATGGCTGCAGCCGTATCCGCACTGACCTGCGACGACCGGATCACGATCCGCAACGCAAATGCGGTCGACAAATCCTATCCGGAATTTTGGGATGACCTCGATACACTAAGCCGCCCCGTATAAACGTTTATCGACCGAGGGGCTATGCCCACTCCGAGCATCGGCCCTTCACATAAAATATACCATTATGAACAGTTTCGGAAGATTATTCAGAGTTTCCATATTCGGAGAGTCACACGGCGAGGCCGTCGGAGTGGTCCTCGACGGAGTCCCTGCCGGTATCGAGCTCGACGAAGATTCGTTTACACACGATCTTGCCCGCCGCAAAAGCGGGAAACGCGGCACTACCCCCCGCAAAGAGAGCGACACACCGCAACTGATTAGCGGAGTTTTCGATGGATACACCACCGGAGCTCCTCTGACCATACTGTTTCACAACGAAAACACGCGTTCACAAGACTACCGCAACCTGATCGTACAGCCCCGTCCCTCACACTCCGACTGGGTTGCACTGCAAAAGTTCGGCGGTTTTGCCGATTACCGGGGCGGCGGACACTTTTCGGGACGTCTGACCCTCGCCCTTGTAGCCGCCGGCGTAGTCGCTAAAAAAATATTGGATAAAAAGATCAAAATCGAGAGCCGCCTCGTCGAAATCGATGCCTGCAACAATCCGGACGATTTTCCCAAAATCGTCGAAGATGCCCTCCGCTCACAAGACTCCGTGGGCGGCATCATCGAATGTACGGCAACCGGCGTTCCCCCCACATGGGGTGAACCCTTTTTCGACTCGGCCGAAAGCATCATGAGCCACCTGTTCTTTTCGATTCCGGCCGTGCGCGGAGTGGAGTTCGGTACGGGCTTCGAAGCCGCCCGCATGAGAGGTAGTGAACACAACGATGCAATCCTTTCGCCCGACGGAACCACTGCAACCAACAATGCCGGAGGTATTGTCGGCGGCATCACCAACGGCAATCCGATCATTGCCCGTGTCGCCATCAAGCCAACGGCCAGCATCTCCTCGCAGCAGGTTACGCTCAACCTCGAAACCGGAAAGCCCGAACCGCTGATTATCAAAGGCCGTCACGACGCCTGCATCGCACTGCGGGCCCCGGTCGTCGTCGAAGCGGCCATGGCAATCGCCTTGTGCGATCTGTCGCTGATCGCACAAACCCTAAAACCGAAAAGTTCAAAGAAAAAAAGCTCCAATTAGATTCAGTTTTGCAAAATATCCGACTTCTCGGACAACGGGTTCTGATCTATTAATATAATTTAGGTTTGGCAATTCCGTTAATATTATATACCTTTGCACACTGTTTCGGCTCAATATGAACATGCTGGCAAAATATTCGATCGCCTATAAAGGCTTGAGTACCGGAAAACACCACTTCGACTTTTCAGTGGACGACTGTTTTTTCGACGCATTCGAAGATTCGGAAATCAAGAAAGGTCATGCCGACATCTCGGTCGATCTCGACAAACAGAGCCATCTGTTGACCCTCGACTTCAAGATCGACGGCGAAGTGGCCGTAACCTGTGACCGTTGCCTCGAAGAGTTCATGATGCCAATCGACTACTCCGGCCGGCTCGTCGTCCGTTTCTCCGAAACACGCGACGAATGTGACGGCGAAGTGATGTGGGTCAGTCCGGCCGAAACGGAGATAAATTTGGCTCAGTATATCTATGAAAGCATCTGCCTGAGCTTGCCCTATCAGCGAGTCCACCCGACAGACGAAAACGGCAAAAGCGGATGCGATCCCGATATGCTGGCTCGCTTCAAGATCGTGACCGAAGAGGAGTTCGAAAAAATCGTCCACGACGAAGAAACCAACTCCTTCCAAGAAGAGCTCGAAGCACTAAAACAAAAAATGGAAGAATAAACGTCGGACTCGGTTTTTCGAAAACATTGTCCGCCACAAAAAAGATAGAAATACTAACAGTAATAAACATTTTTCAAAAATGGCACATCCTAAACATAAAGTCTCCAGCACGAGACGCGACAAGAGAAGAACGCATTACAAAGCCGAAGCACCTACCGTAGCTACCTGTTCGAACTGCGGTGCCCCTGTGCTCTACCACCGGGTTTGCCCCGAATGCGGTTATTACAGAGGCCGTGTAGCCATCGAAAAAAAAGCCGAATAGCTCACTCCTAAAAGTCATACGGCTATGACGAAAATAGGAATTGACGCAATGGGTGGTGATTATGCTCCACAAGCCGTAGTATCGGGAGCCGTAAAAGCATCCCAACTGATCGACAAGGAGAGCAAAATCGTTCTGTTCGGTGACAAACAGCGCATAGAAGAGATTCTCGCTCAGGAAAAATGTCCGGCCGATACGTTCGAAATCGTGCACACGACCGAAGTAATCGAGATGGGCGACAACCCTTCTCAAGCCTTCCGTCAAAAACCGAACTCGAGTATCGCACTCGGCTTCCGGTACCTGATGGAGAAAAAAATCGACGGATTCGCCAGTGCAGGAAGTACCGGCGCCATGATGGTGGGCTGTATGTGCACCGTCAAACAGATCGAAGGGATCATCCGTCCGGCCATCTCGTCGGTCATCCCAACAATCGATGGAGGCGAAGTCATGCTGCTGGACGTCGGTCTGAACGTCGACTGCAAACCCGAAGTTCTCTGCCAGTACGGCATCATCGGAAACTTCTATGCACAAGGGGTGATGCACAAGAAAAATCCACGCGTCGCCCTGCTCAACATCGGTGAAGAGAAAGAGAAAGGAAACCAACAGACCAAAGCAGCCTACGAAATGATGGCGGCCTGCAACGATTTCAACTTCGTCGGAAACATCGAAGCAAAACATCTGTTTACCGGAGATGTCGCCGACGTTGTGGTTTGTGACGGTTTCGTCGGAAATACGATTATCAAACAGGTAGAAGGAGTCTATATCGTCGCCCTCAAAGACGGTCTCAAAAACAGCTATTTCAACAAGCTCAACTACGAAACGGTCGGAGGTACGCCCGTTCTGGGAATCAACGCCCCTGTCATTATCGGACACGGATGTTCGAGTGCCGAAGCCATCAAGAACATGGTGCTGCAAACCGAAAAAACGATTAAAGCACATTTGGATTCCAAACTACGAGAAAGATTTAGTTAATGGCAACAAAGAAAACCGCAGCAATAACAGGTGTCGGTGCATATCTGCCCGATTACATTCTGGATAACATCGAATTAAGCAAGATGGTCGACACGTCCGACGAATGGATCATGTCGCGCATCGGTATCAAAACACGACACATTTTAAAAGGCGAAGGTCTCGGTACCTCATACATGGGGGAAAGAGCCGTCAGGGATCTGCTAGAAAAAACAAATACGGATCCTTTGGATGTCGAAATGCTCATCTGTGCAACCGTAACGCCCGATATGTTCTTCCCCTCGACGGCCAACCTGATCTGCTACAAGACAGGGCTCAAAAAAGCCTTCGGATTCGACCTGTCAGCCGCGTGCAGCGGTTTCTTGTTTGCGCTGACAACGGCTTCGAAATATATTGAAGCCGGAACCATGAAGAAAATCATCGTGGTCGGGGGCGACAAAATGTCATCGATCATCAACTACAAAGACCGGAATACCTGCCCGATCTTCGGAGACGGTGCGGCTGCCGTACTGCTCGAACCCTCGGACGAAGGATTGGGTGTACAGGATGCTATTCTGCACTCGGACGGCAGCGGCGGGCAGCACCTCTACATGAAAGCCGGTGGGTCGGCCTACCCCGCTACCCACGAAACCGTCGACAACAATTGGCACTACGTCTACCAAGAGGGACAGCCCGTGTTCAAGGCTGCGGTATCGAATATGGCCGATACGGCTATCGAGATCATGGAACGCAACAAACTGACGGCAGATGATATCACCTACTTGGTTCCTCATCAAGCCAATTTGCGGATTATCGAAGCAACGGCTCACCGGATGGGTTTGCCTCGTGAGAAGTGCATGATCAACATCAACAAGTTCGGAAATACTACGGCTGCAACGATTCCGCTCTGCCTGTGGGACTACGAATCCCGTCTGAAAAAGCACGACAACCTGATTCTCGCAGCATTCGGCGGTGGTTATACGTGGGGCGCCATCTACGTGAAATGGGCCTACGACGGAGGCGATTTCTCGAAATAAAGATAGCCTCTCTCGTTACAGTAGCGCCGTTCCGCTATCGTACAGGATAAGGAAATGAACCGCTCTGGTTCTATAGTTCAAGGGATAGAACGGAAGTTTCCTAAACTTTAAATCCAGGTTCGAGTCCTGGTAGAACCACAACAGCAGGTCGGATAATCACGGTTACCGACCTGCTGTTTTTTTGTAGACACAATTGGTGTGTTGTACGACGCGAAAAATTGGGCCCGACCTTACACAGACACGAACCTTCCTCCTTCACAAAAAAAGAGGCCGACAATGTATTGAAATACATACCGACCTCTTTCTCTCTAACTCGCTGCGGAAACTCTACTTCTTCCCACTCTCTTGTTTTTTAGAAGAACCTGACTCCTTTTGCTTGTCGGAGCCACATCCGCAACCCTTTTTTCCACTACTTTCCATAATCGTAAACCATTAAATAAAACGATCGGTGGACGCCGTAAAAACAACGTTCTCTCACTACTCTTTTCAATCGCCGTGCCAGAACTACTTGCCCATTTCGATTTCGACAACGCTCCCGCAAGGTAGCAAAGACCGAAAAGCCTCTTGCGGCCCGTACACTCCGGACAATACGTTCAAACAGGCAATCACACCACCGTGTGTAAAGAGCAAAGCCCGGCTACACGCTCTGCCTTGCAACTCATCGACAAAGGTACCCACTCGAGAAAGCATCGCCACGAAAGAGTCTCCTGCCGCAGTAGGCCGATGGATCCAATCTTCGAACCACGCCTTCAATACCGGATCGTCAATCGTTTGCCACGGTTGCATCTCCCAGCTTCCGAAGTCCATCTCCAGAAGTCGGGAATCCCGTATGGCCCATGGAAATCCGCAGAAATCTGCCAAACGCGTACATCGGCTCAATGGACTGGCATATACGGCATCGGACCTACCGAAGGCATACGTTCGAAGCCTCTGTGCGATCGCTTCGGCCTCTTGCTTGAAATCAGCAGCCAACGGCACATCGGTCCGTCCGTAACAGACCCCCTTCGGCACCGCAACCGCCGTATGTCGTACACAAATCAACTGCATCACCCGAGCCAATACAATGCCGCGAAGGCCAGATAAAATACCCCTTCACATATCAGAAATGAAGCTCCGCAACAATCCCCCGTGTATCCTCCGATACGGCGTTTCATCCACCGAACCAACAACCATGAACACAACAACGGAGCCAGCGCAGCAATCCAATATTCGGAAGAGGCGAACAGCAACATGGGTAAAATTCCGGTAACGGCAGCAAGGACCAGTTCAAAGGGTCTCATCGCCTGATAGACGACGCCCGATTTACTCTGTTCGGATGTACGGGCGTAGGGCAAAAAGTTGATCGTCGTCGCTGCGGCAAATTTGCAGAAAGGATCGGCACAAAGGACGACCGCACAGGACACCATGATCGGCAAGGAGGAGAGAATGGCAAATTGAAGCAGAAAGTAAAGGATCAAACCGATAATTCCATAGCTTCCCGTCCGGGAGTCCTTCATGATGTCGAGCGTCTGCTTCGGCGATGCACCTCCACCGAAACCGTCCAAGAAGTCGGACAACCCATCCTCGTGGAGGGCCCCCGTCAGCAGCACCCGAACCACCATCGCCAGCGCGACTGCAACCTGAACCGGCCAAAGAAAAGCAGCTCCATACATGGTTCCCGCCATTACTGCAGCCGTAAGCCATCCCGTCAAGGGCCAATAAGCAACTACCCGGGCGTAATACCTGTTCGGGACCGTCGCGATACGCCAAAAAGGCAGTCGTGTAAAAAAGATAAATGCCGCTAAAATCTGCTTCATGAACGCTTTTCTATCTATTTCCCTGTCTACATCCTCTCGCCCCCAGCGAGGGCCTATATTTCACTAAAAATACTGCGTAACGGACGCTTGTTCGAAGGTAGCCATCTCGTTGATCATCCGCACTGCCGAGTCAAGAATCGGATAAGCACACACGGCTCCGGTTCCTTCGCCCAATCGCAGACCGAGATCGAGCAACGGTTCTGCCCCAAGCATCTGCAACAGCCGTCCGTGTGCCGCCTCATCGCCCCGATGCCCGAAGACCGCATAATGGAGTACCTCGGGTGCGATCTTCGATGCGGCCAACATGCAATTAGTCATAATAAAACCGTCGACCAGAATCACCATTCCCGTCTCTGCTGCACGCAACATCGCCCCGACAGCCATCACCATCTCGTAGCCGCCGAAATAGCGCATAATGTCCTCCACCGAACGATCGCCCGAATAGTTTTTCAGGGCCTGCTTGAGCACATGACATTTCCGGCGAACTCCGGCCGAACCCAAACCGCATCCGGCTCCGACGCACTCCTCCAACGGGGTATCGGTCAGACAGCTCATCCACAACGACGATGCCGAAGTATTCGCTATACCCATCTCTCCGAAAGAAATCACATTACACCCCTCCTCGCGACATTTGTCTACAATCTGGGCGCCGCATTCTATGGCCCTCTCCATCTCTTCAGTCGTCATGGCCGGACCGTCCAGATAATTGCGCGTACCTTTACGGATCTTCATCGAGATCAAATCTTCCGCCTCGGGCAGATCGGCGTCCACTCCCGCATCTACGACCTTCAGGCGAAAACCGTGCTGCCGACACAGGAAATTGATACCGGCTCCTCCCCGCAAAAAATTCAAAATCATCTGGGCGGTAACCTCCTTCGGCGAGAGGCTTACCCCCTCTTCTGCAATACCGTGATCACCCGCAAAGACAATATTATAGGGCACCTTCAACTCTGGAGACAGTGTCTGCTGAATCAGCCCCACCTGCACGGCCAGTTTTTCCAACCGTCCGAGCGATCCGAGCGGCTTGGTCAAGCTGTCGATCTTTTTCTGAAGTGCAGGCCGAATCGCCTGATCCGGCTCATGTACTGTAAATTTTCTCATCATGTTATTTAATTTTTACTGGTATTCCCGAAACCATCCACCAAACTTCATCGGCCGCACGGGCAATGTGCTGATTGACCCATCCCTGAAGATCGCAGAAACGACGCTGACAAGCATCGGCAGATATACCCCCCGACCCTATCTCATTCGTCACAAAAATCAGATCGGCCGCCTGTTCCACCAAGCGATCGAACTCGGAACAGACCGCCTCGAGTGTCAGATTGACGTCCGAATCGAGATCGTAAAAGAAATTGGTACACCACAACGTTACACAATCCACCACGACCGTCCGTCCGGTAAAATCATGCCGACTCAACGCCCGCTCCTCCTCGACCGTAGTCCATTGCGGACCTCGATCGGCCTTATGGCGTTCAATGCGCTGCCGATACTCCTCATCCCACACCCGGGAGGTAGCCAAATAGACCGGATTCGAAGCGCGCTCCAATGCCATTCGTTGTGCATACGAGCTTTTCCCCGAACGGACTCCCCCGGTAATCAACGTTACTTTAGCTCTTTTCATCCGTTTCGTACTCCCTTATTTTTCGGATCCATTCATCGAACGACGAACATCTCACCGCTCCTTTTCCGGGCCACTCAAGCTCTATATCTGTCGTTCCTGAAATTCGAAGTATAGGTTCTTCACCTTGTTCTCGATCATATACGGGTTGACATCCATTACGCAGCAACGCATTTTCGGCCCAATGTGCCAGACTTCGGTCCGCAGCCTCAATTTTGACCTGTCTTCCCGCTGAACTTACATAACGGAACGTTCCGGAAGCCGCATCGAATGCAACACCCCGGCGCCCGAAAAAGCGGTTCAACGTTCCATCCAACACCAAATCCTCCGTCGCACCACAACACATTCCGTACTCCTTCGACAACAGCCACAACCGATCGGCCAGCAACAACGCCTGATCGATGTCGTGGGTCGAGAGCAGCACGCTCTTGCCCTCCTCGCGAACCAGACGATGCAGCAGATTCATCATCTCGATCCGGCTGACTACATCCAAAAAGGCTGTCGGCTCGTCGAGCAGGATAACCGGACACTGCTGGGCCAACGCCTTTGCGATCATCACCTTTTGCCGCTCTCCATCGGAGAGCTCGGCCACATAATCCTCAGCCTTTTCGCGAACACCGACCGCTTCCATTGCATCCTCGACAATCCGGTAGTCGTCCCGATCGAGCCGACCGAAAAAACCGGTATAGGGATGCCGTCCCAAAGCCACCAACTCCCGAACCCTCAATCCTCCGGCATAGGTCTTATCGGTCAGCACAACCCCGAGCACCCGGGAGCGTTCCGACACCGAATAGGTTTCACTCGGTCGACCGTTCAGCAACAGTTTGCCGAACAACGGCCGTTCGACTCCGGAAAGCGTCTTCAGCAGGGTCGATTTTCCAGCTCCGTTCGGTCCCAACAGACAGGTCAGTTCGCCTCGCGGCAGAGTAAACGAAAGTCCGTCGTGCACGACCACCGGTCCACGCCGACCCAAACGATAACCGATCGCAAGCTCTTCTCCCCGTATGACCGCCGTCTCGTCCATCAATTAAAATATTGGATTTTTCGTTGGTTGATAATCACGTATATGATCACGGGAGCTCCGATCAACGGGGTAACCGCATTCAACGGAATAACCCCCGTCTCTCCCGGCAGCAGACAGATCAGATTACACAACAAGGCGATGCCCGAACCGATCAACACCGTTACCGGCAGCAACAGCCGATGGTCAGAGGATCCGGTCAGCAACCGGGCCAGATGGGGCACAGCCAGACCGATAAAGGCAACCGGGCCGCAAAACGCCGTAGAAGCCGCCGTCAACAATCCGGTACACAAGAGCATCAGAATCCGGACACGCCGCACACGTACTCCCAGATTGGCTGCATACCGCTCCCCGAGCAGCAAGGCATTCAACGGTTTAATCAGCCCCACGGCAATGCCCAACCCTACGGCTATCAATCCGCAGAACAGCGGCAACCGCCGCAGCGACACGCCGGAGAAGTCTCCCAGTCCCCACAGCATATAGGAGTAGACACCGTCGGGAGCCGCAAAAAAATTGAGCAGTGAAATGACCGATGAAGCCATATAACCGACCATGATTCCGATGATCAACAGCATCACATTGCTTCGGACCACCATCGAGAACAGAATGATAATCCCGAGTACCGCAACCGCTCCCAGAAAAGCTCCCGACACAACGGCCAGATATCCGCTCATCACAACGCCTCCACTACCTCCGACCGCACCTCCGAGAGCCAACATGACCAGTGCCACACCGAGACTTGCGCCCGAATCGACCCCGAGAATTGAAGGACCAGCCAGCGGATTATTGAATACAGTTTGTAGCATCAGTCCCGAAACGGCCAATGCTGCTCCGGCAAAGAGCGCCGTCAAGGCCTGTGGCAACCGCGATTCCAACACGATAAAACGCCACGAAGAAGGTTCCTCCGCCCCCATCAGAATGCGCCACACCGACGAGGCCGGGATCGACACCGACCCCAAGAAAAGACATCCGACAAAGAGTATGAGCACTGCTCCTGCCGACCAAACGACATATCGGGTCCGACCTCTATTCATCCTTCATTTTTCGGTAATAACGCAACGTCTCTCCCGGTAACAACTCCGGGTGAAAAATCAAAATCAGATCGCGAAGCACACGATCGGGGTGCAACGGCATCTCCTCGTAGTAAGGAACCGTTCCGGTATTGCATACAAAGATATTATGTTTTTCGAAAGCTGCGAAACGTCGGTAGGGTTCATACTCACTTTGTAACATCTCATAGGTCATCTCATGAGGGGCATTATACTTGAATAACCAGAAATCGGCCGCCTGTCCCCGCTCAAAAACCGACTCGAACGACAAAGGCACCGAACCCGTCTGCGTATCGTCGTGCCACAGGTAGTCAGCTCCCGCATCACGCAACAAAACGCCGATATAACTGTTGCCTCCCGGAACATACCACGCTGCTCCATACTTTCTTTCGGTGATCACGGTTGGCCGATCCGATGTGGAAGCCGCCAAATTCCGAAGCGAATCATAAACCGCTTCCGTATGATCGAATAGAGAATCTGCTTTGCTCTCTGCTCCGAAAAAGAGTCCCATCAACCGAATCCACTCGGTCCGCCCCAACGGTGTGGACTCCATATAATCGGCACACTCCACGATCGGAATACCCATCTTCTCGACACGACCGTATCCGGCATGCTCAAACGGTGAGACCAGAATCGCCTCGGGAGCTGCAGCCACCATCCGCTCAAGATCCGGCGAGGCGGCACTGCCCAAATTCGCAATGCTTCCCTGCCCTACACCCTGCTGCACAAAATCCAGCGCAATATATTCCGGTTCACAGACTCCAACGATACACCCTTCCCGACCCAGCTCCTCCAACATACCGCAGTGCACCGACGAATAGACCGCAACGCGCTGCAACGGCACCCGCAACACATCCCCTTCCGGAAGATGATCGGGCAGCTCGGCATCTCGATCTACCAGAACGTAACGATGCAGCAACCGGGCCGTATCCCACGGATTCACCATCTCGACCACCTTATACTCGTCGTAACTCTCGACCCGGAAATTTCGGGCATAACGCGTACGGAACGAATCGACACCCGACGACTCTGTGGTGCGTTGCCGTCCTCCACCGCAGGATACCGCGAACAGGATCAATAAAAGCCAACCGCTACGAAACCATATCTTCAAGACTCTTTCCATCGTCAGTTCTGTTTTTTACCAAAAAAGGACAGATGAGCGGCACCCGGCCCCCATCTGTCACTTCGGGGAAAACTACACTTATCAATATCCGAACGAGACGATCCATCCAACGGCCGCACCGTAGAACAACATCACGTTCTGCGATATTCACTCTCGATAAACCCTCGAAAAAAAGCTGGAAGTACACGGATGCGAACAGACCGTTCCGACCGGTAGAGATGTCCCATATCGCCTTTTCCCGAAGCGCAATGTTACCCGAACACAGGCAGGTCTTCTGGCTTACCCCACATCTGTCGGCCTTCCCGTCATCGCGACAGTGACCCTTTGTCTGACAGATGCCTTTGCTGGGGATTACAGCTGCGGGAACAGCTCCGGAATCGGACTCATAGCCCCCACCGGATTCCCTATTACGGCCATCCTCTTCCGGACAGCCACCTCCATTCGGCACAAGACAAATGTAAAAAGATTTTTTGAGCTTATCAAACATCGGCTCCACCTTTTGAGGCCGAAGTTATACACATTTTGCCCACATATCCTGCAGCATAAAATAAAAGGAGCACCCACCGAGGATGCTCCTGTCTCTCTATCTGAAACCAGTTTGTTACATTCCGTAACCCAGCAGCGACAGTTGATTGTAGATTACACTCAACAGACCCAGCAATACGATACCCGCACTGCAGAGACTCAGACTGAGTCGCATGGCCCCATCGCAACGGAACGCAGCAATCGGAGTATCGCTCTTGTTGATGAACATGGCCTTTACCACCAACAGATAGTAGTAAAGCGAAATAATCGTATTGATCAAGGCGATCAGGACCAGAATATAATATCCTTGCTCGGCCGCCGCCGCAAAGATGAAGAACTTGCTGAAGAATCCGGCAAAGGGAGGAATACCGGCCAACGAGAACATGGCAAGCGTCATTACCAACGTCAAGCGCGGATTCGTCGAGTAGAGTCCGTTGTAATCCTCCATCGTCACCTTTCCGGTTTTGTTTTCAATCGCAGCAATTACGCCGAAAGCAGCCAAGTTCGAAACCATGTACACCAGAATGTAGTATACCAACGAGGACATTCCCATCGCCGAGCCTCCGATAATGCCCAAAGCGATATAACCGGCCTGCGAAATGGACGAATAGGCCAAGAAGCGCTTCAGGTTCTTCTGACGAATGGCAAACAGGTTGGCCAATGTAATCGTCACGATGATCACTCCGTACAAGATTCCCTGCCATTGGGCGGCAATCGGAGCGAAAACCTTAATCAGAATCGTCATCAGGGTAAATGCTGCCGCTCCCTTCGAGATCACCGAAAGATAGGAGGTCACCGAAGTCGGAGCCCCTTCGTAAACATCCGGCGTCCATTGGTGGAACGGAACAAGCGACATCTTGAAGAACAGTCCCACGACGAAGAAGACAAAAGCCAGAATCTGCAACGGAGCACCCGTAATTGCAGCAGGTATATCCTCGAAGTAAAGTGTACCCGTTGTCCCGTAGATCAAAGAGAGACCATACAACGACAACCCGGAAGCAAACACGGCATTCAAGATATACTTCGCACCGGCCTCGGCCGATTTTCTTTTGAACTTGTCGAAAGCAACCAGCGTAGCCAAAGGAATCGAAGCGGTTTCAAGTCCGATATAGAAGAACAGGAAGTTTCCGGACGACACCATGAAGTACATGCCCAACAACGTCGAAAGCAACAGGAAAGCGAACTCTCCGCGCTTGTGGATCGTCGGCTCGCCTCTCAGCCATTCACTGGCCTGCATCAAGACGATCAGCGTTCCGATATTGAGAATGGTTTTCAGTACACCGATCATCGGCGTGTATTGATACATTCCGCCAAACGCCTCGGCTGCCGTAGAAGGAACTACATGCAACAAGGTATGTACGGCAAACAGGATGCACGCTACGGGCTGAAAATACCGTAAACTTTTCTTCGATCCGAACACATCATAGAGCAGCAGGATCACCATCACGGCAACCAACGACAGCTCTTCTTTCATTACCAAAAAATTACTGTAATCCATAGCGTTCATTCTACTTGATTAATTGTTCGATAACAGGGGTCAGACTATCGTGGATCATATCCGACATCCACAGCGGTGCCATACCTAAACCGGCGATGGCCACGATCAGCACGATCACCGAAAGGCGCTCGAACCAGACCGCATCCGTCAGCGCCAAGTGGGCTTTGTTCTGCACCGTTCCGTAGAATACCTTGCCGACCATTCGCAAAATATAGACTGCCGTAATTACGATCGAAGAGCAGGCTATGATTGTAAATACCCGGTGGAAGGTATCGGTATGCTCGAAAGAGCCGACGAATACGGTCATTTCAGCCACGAAACCGCTCAATCCCGGCAGACCCAACGAGGCAAGTCCGGCAATCACGAAACATACGCTTAAGAAGGGCATGATCTTCATCAGACCACCCATCTCGCGAATATCCCGCGTATGTGTCCGGCCGTAGATCATACCGATCAGGGCGAAGAACAGTGCCGTCATCAACCCGTGCGACAACATCTGCAGCACAGCACCCGTCATTGCCGTCTGATTCAACATGAGGATGGCAAAGAGCACCAGTCCGCAGTGGCTTACTGACGAGTAGGCATTGATATATTTGAGATCGGTCTGCTTGATTGCCGAGAAAGCGCCGTAGACAACGCTGATACCGGTCAGGATCAGGAAGATCCAGGCAAGTTCATTCGCTGCTTCGGGCATCAGATAGATCGCAACACGGAAACATCCGTAACCGCCGAGTTTCATCAACACCCCGGCATGGAGCATCGAAACGGCCGTAGGCGCCGAAGCGTGACCGTCCGGAGACCATGTGTGGAACGGGAACATCGCGCCGAGCACTCCGAATCCGACAAAGGTCAACGGGAAGAAGAGGTGCTGCGCACTCATCGGGATGGTATTTTTCGATATTTCGAGAATATTCATCGAGAGCTGGCCGCCTTCGGGAGCCGAATGGAAGTAGATACCGAGGATTCCGACCAACAACAGCGCGGAACCTCCCATCAGCATCAAGGTCAGCTTCATTGCGGAATACTCTTTGCGACCGGTTCCCCACACTCCGATCAACAGGTACATCGGGATCAGGGCCACCTCATAAAAGAGGAACATCGTAAAGAGGTCCGTAGAGATGAAGAATCCGAACACACCGATCGACAACAACGAGTACCAAGCGAAGAATTCGCGGGGAAGTGGCGACATTTTCCATGAAGCGAAGACGCCCGTAAAGACGATGATCGACGAGAGCAGCAGCATGGCCACCGAAATACCGTCGACACCCACCGAGTAGTGAATATTCAACGGAGCGAACCACAGCACATCGGCCGTAAACAACATCTCCGCATCATTTCCCGCACTTCGCTGTCCCAAGAACATCACCGTCAGCGTCACGGCCAAAACCAGCAACAAGGAGGCTCCGGTTACCATCACGGCACGGATCCGACGGATGTCCTTCAGCAGGAACATCGCGCAAGTCATCAGTACCGGGATCAGTACGAATAAAGATAAAAAATTCATATCGCGCAACTTATATTATTAACAAACCAATACCAGAAGAGTAATCAGCAACAGACCGGCAAGGAACACCAGCAGATATTGCTGGATCTGCCCCGACTGCAATCCGCGGATTGCGAGGGACATTTTGTTAGTCACGAAAGCCAATCCGTTCATTGCTCCATCGATCACATGACGGTCGAACCAAGCGATCGAGCGGGAAATTCCGTTAAAGATGATCCGTTTGGTGATAAACAGATAGACCTCGTCGATATAGAACCGATGTTTAGCTGCATTGTGCAGGCCGCTGAAGGTCTGTTCCAGCCGATCGGGGATCGAACTCTTTTTCCGATAGAACACCGTGGCCACCGCAATACCGATAAGAGCAATCACCACGCTGGTAATCGCTACCGACGCTTCAAGATGAATGATGTAGTCGGCTCCATCGCTGCTGACAAATTTTCCGAAGGGAATAAATCCGGCAACACAGGTAATCGCAGCCAGAATTACCAACGGAGTCGTCATCGAAGCAGGAGCTTCGTGCGGTTCATGCTCATGTTCGGCAGGTGTACCCCAGAAGATGTTATAATAGAGGCGGAACATATAGAATGCCGTCAGACCTGCGATAAAGCTCATGATCCAACCCATGACCGGAGCAAAGCTGAACGTAGCCGCCAGAATTTCATCTTTACTGAAGAATCCCGAGAAGGGAGGAATACCGGCAATTGCCAGACAGGCGATCAGGAAAGTGATATGCGTAATGGGCAACTGTTTGCGCAAACCGCCCATGCGGCTCATCTCGTTGCTGTGTACGGCGTGGATAATCGCTCCGGCACCCAAGAAGAGCAGCGCCTTGAACATGGCGTGCGTAAACAGGTGGAACATACCGGCCATATATCCGGTGCCGTTGTGTCCGCCATAACCCGACACACCAAGAGCGACCATCATGAATCCGATCTGGGAGATCGTCGAGAAAGCCAACACCCGTTTGATATCGGTCTGCACACAAGCGATAACCGCGGCAAAGAGTGAGGTAAAGGCTCCGAGATAGGCCACTCCGTGCAACACTTCGGGGGTCTCGAAATAGTACACCGGGAACAGACGGGCCACCAGATAGACACCGGCCACGACCATCGTCGCCGCATGGATCAAGGCCGACACCGGAGTCGGACCCTCCATAGCATCGGGCAGCCAGATGTGTAACGGGAACATCGCCGACTTTCCGGCACCTCCAACGAAGATCAGCGCCGTGGCCCACGCCAACACCGAACACCCCATAAAGGTGGTTCCTGCCGCCTGCGTAAAGATCGACCGATCACCCGAAGTCAATACCCCGAAATCGAACGTCTGCGTGAAGAACGACAGCAACAAGATTCCGATCAGGAATCCAAGGTCGGCGAATCGCGTCACAATAAAGGCCTTTTTCGAAGCGGCAATTGCCTCCGGCTTGGTGTAATAGAATCCAATCAACAGATAGGACGACACACCCACCAACTCCCAGAAAATGTACATCTGGAAAATATTCGTTGCAAGAACCAACCCGAGCATCGAACAGCTGAACAGCGACAGAAAGGCGTAATAGCGCTCAAATCCGCGTTCGCCCTTCATATAGCCGAGGCTATAGATATGCACCATCAACGAAA
>URBJ01000021.1 GCA_900546005.1 uncultured Alistipes sp. | reverse complement strand
CGCCCCTTCGCTCTATCTTTAGCTTACCGTTTTACCGGATTGGGAACCCTTGGTTGGTCTCCCAATCTACCTCATTCCTCCCAAAGAACGCCCTAACAATCCCTCTGTGGAAAATAGGAAAAACCATGTCTACAAAATACTGTTGGCCCACGAACTTCAATAAAATTGCCACGGAGATACAAATTTTCCAAAGAAGTCCGTATTACATAAAAGGCGTGTCGTTCTTAATTTTGGATGAAATTTTGCAGGATCGCTTCTTAAAAGTTACCTTTGTGGGCGGTGTCGGACAAATCTTTGCATATGAACCGATACGGTCGAACCGGCACACGAACGGCTCATAAAAGCGTGAACCGCAAACCTATTGTCGAGTGCTAAAATGAGTGTTGCGAATGGAAGAACAGAATGAAATATTGCGCGACGTTACCGACGGCGAATACAAATATGGATTCGTAACCGATATCGAAACCGAAATGCTGCCGAAAGGATTGAACGAGGCGATCGTCCGTTCGATCTCGGTAAAAAAAGGCGAGCCCGAGTGGATGACCGATTTCCGGATCAAGGCTTACCGCCACTGGAAGACTCTTTCCATGCCCCGTTGGCCCCATTTGGATCTTCCGGAGATAGATTTTCAGGACATTATCTACTACGCGGCCCCGAAGCCAAAACCCAAACTCTCCAGTATGGATGAGGTCGATCCGGAGCTGAAAGCTACGTTCGACAAATTGGGTGTACCTCTCGAAGAGCAGATGGTGCTGGCCGGTGTCGCCGTAGATGCCGTCATGGACTCCGTATCAGTCAAGACCACCTTCCGGGAGACTTTGGCCGAAAAGGGAATCATCTTCTGCTCCTTCTCCGAGGCCTTGAAAAATCACCCCGATTTGGTGAAAAAATATATGGGAAGCGTCGTTCCCTATACCGACAACTTTTTTGCCGCACTGAACGCCGCCGTTTTTTCGGACGGATCGTTCTGCTACATTCCGAAAGGGGTACACTGTCCGATGGAGCTGAGTACCTATTTCCGGATCAACGCGGCGGGAACCGGACAGTTCGAACGTACGCTGATCGTTGCCGACGAAGGGGCATACGTCAGCTATATGGAGGGTTGTACAGCTCCTCAACGCGACGAGAACCAGCTGCACGCAGCCGTAGTCGAGATCGTTGTCATGAAGGATGCCGAAGTAAAATATTCGACCGTACAGAACTGGTATCCGGGCGACAAGGAGGGTAAAGGCGGTATCTACAACTTTGTCACCAAACGAGGTATCTGCAAAGGGGAAAACGCCCGCTTGTCATGGACCCAGATCGAGACGGGCTCGGCCCTTACGTGGAAATATCCGAGTTGTATTCTGGCCGGAGACAACTCCTCCGGCGAGTTCTATTCGGTAGCCGTCACCAACAACTTCCAGCAGGCCGATACGGGTACGAAGATGATCCACCTCGGACGTAACACCCGCAGCCGCATCGTCAGCAAGGGAATCTCGGCCGGACAGAGCCAGAACAGCTACCGGGGATTGGTCAAGGTCTCGGCTAAAGCCGAAGGCGCCCGAAACTATTCGCAATGCGATTCGCTGCTGATCGGTGACAAATGTGGCGCACACACATTCCCCTACGTCGAGGTAGATAATCGTTCGGCTATTGTCGAACACGAGGCCACCACGTCGAAGATCAGCGAAGACCAGCTTTTCTATTGTAAACAGCGAGGCCTGTCGACCGAGGATGCAGTCGGGCTGATCGTGAACGGATACGCCCGGGAAGTGTTGAACAAACTGCCGATGGAGTTCGCCGTAGAGGCTCAGAAACTGCTGTCGATCAGTCTCGAAGGAAGTGTAGGTTAAGGTAGAAAGATCCGTGAATAATGTTTGTTTTTTCAAATAATTTTTATACTATCGTGATATCAAGATGATATCACCTAAAGATAGGTTATTATGGAAAACAAAGAGAAACTGTTCAAAGGATTGAAGATCTCCGGTTTCGTGATGATCGTGTTCGCGCTCTGTCTGCTCGGAGGAGGCATCTGGCTGATGATGGAGAATCTGTTCTTAGAGGGAGGAGCCTGTCTGATCCTTTTTCTGCTCAGTCTGTTCGGATTCTTCATGATCGAACCGAACGAAGCGCGGGTCATGCTCTTTTTCGGAGTCTATCGGGGAACACTCAACCAAAACGGATTCTGGTGGGTCAACCCCTTCTATGTCAAGAAAAAAATTACCTATCGGGCACGGAATCTCGATGTCGAACCGATCAAGGTAAACGATAAAGCGGGTAATCCGGTCATGATCGGTCTGGTACTGGTCTGGAAAGTAAAGGATACCTACAAGGCGATGTTCGAGATCGACAGTCAGGAAACTGCCGGGACAAAAACGATCCAGACAAAGCAGGGGGCTGTCGCAGTACAACAACGCGAAACGTTAGCCACACGAATGGCCGCCTACCAGAACTTTGTCGCCATACAAAGCGATGCTGCACTGAGAAATCTGGCAGGCGAATATGCCTACGACAACAACGAAACGTCGGATGAGATCACGCTACGTTCGGGAGGGGAGGAGATCAACAGCCGGCTGGAGGTTGAATTGAACAACCGGCTGGCAATCGCCGGCATCGAGGTGGTCGAGGCCCGGATCAACTATCTGGCCTATGCCCCGGAGATCGCAGCGGTCATGTTGCGCCGCCAACAAGCTGCCGCAATCATCTCTGCACGCGAAAAGATTGTTGAAGGAGCGGTCACGATGGTTCGGATGGCCCTTGACAAATTGGCGGACGAAAAGATCGTCGATCTGGACGAAGATAAAAAGGCGGCTATGGTAAGCAATTTGCTCGTCGTACTATGCGCCGACGAACAGGCCAAACCGGTCGTAAATACGGGAACTTTACATCAATAAAGGCAAAACGTTTCGGATGGCCGGCGAGGGAAAACAGAAGACATTCGTACTGCGGATCGATGCCCGACGGATGGAGGCGATCGAGAAGTGGGCTGCAGATGAGTTTCGCAGTGTCAACGGGCAGTTGCTCTACATCATCGATCAGGCTTTGAAGAAGAACCGGCGATGGAAAGAGACGGCAACGAAGGTCGCCGAAAAGAACGAATAATTTTAATTAAGAAGGGTGGTTCGATGATCGAAACGCAACAGTGAATCGGGCACCCGTAGGGATAAAACAGATACTATATGTTGGAGGTTCGAAATTTGCATGCCACCGTAGACGGAAAGGAGATTCTCCGAGGAATCAACCTGACGGTGCGTGCCGGAGAGGTCCATGCGATCATGGGACCGAACGGATCGGGGAAAAGTACCTTTGCGTCGGTACTCGCAGGTAACGAAAAATATGAAGTAACAGAAGGTGAGGTTCTTTTCGACGGCAAGGACCTACTGTCGATGAGCATCGAAGAGCGCGGGCGCGCCGGACTGTTTTTGGGATTTCAATATCCGGTCGAGATTCCCGGAGTGAGCATGGCCAACTTTCTGAAATATGCTCTGAACGAAAAGCGGAAATATCAGGGATTGGAGCCCCTTTCGTCGGCGGAATTTCTGCGTATGATGCGCGAAAAGGCCAAAATCGTCGAGATCGACAGCAAACTGACCAGCCGTTCGGTGAACGAAGGTTTTTCGGGAGGAGAGAAGAAGAAGAACGAGATCTTCCAAATGGCCATGTTCGAACCAAAACTGGCGATCCTCGACGAAACCGACAGCGGGCTCGACATCGATGCCCTGCGTATCGTGGCGACCGGAGTGGCCAAGCTCAAACGCCCCGACAACGCTACGATCGTCATCACGCACTATCAACGGCTGCTCGACTACATCGTTCCCGATGTTGTGCATGTACTCTACAAAGGCCGTATCATCTACTCGGCCGGTAAAGAGCTGGCCCTGAAACTCGAGGAACAAGGATACGACTGGCTGATCAATCAATATGAAAAGTAAGACGATGAACGGAGCTTTGGAGAAAAAATGGGTCGATCTCTATCTGGCCAATGCCGACATCATTGCTGAGGGATTACCTCCGGTGATCAATCGGGCACGTGCCGAAGCTTTGGAGATCTTCAATCTGTCGGGATTTCCGGCCAAAGGTTCGGCCAACGGCGACAGATACCACTATACCGACCTGCAACGCCTGTACGACCGGGATTTCGAATACTACTTCATGCCGTCCTACCGGCACGTAACCTTACCCCCGGCAAGAGACGAACACTATGCGGTGTCGTTTCTGAACGGTTTTTGCATCGACTCGGAGGCCCTGACCCGCTTAGATAACGGAGTCATATTCGGATCTTTGGCCGCAGCCGCCCGGGAGGTTCCCGAATTGGTCGAAAAGGCTTATAACCGATTGGCCGGGAAAGAGAACGACGCCATCACCGCTTTCAACACGGTGTTTGCTCAAGACGGTGTCTTCGTCTACGTTCCCCAAAACATCCAAGTGGAGCGTCCGATCGATATTCGATTCGCCTACTATGCCGAAGGGGAGTCACTGGCCGGATTTACACGGAACCTGCTCCTTTTCGAACCGGGCAGCCAAGCCCAGATCCTCATGGAAAATCTGTCGCTGAACGAAGGTGCATATTGCGATTGCGCAGTCAGTGAAATATCGGTCGGCGAACGGGCCCATATCGAGCTCGTCGAAGACTTCCGGCTGAATGCACATTCGGCCTCGATCTCCTCGAACTATGCCCGACAACAGACAGACAGTCACCTCTATTCGCTTTCGGTTGCATTGGACGGACAACTGATCCGTGGAGACCGCCGGGTCGAATTGAACGGAGCAGGCGCCGACAACCACATGGACGGCCTGATGCTCTGCAGCGAAGGACAACACATCGACTTCACGACCGATATTCGGCATACGGCTCCCGATTGTACGAGTAAAGAGTCGTTCCGAGCCATCGCCTCCGGAGACGGACGAGGCATCTTCTGCGGGCGGATCTATGTGGCTCCGGGCGCACAACGGACCCAAGCCTTCCAACAGAGCAACAACCTGTTGCTGAGCGAAAATGCCCATATCGATGCCAAGCCGCAACTGGAAATATACGCCGACGATGTAAAATGTAGCCACGGTGCTACGGTCGGTCAGCTGAACGAAGAGGCCGTGTATTATATGCGGCAACGGGGTATCTCGGAGGAGACCGCCCGTCGGCTGCAGATCATCGGATTTGTCGGACAGCTGCTCGGTCACATTCCGATTGCTGCCGTTATCGAACAATTCGAGACCCTCGTTACCGAGAAAATAGAACGAATGTAATGGACTGGAATGTAGAAAAAATACGAGAGGAGTTTCCCGTTCTCTCCCGGCAGGTGTACGGAAAGCCACTGGCCTACCTCGACAATGGAGCAACGGCCCAAAAGCCCCGCTGCGTCATCGACAAGATCGACCGAATGCATCGGGAAATGAACGCCAACGTTCATCGGGGCGCCCACTACATGAGCGAAGTCTGCACGGAGGAGTACGAAGCGGCACGTCGTGCCGTAGCCGACTTTATCGGAGCCGGTTCAACCCGAGAGATCGTATTTACCGCAGGAGCGACCGCCTCGATCAACACGGTGGCTTACAGCTTCGGAGAGCGCTTTATCGGAGCGGGAGACAACGTCATCACCACCGAAATGGAGCACCACTCCAACATCGTCCCGTGGCAGCTGATCTGCGGACGGAAAGGAGCGGAGCTCCGGGTTATCCCTTTCGATGACGACGGACGGCTAAAGATCGAAACGCTCGATCAACTGATCGACAACCGGACACGTATTGTCTGCATCACCCAAGCCTCAAACGTACTGGGTACCTGTCCCGATCTGAAGAAAGTGATCGAAACGGCCCATGCTGCAGGAGTTCCGGTCCTTGTCGACGGATGTCAGGGTGTTGTACACGGTGGGGTGAACGTACAGGAGTTGGATTGTGACTTCTACGCCTTCTCGGGACACAAGCTATATGGGCCGACCGGTATCGGTGTACTCTACGGCAAGGAGCGACTGCTCGACGAGATGCCCCCGTTCATGGGAGGAGGCGATATGGTCGGAACCGTCTCCTTCTCGGGAACGACCTATGCCGAACTGCCGCTCAAGTTCGAAGCGGGAACCACCAACTACATCGGAGCCATCGGTCTCGCAGAGGCTATCGGTTTTCTGAACGGCCTCGATCTTCACGCTGCGACAGCGTATGAAACCATGTTGAAGGATTATGCCGAACAACAGCTGGGGGCGATCGACGATTTACGGATCTACGGAACCCAGCCCGACAAGTGCAGCATCGTATCGTTCGGAGCAGAGGGCGTCCATCCCTACGACATCGGGGTCATCCTCGACAAGCTGGGCATCGCCATCCGGACCGGAACCCACTGCGCAGAACCGGTCATGACCCACTATGGGATCACCTCGATGGCCCGTGCATCGTTTGCTTTCTACAATACGCGCGAAGAAGTGGACCGTCTGGCCGAAGGAGTTACCCGAGCCCTGCACATGCTTCGCGCATAACCCAAAAGATTTTATTTGAACTGCTATTCCCCAAGATCATGGCCTTAATCGTTCTGGAAGGGCTCGACGGAGCCGGAAAATCGACACAAGTCAACAAGTTGCAGCAGATGTTAGCCTCCTGCGGCATCGGTTATGAATACCTCCACTTTCCCCGCTTCGACGCTCCGATATACGGAGAGTTGATCGCCCGATTTCTTCGGGGCGAATTGGGAGAGGTCGGAGTGGTCGATCCCTACATCGTAGCACTACTCTATGCCGGCGACCGGGCCGATGCTGCCCCAATGATTCGGAACTGGTTAGATGCAGGCAAATGCGTCATTCTCGATCGCTATGTATATTCGAATGTAGCCTATCAGTGTGCAAAAATTTCGGATCATGAAGAGCAAAAAAAGCTGCGCGACTGGATCGTCGATTTAGAGTACGGCTACCACCGGATTCCACGTCCCGATGTCTCGATCTTTTTGGATGTTCCGTTCGATTTCACCCGTCGGAAGTTGGAGGAGAACCGACAGGGTGCTGACCGCGAATATCTGCACGGCCGACAGGACATTCACGAAGCCTCCCTGACGCTTCAACAGCGCGTCCGCGAAGTCTATCTGGCCCAAACGGCGTATGACGACCGATTCCGCATTGTGTCGTGCGTAGGCTCTGACGGAGGAATGCTTCCTCCCGAAACGATCTTCACCCGTATCGAAGCGGAGGTCAAACCTCTTCTTCCCGTACGGTAAATTAAGGCCGGCTTACAAAGTACTTCGCTATACTGCGAAACAACCCCCTGTGGTTTTAGTAGCATAGATATCTCACAACCGATATTTATGCTACTCTTTTTTTATACCCTCTTTATATCGCTCTGTATGACCCGGTAAAAGATATCCTTCACTCTATCCGTTCGGGACGTCTTGTTTCTTTTGCCGATAAAATGTCGATAAAATTTTCCTGCCGGCCAAATTCCGAAACAGGGTTATTCCGATCTTTGTAATAGTAATATAAAAAATAAACGATTGTGAATTTAGGCATCATAGAATTAGAAGAGATGGAGTTCAGGGCCTTTCACGGCTGCTATCCGCTTGAACGAATCGTAGGAAATCGTTTCTTGGTGAACGTTACGATCAAAGCCGACCTCTCGCTTCCGGCTGCCAGCGATAACGTGAACGACACGATCAACTACCTCTCCGTATACGAAACCGTCCGCGACGAAATGAAGATTGAATCGCACATTCTGGAACATGTGGCCCAAAGGGTCATCGACGCCATCTACTGCCGGTTTCCACAAAGTCAGTACGTTCGGGTCAAAATCTCCAAAATAGCCCCTCCCCTCGGAGGAAAAATCAGGAAGGTTTCGGTAACCCTTGAAAAATAACTTTTTACATAAAGTGTTAATAAAATATTGATAAGATTCGAACACCCCTCTTTTGCATGACAAGAAGAGTTCGTAATCTTGTAGTGGAATTTCAGACTCACCGCCGCGATAGCGGATGAGTCGATAGAATTAACTGAGGAATTGTAAATCATGTCAGACGTAAAACAGAACAACGGGACCACAAACATGACCGTTTATCAGTATGCCGACGCGGTAGAAGAAGCGAAAAAATATTTTAAAGGAGATGACCTCGCCGCTACGGTGTGGGTAAGCAAGTATGCCTTGAAAGATTCCATGGGCAATCTGTACGAAAAATCTCCCGAACAAATGCACCACCGGATCGCTTCGGAAATCGAACGGATCGAAAAACGGTATCCCAATCCAATGTCTGCCGAAGAGGTCTATGATTTACTGAAAGGATTCCGCTATCTGATTCCTCAAGGCGGCCCGATGACCGGTATCGGCAATAACCTGCAGATCGCCTCGCTGTCGAACTGTTTCGTGATCGGACACCGCCATCCGGCCGATTCCTACGGAGGAATCATCCGCATCGACGAAGAGCAGGTACAACTTATGAAACGTCGCGGGGGCGTAGGACATGACCTCTCGCACATCCGTCCGACCGGAAGTCCCGTGCTGAACAGCGCACTGACTTCGACCGGTATCGTACCCTTCATGGAACGTTACTCCAATTCGACCCGCGAGGTGGCTCAAGATGGACGCCGGGGCGCCCTGATGCTCTCCCTGTCGATCAAACATCCCGATGCGGAAAACTTTATCGACGCCAAGGTCGAAACCGGAAAGGTTACCGGAGCCAATGTCTCGATAAAAATCGACGACGAATTCATGCAGACGGTGATCAAGGGCGGCAAATATCATCAGCAATTCCCGATCGATTCGGATAAACCGATGTACGAAAGAGACATCGACGCCCGGGCTCTGTGGGGCAAGATTGTCCACAACGCATGGAAATCAGCTGAACCCGGTGTACTCTTCTGGGATACGGTCATTCGGGAGTCGATCCCCGACTGCTATGCCGATTTGGGATTCCGCACCGTATCGACCAATCCGTGCGGCGAGATTCCGCTCTGCCCCTACGACAGCTGCCGGTTGTTGGCTATCAACCTCTATGGATACGTCGATAAACCATTTACCGCCGAGGCTTCGTTCAACTTCGAGAAATTCAAGAAACACGTCAACGCAGCCATGCGGATGATGGACGATATCATCGATCTTGAGCTTGAAAAGGTAGATGCCATCATCAAAAAGATTCAGGGCGATCCTGAAGATGCAGACATCCGTCGCGTCGAACTGGAACTCTGGGAAAAGATTAAAGAGAAAGCGATACAAGGTCGTCGCACAGGTTTAGGCATTACGGCCGAAGGCGATATGCTGGCCGCTTTAGGCTACCGATACGGAACCGAAGAGGCGATCGACTTCGCCGTCAAGATCCAGAAGACTTTGGCTCTGGCGGCCTATCGGGCTTCGGTAGAGATGGCCAAAGAGCGCGGAGCATTCCCGATCTACGATGCCGAACGGGAGAAGAACAACCCGATGATTCTCCGTATCAAGGAGGCCGATCCGGCACTCTACGACGATATGGTTCAGTATGGACGACGCAATATCGCCATCCTGACGATCGCGCCTACGGGAACCACCAGCCTGATGTCCCAAACCACATCGGGTATCGAACCCGTATTCCGGCCGGTATATACCCGCCGTCGGAAGGTAAACCCGAGCGACAAGGATGTAAGGGTAACCTTTGTAGACGAAGTGGGCGACTCATGGGAAGAATACAATGTATTCCACCACAAGTTCCTCGTATGGCTCGAGGTCAACGGCTACAATGTCGATGAGGTCAAAAACATGTCACAAGCCGAAATCGACGCCTTGGTTGCCAAATCACCCTACTATAAGGCCACTGCAAACGACATCGACTGGGTCAATAAGGTGAAGATGCAGGGTGCCATCCAGAAGTGGGTGGACCACTCGATCTCCGTTACGGTCAACCTGCCGAACTCCATCTCCGAAGAGATGGTCGGAAAGGTCTATCTGACGGCATGGGAGTATGGCTGCAAAGGGGTTACGGTCTATCGGGACGGTTCGCGAGACGGAGTCCTGGTAGAGAAGAAAAAGAAAAAACAGGCCAAAACAGAAGAGGGAGCGCCGATGAGCGCCGACGGGTATCGTCCTCCTTTGAAACGCCCGATCGAACTGGCCGCCGACATCGTTCGGTTCAAGAACGGAGACGAGGATTGGATCGCCTTCGTCGGCATCTACAACGACCGCCCGTATGAGATTTTCACCGGTAAGATGGAGGAGGACGCCATGTTTATCCCGAAAAAGATCAAAAAGGGCGTTATTCTCAAAGTCAAGGAACCGGACGGCACCAAACGATATGACTTCCAATACAAAGACAAATACGGTTATACCAATACCATCGGAGGAATCTCAAGATTGTTTAACAAGGAGTTTTGGAACTATGCCAAGCTGATTTCGGGCGTGTTGCGTAACGGTATGCCGATTCTGGACGTAGTTACGCTGATCGAATCGCTCCGGTTGGACAGCGAAAGCATCAATACGTGGAAAACCGGTGTTGCCCGTGCCTTGAAACAATATATTGCCAACGGAACAAAATCCAAAGAGAAATGTCCGAATTGCGGACAGGAGACTTTGGTCTACCAAAACAGCTGTCCGGTATGTATGAGCTGCGGCTATTCCAAGTGCGGATAGCCTCCCGACAGACCGGGAAAAGCAACTGTTTCCCCGCAGGTTTGGGAAGAGACGGAGTCCGATTCATAAATTTTCCGTCCTTCCCGAAACCGGAGGGAAAATCCCCAAGAACCTAATTTAATCCGGTACAAATGATTAAAACCGATTTTACAAAAGATAAGGAGCTGGACCTCGAACTGGACGATACGGTAGCCGAAGGCGAATACTCCAATTTGGTCGTTATTTCGCACTCAACGTCAGAATTCGTTCTGGATTTCGTACGGCTGATGCCCGGGGTGTCGAAAGCGCGCGTAAAGAGCCGCATCGTACTCGCTCCGGAACACGCCAAACGCCTGCTCCTCTCCCTGCAAGAGAACATCGAACGTTACGAAGCCTTGGTCGGTAAGATACAGCTTCCTACCCTGCCTTCGGACGAAGCCAATCTGACAATGAATTTCCTTGCAGGAGAAGCCTAAACATACAAAAGATTAACCCTCGCGGAGAGAGCTGAGCATTATACGCGTCTCTCTATAGCGATCTGCCGATCTAAAACAAGGTACTCTGCTGCGTCGGAGGAACCAAACCGAGGTGTGTATAGGCCAACTCGGTAACTTCACGTCCGCGGGGCGTTCTCTTCAGGAAGCCCTCCTTGATCAGGAACGGCTCATAAACCTCCTCAATCGTTCCCGCGTCCTCGCTCACTGCCGTCGCAATCGTACCCAACCCGACCGGGCCACCGCCAAATTTATCGATAATCGTCGTCAGGATCTTGTTGTCCATCCGGTCGAGTCCACGCGAGTCGATATTGAGCGCATCGAGCGCATAACGCGTGATTTTCACGTCGATCCGTCCACCGCCTTTGACCATGGCAAAATCACGAACCCGCCGCAGTAGGGCATTGGCAATTCGCGGAGTACCCCGACTTCGCAAAGCGATTTCGTGCGCCGCATCGTCATCGATCGGAATCTGAAGAATCGAAGCCGAACGCTTGACAATACCGCTCAGAACCTTGCTGTCGTAATACTCCAAATGACACTGGATACCGAAACGGGCACGCAGCGGACTGGTCAGCAAACCACTCCGGGTCGTCGCTCCGATCAGTGTAAAAGGATTCAGTTCGATCTGAATCGAACGGGCACTCGGTCCCTTGTCGAGCATGATGTCGATCTTATAGTCCTCCATTGCCGAGTAAAGATACTCCTCAACGATCGGGCTCAATCGGTGAATCTCATCGATAAAGAGCACATCGCCGCTCTCGAGATTGGTCAATAGTCCGGCCAGATCGCCCGGTTTATCGAGCACCGGTCCCGAGGTCATCTTCAGGGTGGCCCCCATCTCGTTGCTGATAATATTGGCAAGTGTTGTTTTCCCGAGGCCGGGAGGCCCGTGCAACAAGACGTGATCGAGCGCCTCTCCCCGCATCAAAGCCGCTTTGATGAAAACCGTCAGGTTATCGATAATCTTATCCTGTCCGCTGAACGTTTTCAGATCCTGCGGACGGATCTTATTCTCGAAGTCCAAATCGGTCTCTATATTCCGGATGTCTTTCATCGATGTCGGTTCTTACCCGACAAAAATAAGAATTATTTGCGAAAGCACGCTAATGAATCCCGTTCCACTCGTAACGGGGCGTATCAATGTCCAAGAGGGAAAGAATCCGTTCGACGATCGTCATACACAGAGACTCTATATCGACCGGACAGGAATAAAACGAAGGTGCTGCGGGGCAAACGATAGCTCCCGCCTCTGAAAGACGCAGAAGGTTCTGCAGATGAATCGTACTCATCGGAGCCTCACGAGGGACCAAAATCAGCCTTCTCCGCTCTTTGAGCATCACGTCCGCCGCGCGACAAATCAGGTTATCCGAAGTTCCCGCCGCTATTCGGCCTGCCGTTCCCATCGAACAGGGCACCACAACCATCGCATCGTAACGAGCCGAACCGGAAGCCGGCGGCGCAAACATCTCTCCACAATCGTACCGCGTAAAACGTGGATCGCGCATCCAATCGTCCGAGTCCTCGAATACAGCGACCTGCGATCCGTTCTCCGAAGCGATCAGTGCAATCTCGCCCACGGATTCGATCCGGCTCAGGCGCTCGCACAACAGCCGAGCGTAAATCGAACCGCTCGCTCCGGTTACAGCAACGATCAATTTCCTCTTTCTATCCATAGCTACAACTCGATAATCGAGCACTTCAGGTCGTTATCCCGAAGATACTGGAGCGTCCGTGGCAGGGCATAACGCAAATTACGAAAAGATTTTACCGAGTCGTGGAAAACGACGATCGACCCTCCGCGCACATAGCGGGTCACGTTATGCAGACACTGACGGGGCGACACCCACGGACTGTAATCCCGACTCAACACATCCCACATGATCAGATTGTAACGTTCACTCAAACGTCGTGCTTGAGAGGGCGTAATCCGTGCATAAGGTGGGCGAAACAGATCGGTATGCAGTATATCGTTCGCAAAGTCTACATCCTCGATGTAGCGTTCGAGACTCATGCTCCACCCCTTCTGGTGGCTATACGTATGATTGCCGATGGCATGTCCGCCCTCCACGATCATGCGAAAAAGATGTGGATACTGTTCGGCATTCTTCCCCAGACAAAAGAAGGTGGCTTTTGCATTGTATTCGGCCAGTTGATCGAGAATCCACTCCGTGATGCCGGGAGTCGGACCATCGTCAAACGTCAGATAAACCTCCCCGTCGGCTTCTGGCATCGACCAGATCATCGACGGGAAAAGACGACGTATGAATTTCGGCGGTTGTATGCGCATGATTTTCGGAGGTCCCGACCGGAATGTAACCGTGTCGGAATACAAATAATACTGATTTCGAACTCGCGACAAAGGTATATGTTTTATGCCAATTGTCAAATCGATAACGGCAAAGTGTTTGCAGTCGATTTCCCTCGTAAAACAATCTTGGTCAAAAATGAAACAATATTTTTCATTCCGGACAAAAAAAGTTAATTTCGGTCGATAATTTTTGTTCCGGCAGGACCGTTATCGAATAAAAATCATCTGTACGAAAACCAAACTCCCCCGAGCACTATGTTTGACAGAAAAATCTATATCGAACGGCGCAAAGCGCTTCATGAACGCCTCTCCAGCGGATTGGTTCTGCTGCCGGGCAACGACGAATCGGCAGCCAACTATCCGGACAACACCTACCGGTTCCGCCAAGACAGTACGTTTCTCTACTTTTTCGGACTGAACCGCCCGAAAACGGTCGGGCTTCTCGATCTGGATTCGGGAGAGGACATCCTCTACGGCGACGATACCTCATTGGAAGATATTATCTGGACCGGTCCTCAACCGACCCTCACCGAATGGGCCTACCAAGTAGGAGTCGAGCACACGCAACCGATCAGCCACCTCTACAAACGGATCGAGGCCGCAGCGGCAAAGGGCCGAAGAATCCACTACCTGCCCCCCTACCGGGCAGAAACGATCCTACATGTCGGACGGCTGTTGGGCTTAATGCCGGATCGGGTCGCCGCCCATGCCTCCGTCGAATTGGCCCGGGCAGTCGTCGCTTTGCGCGAGGTAAAAGCCCGTTGCGAGATCGAAGAGATCGAATTCGCCTGCGGCATCGCCTCCCGCATGCACCGACTGGCCATGCGGATGTGCCGGCCGGGAACCAGCGAACGCGAAATTGCCGGAGCTATCGAGGGCGTGGCCCTGCAATACGGAGCCGGAGTATCATTTCCCTCGATCGTCACACAGAACGGACAAACCCTCCATAACCACGACTATTCGGATACGTTGCAAAGCGGTCGGTTGATGCTGGTCGACGCCGGAGCCGAAACCACCATGAACTATTGCAGCGACTTTACCCGGACTTTTCCCGTAAGCGGGTACTTCACTCCCAAACAAAAGGAGATCTACGACATTGTTCTGGCCGCCAACCGGAAGGTCTTCGAGTTGGCCCATCCGGGCGCCTATTACTACCAGATGCACAACGAAGCGGCAAGGGTCATCGCCGAGGGGCTCCGTTCGTTGGGTCTGATGCGCGGGAACATGGAGGACGCCGTAGCCGTCGGGGCCCAAGCGCTCTTTATGCCGCATGGACTCGGTCACCAGATGGGGCTCGACGTTCACGACATGGAGAATATCGGAGAGAAATACGTGGGCTACGACGAAGAGACACTCCGCAGTTCGACGCCCGGACTCTCTTCGCTGCGCATGGGGAAACGGCTTCGCGAAGGGCACGTCATAACCGTCGAACCGGGCATCTATTTCATCCCGGATCTGATCGACAAATGGGAGGTCGAAGGATTCGGACGGGACTTTATCAATTTTGCCAAGGTCCGCGAATACCTCGACTTCGGCGGCATACGGATCGAGGACAACATGTTGATCACCCCATACGGCAACCGGCTGTTGGGTAACGATCGTCCGCCGGTAACGACCTCCGAGATAGAATCCTATATGAACAATAACTAACAAAAATAAACAAAGAGCCGGAAACCTCGATGGTTTCCGGCTCCTTTCTCTATTCAAATTGTTCCTTTACTCTTCGCACGGTTCGATCCGAAGCAGTTTGGCCTCCGGTGCTTGTGTAAAGTTGAACCTTAATCCCTTATCCAACAACCGGGCTCCATCGTACGTCTCGCTCCGACCGGAATCCATGTCGGTAATCCGATAACTTTTTTCTCGATCAATCCCTTTCAACCGACATACTCCCGAATCATAAATCGACTCCGCCCGGTTGAACATCTGTATGAATCCGGTTCCGGTCTCCGGCCGGAAAAACATCCAACCGATCCAAACATCGTTCTGAAGACTATATTCGGTCAACGGATAAAAATCACCGCGATAGTCGTCACGTATCTCCTCCCATTGAGCCAACAATTTGCGCAATAAAGGATAATCAGCATCCTTGATCCGAGCATCCAAGTTTAACACGATCGACGGGCTCATGTTGCTCCGGAAATCATAGGCCGTAATCCGATTCACACCTGCTCCGGTGAAGGGAATCCACTCCGAAAGCCCATAAGTCTGCCCTTGTACACCACGCGGTTCAAAGGCGTAATCACTCCGCCACAACGGAACAGCACGACGCAAATTCTCCAATTCGAGCCGTTTGCCTCCTGCCGCACAGATATCAATCAACATCTCGGGGTGGCGCCGCCGCAACTCATCCATATACTTCAGATAACCGATCACATGTTTGATCTCGGTGATTCCCTGTCGGTCAGGTTGCTGCCGATCTGCTTCATCCCAAAAACTTGCAGACATGACCGCAAAATCCTGTCGATAGAGGTCAATATCTTCGCTTTTCAGCAAGCTGTCCACATGATCAGTCATCCACTCTAAAGCTTCAGGATTGCCATAATTGAAAAAACGTGTCGGTCCCGTCCCAAGCGTCCACTCCGGATGGTGCTCATAAATCCAACTCCCTTCGGTCACCCGTTCCGGTTCGAACCACAGTAGCGTTTTCACACCTTTACTGTGCGCATGATCGCTGATAGCCCGTAATCCGTTCGGATACCGTTTCGGATCGGGGTACCATGTTCCGAGCAGATCCTGCCAACTTCCTCCCTTGTTCGGATACCAACCGGCATCCATCCACCAATAATCCAACTGAATATCCTCCTCCAGATAGCGGTCAATAAATTCGATCTGATCCTTGTCCGTGGCATGAAACATCTCCGCAAAAAAAGAAGAACTGGCGGCTTCGAGAATCGGTTCGGGCAAATCCCCTCCCGGACGCGGTAAATTATGATCGTACATCCAGCGCCGCCACTGATTCTGCGCTCCCTCCCGATTGCCCTGCCAAAACATCAACACCACAAGCGGCGTCCGAACTTCTTCTCCCGGTTCGAGATAAAAACGAGTATGGATCTGGCCGACTTGCGCCGTCAGTGTCGTATCGGCCGTACGGGCAAACGATGCCTTCCAACGGGCAGGCCACCCTACGGCAGCTATCACTCCCTCCGTACCCTCTTTCCGTTCGATATTGAAAAACGGCAGATTCTGAGCCGTCGGGAAACCGGCCCAAAATGCCCCCAGCTCTCTGCTCCGTCCGACATCCAACTTTTCCCGTAAGGGCTGAAATTCCCGAGCTCCGTCTCCATCGATTCCCGAGGCTCCTCCGACATTATAGTTTAAATAAACGGTCTCTCCAGAACCGACCGTAAAAGGAAGGTCAAGCGCCATCAGGTTCTCGAAAATTCCCGTATTCGTCTTCCCATTATTTTTGACATACACGGTCCATTCGACGGCTGGATAATCCGTGTAATGGACGATTTCACAACGAACCTCTATCTTTCGTTGCGGATCGGTATAGGTACGTATCTCCTCTATTCTGCCTTGCTTATCCTGTTTGGTCTTGACATCGAGCCGGCAAGCTGGTAACCACGTATCGGACGACTCTCCGTCATACAGAAAACTCAACGGCAACGTGGCTGCATCAGCAAATTGCTGTTCGCTCCAATCCATCATCTCTTGCACCGGAACCGAAACCTCTTTAGCTGCTCCGGATGTAAAAGACAAAAGAGTGGCAAACAAAAAAATTATACTTGTTCTAATTTGATGTTTTCTCATAACTCTACGGGTTAAAATAGTTTATAAGGTTAAAACTAACGTCTTTCTTCGAAAAAACAAAAATACAAGTCCCCTTTAAAACCTGTTTTGCAATACCAACCGACTAAATTCTTATCGGTTTATCGCACCGAAACTGAGCTTTGTCTTCCGAACAAGCAGAAACAAGAAAATTGATTTACAATTTTCTGTGATTTTATTTCTTGACTCTACCTGTAAGCTATACACTAAACGTCAATGTTTTACATAACAACGCATACCCTCTTTCGTTTTCAACAGAAACTATTTTTCTGAAATTTATTAACAAAATTGTTGAAAAAGGAAAATTCATCCCCTATATTTGCATTAACAAAATTGTTAACTACACAATGGACACAACCAAGAAAAGACACACGGATAACAAAGAAGCGGATATTTTGCATGCAGCCGAACGGGAATTTCTGTCAAAAGGATATGCAGGAGCCCGCACAACGGCGATAGCCGAAGCCGCCGGAGTTACACATGCCATGCTTCACTACTATTTCCGTACAAAAGAGCAACTCTTCAAACGGATACTCGACGAAAAACTCCGCCTGATGGGTCAGTCGGTTTTGGCCGCTTTCGGACAACCCGAACTCCCCCTTATGGCCCGTATAAAAGATGGTATCGAACGCCATTTCGATTTCATCGCCGCGAATCCTGAACTGCCTTTGTTCATCGTCAACGAAATTTTTGCACATTCCGAACGCTATGAACTGATGCAGGAGAACATCCGGGCGTTGCTCAACCCGTTGCAATACAGTCTTCAACAAGAATTGGACGAATCGGCTGCGCGGAACGATACGGAACCGATAGATGCCCGTATGTTGTTGATCGATATTATTTCGCTCAATGTTTTCGCCTTCATCGCCTTCCCGATCATACAACCTCTTTTGGGAGATTTGACGGCAGACCGGGAACATTTCTTCGCACAACGCAAACAGGAAAACATAGAAACGATCATGCGTCGACTCAAAAAATTATAACCTCATGAAACGAATTATCTTATCGATCCTGTTCGCCGGATTTTCGGCCTCGGTTTTCGCCCAAATGACACTCGAAACGTGCCAAGAGTTGGCCCGCGAACACTATCCCGAGGTAAAACAGTACGATCTGATCCGCCTGACCGAACAGTACGACCTTTCGAATGCGGCACGGGCTTGGCTGCCTCAGCTCTCGCTATCGGCACAAGCGACATGGCAAAACGAGGTTCCCGAATTTCCCGAAGCCCTGTCCGGCATGCTGTCTCAAGCCGGAGTGACCATACCGGGACTGAAAAAGGACCAATACAAGGTAGGACTTGAACTGAATCAAACGATATGGGACGGTGGAAAATCGAATGCCGACAAACGACTCGCCCGTACGGAAGCAGCCGAACAACGTGCCATGACAGACGTCGACCTATATACTTTAAAAAAACGTGTAAACGAACTTTATTTCGGGATTTTATTACTCGAGGAAAAACTCTCGCAAACCTACCGAACGATAGCTCTTCTTGAAAGTAATCTCGACAAGATGCGCTCCTTGGTTACAAACGGGACAGCCCTTGCGAGCGATGTCGATGCCGTAGAGGCAGAACTGCTCACTGCCCGCCAACAGGCTACGCAAATAGAGGCTTCACGTACGAGCTATCGCAAAATGCTGGAGCTGTTCATCGGAGAACCGTTACAGGAAAATCTGCTTCGGCCCGAATTCGAGGAAATGGCAACAACTGAATTGACCCGTCCCGAACTTGCCTTGTTCGACGCCAAAAAAAATAGGCTCGCTGCACAAGAAGCCCTCATAAAAAGTTCGACGAGGCCCAAATTCGGATTTTTTGCCCAAGGATATTACGGCTACCCGAGTATGGACTATTTCGCCAGCATGATGTCGAATGAATGGCGATGGAACCTTCTCACAGGCATCCGAATGTCCTGGAATTTCGGTGCCTATTACACGAAAAAGAACTCACTGAACAAGCTCCGTACGGCTCAGCAGTCGATCGACCTGCAACGCGATGTTTTCCGCTTCGAGACCAACCTGCAAGTCGCGCAGGAGACCGGAGATATCGCTCGCTTACGTAAAACCATAGCCAATGACGCCCGCATTGTCTCACTCCGACAGTCTGTTCGCGAGGCTGCCGAATCGAAACTCCGTAACGGAATAATCGACACGAATGATCTGCTGCAAAAGATTACCGACGAGGCTGCGGCTCGGTCCGCCCAGTCGGTGCACGAAATCGAACTGCTGAAAGCACTCTACGAATTGAAACATACGATTAACCAATAAAAACAATAAACCATGAAACGATCGACAATGTACCTTCTGCTGCTGATATTGGCAGGATGCAGTCGAAGCGAATCTTTCGACGCGACAGGGACCTTCGAAGCTACGGAAGTAACGGTATCGGCCGAAGCCTCCGGACGCATTCTAGCGTTCAACGTAAACGAAGGGGACCGAATAGAACAAGGCCAAACGGTCGGCACTATCGACACGGTACAACTCTACTTGCAAAAAATGCAACTGGAGCGGCAGATCGCATCGGTACGCAGCAACCGGCCCGATATTTCGAAACAGGTAACGGCATTACAAGAACAGATCGCTCAGCAGGAGACCGAACGAACCCGTGTAAAACGGTTGCTCGATGACGGTGCCGCCACAACAAAGCAACTGGATGACATCGATGCCTCGCTCAAAATCCTGAATGGACAGTTGGAGGCAACTCTCTCGACACTACGTAACAACACGGCATCGATCGACGAAAACAGCTCCTCGATCGAGCTGCAAATCGCACAAGTCGAAGACCACTTGGCCAAATGCCGGATCGTATCGCCCGTCACAGGCACCGTTCTGGCCAAATATGCCGAAACCGGAGAACTGGCCTCAACAGGACGCCCCCTGATGAAGGTCGCCGACCTCGACCACATTTACCTCCGGGCCTATTTCACCTCCGAACAACTGGCCGCCCTGCAACTTGGACAAGAGGTAACCGTAACGGCCGACTTCGGAGCCGACGAACAATACGAGTATCCGGGACGCATCGTCTGGATCGCTTCAGAAAGCGAATTTACCCCTAAGAATATCCAGACCCGAAACACGCGGGCAAACTTGGTCTATGCGGTAAAAATCGCGGTCGAAAACGACGGACGGCTGAAAATCGGACTCTACGGCGAAGTAAACCTTTAACAGCACATACCATGAATTTCTCCAATGCGATAGAGATAAAGGGATTGACCAAACGCTATGGCCCGGTCGTCGCTCTCGATCGAATCCGGCTGGAGGTACATCGCGGCGAACTGTTCGGATTGATCGGCCCCGATGGAGCTGGGAAAACAACACTGTTCCGGCTGCTGACCACCCTGATCGATCCCGACGAGGGTCAAGCCTCGGTCAACGGCATGGACATCGCAACCGAATACAGGAACATCCGCAAGACGATCGGTTACATGCCGGGCCGTTTCTCGCTCTATCCCGACCTGACGGTCGACGAGAACCTCGCTTTTTTCGCTGCACTCTTCGGAACAAACCTCCGCGACAGCCACGATCTTATCGATCCGATCTACCGTCAAATCAAACCCTTTCGCACGCGGCGCGCAGGGAAACTCTCGGGAGGCATGAAACAAAAGCTAGCCCTCTGTTGTGCACTGATCCACCGGCCCTCGGTCCTGTTCCTCGACGAACCGACCACAGGAGTCGATGCCGTATCACGCAGCGAATTTTGGGACATGCTTGCTGAATTGAAAGCAAAAAGGATCTCGATCCTCGTATCGACTCCCTATATGGACGAAGCGAACCGTTGTGACCGAATCGCCCTGATCAACGAAGGAAAAGTTTTAGGCATCGACACTCCGCAAGGCATTGTATCCGGATTCAATGCTCCGCTCTTTGCACTTCACGGCGACAACATGTTCGGACTACTAAAAGCAGCCCGCTGCTATGCGGGGGTCCGAACATGTTATCCTTTCGGACAGACCCATCATCTGGTCACTGAATCAGGTTTCAATGCAGTCCGTTTTCTCGAAACGCTCTCAGCGGAGGGTTTTTCAGCCATAGAATTATATCCGGTCGAGGCCGGAATAGAAGACGTATTCATACAACGCATGGAAAATGAATCGGGACAAAGTCATATCGGTTAAAAACCTCAGTAAAAAATTCGGCGAATTTATCGCAGTAGACCGTATCTCGTTCGAGGTTGAACGGGGAGAGATTTTCGGTTTCCTCGGAGCCAACGGAGCCGGGAAGACAACTGCCATGCGAATGCTTTGCGGATTGAGTTATCCCACATCCGGCAGCGGTACGGTCGCAGGATACGACGTAATGACCCAAGGTGAAGAGATCAAACGACACATCGGCTACATGAGCCAACGCTTTTCGCTTTATGAGGACCTGACCGTCTGGGAAAACATCAGACTCTATGCCGGAATCTACGGATTGAACCGCCGCCAAACCCTGCGCCGGACCGTCGAATTGCTCGACCGCCTGCAATTCCGTTCAGAGATCCGTACACGGGTCGGATCGCTGCCACTCGGATGGAAACAGAAACTCGCCTTTTCGGTAGCAACACTCCACCGTCCCGAAGTGGTCTTTCTCGATGAACCCACCGGCGGGGTCGATCCGGTGACCCGTCGCCAATTCTGGGAGTTGATCTATGAAGCCGCAGCTGCCGGCACAACCGTCTTCGTCACCACTCACTACATGGATGAAGCCGAATACTGCTCGCGCGTATCGATCATGGTCGACGGACAGATACGAGCCTTGGATACCCCAACCCTATTAAAACAACAATTTGCCGCAAAGAGCATGGACGAGGTGTTCCGTACGTTGGCTCGCGACGCAAAACGAGGAGAATAATACGACACTACTATGGGAGGTTTTTTGTCATTCGTCCGGAAAGAGACGCTACACATCATCCGCGATCCACGCACCATGCTCGTCGTTCTGTTGATGCCGATCGTCCAGATGACACTCTTCGGATTCGCCATTTCAACCGAGATCAACAACATCGATTTCGCAGTCGTTGCACCGAACCGCACATCCGCCATCAGGCAACAAGTGGAACGATTGGCAGCCAATACCTATTTTACCTATAAAGGTTTCATCTCTCCGAAAGAAACAGACGAGGTGTTGCGTCGTGGAGAGGCAGATGTCGTAGTAGTTTTTGCTGACGACTATGACCGAAAAACCCTCTCTTCAGCCTTATCACCAACTGATGGAGCCGCCATTCAGCTCGTATTCGACGCGTCGAACCCCAACATCGCCGCAGCTGGAGCCGGATACCTGCAACAGGTTCTGTCCGTCGGGGGTACCGCCACTCTTATAGAGCCCGAAATGCACCTGATGTATAACCCCCAGATGAAAAGTGCCTACAACTTCGTTCCGGGCATTATGGGATTGATCTTTATCTTAATCTGCGCCATTATGACCTCTGTATCCATCGTACGCGAAAAAGAGACGGGGACAATGGAGGTACTGCTGGCCTCCCCGGTACGTCCGATACGAATCATATTGGCCAAGATGATCCCCTACTTCGCCTTGTCATGCATCAATCTGGCTACCATTCTGCTGTTGGCCCGCTACGCACTCGACGTCCCCATATCGGGGTCGACCGCAGGAATCGTAGTAATCTCACTGCTCTACTTGATACTGGCTTTGGCATTGGGACTTTTCATTTCAACCATAGCCGACACTCAAGTCATGGCCATGTTGATCTCCGGTATGGTACTCATGTTACCCGTCATCATGCTCTCGGGCATGGTATTCCCTATCGAAAACATGCCCAAAATTCTGCAAGCGCTCTCAACCATTGTTCCGGCCCGCTGGTACATAGCTGCCATACGGAAACTGATGATCGAAGGGGTTCCGTTCGTGGCCGTACTGAAAGAGTTCGCTATTCTTTCGGGAATGACTTTAGCACTGATCGGCATAGCGCTCCGAAAATTCAACGACAAACTCGAATAACCATGCGTACGCTACTGATATTACTTGACAAGGAGTTCCGGCAATTTATCCGCAATTCGTTTTTGCCGAAAGTCGCTCTGATCTTCCCGCTGATGATTATGCTCGTCATGCCATGGGTCATGACTTTGGACGTTCGGCACATCGGCATTGCCATCATCGATAACGATCGGTCGAGCCTTTCGAACCGGCTGATCCGGAAAACAGACGCATCGGACTACTTCACGCTGATTTCGGTTCCGGAGCGCTACGACACCGCATTTGCACTGCTCGAGAAGGGTGACGCGGACGTTATCATCGAGGTCCCTGATGGATTTGAGCAATCAATTTTGCTCGGTAATCCGAAAAGAATGCGAGTCACCGCAAACGGAGTAAATGCCTTGAAAGGAAATCTCGGATCGCAATATGCCGTCCGCATCATAACCCAAACACTTACCGAATTGCAACGGGAACAGGGAATAGATCTTCCATCCACCGAGCCCATCGTCGTCGAGAATCGCTATAATCCCACACTCGAATATCGCAACTATATGATTCCGGCCCTGATGATCATGCTACTCATCATGCTGTGCGGATTTCTCCCGTCGCTCAATCTGGTAGGAGAGAAAGAGACCGGAACGATCGAACAGATCAACGTAACGCCCGTAGGACGTTTTACCTTCACTTTGGCCAAATTGATCCCCTATTGGATCATCGGATTGGTTGTTCTGTCGATCGCCATGTTGTTGGCCTATCTCGTCTACGGATTGTCTCCCGTCGGTTCACTCGGAGCGATATATTTGGCAGCCGCACTCTTCGTTCTCACCATGTCGGGACTCGGAGTCACGATCGCCAACGGCTCTTCGACCATGCAACAGGCCATGTTCGTCATGTTTTTCTTTGTAATGATTTTCGTACTGATGAGCGGATTGATCACCCCGGTTGCATCTATGCCCGAGTGGGCTCAATGGATCACACGATTCCTTCCGCCCCGCTATTTTATTGAAATCATGCAAGCGGTCTACTTGAAAGGAACGACTGTAAAAGAGTTGTGGGCAAATTACACTGCACTGACTGTCTTCGCCATTATACTCAATCTGCTTGCTACGCTAACCTATAAAAAACGATCTTAAACCAACCGGTTCTCCTGTTCAACCGCCGACCTGCTAAAAATTCGTTTGGCTTTCCCTGAGCTGTTTCCGCTCCCTTCCGTTCTTCTTTAGCCTTTCACAAAAAAGTGCGACGGCCGAACTTTTCGTCGTTCGCATCCGTCGCACCGCCTTTTCTTTAAAATCCGATCCTGAAATTACCGGCTCTTGATCAATCCGGCCCATACGGCCTCCGAGAAGCCGGCTTCAGCCATAGCTTCCAATCCTTTGAGGGTAAGTCCACCCGGAGTGGTTACCTTGTCGATCTCGGTCTGGGGCATCGTCTTGTTATGTTTCATCAAAGCCAAAGCTCCGTACATCGTCTGCATAACGATCTCGCGTGACTCCTCTTCGCTGAATCCGAGTTCCACACCACCCTTGATCGATGCATCCAGATACTTCAGGGCAAAGGCAATTCCGCAAGAGGATAACGACGTTCCCGAAATCATCATCTGCTCGGTTACCACCACGGTCTTGCCCAACTCATTGAACAGAGCCACCAATCCGTCGAGCTGCTCGCTCGAAGCCCCGTCCGACGCAATAAAGGTCACGCTCTCCCGCAAAGAGATCGCCGTATTGGGAATCAAACGGAACAACGTGGGCTTAACTCCCTTACCATTCTCGAGCATCATGTGCAATTTCTCGAACGGCACACCGGCAACGACCGATGCCAACATCTGCTTCGAGAAATCGAGCTTGTCGCGGAACGAAGCACAAACCTCTTCGGCCAACCACGGTTTTACGGCCAAGATCACCAAATCCGCCTGTTCGACGGCTTCGGCATTGTTGTTCGACGTTTTGATGTCGGCATTCATGCCCTTGATTTTATCAAGGGCGGCCGAAGAACAATCAGCAACGGTCAGATCCGATGCTTTCACCAAAGTTCCTGCGGCCAAACCGCCGGCGATGGAACCTCCGATGTTTCCTCCTCCGATAATCGTAATTTTCATAATTCCAACTTTTTCTTATAACCGGTCGACTGCTTTCTCCAACGATCCAGACAGTCCCCAATATGTATTCTATACTTTCCCTGCATTTTAATCGTCCAAAATTATAAAAAATTTACATATCATGGAAAACCAAGGAAGAATCGACCAAAAACAGGGTATTTTGGAGCTCGTAATTTTCCGAAAATTTTACTTGCACTTTTTTGACAACCGAAGTTTCTTTGAATAGATTTTCATAGAAAACCCATACCTGTCATGACTGAAAACATAGGATACAAACTGAAACGCTTGCGCGAAGACAGCAACATTTCACAAGAAGAGCTTGCCGCGCAGTCTGGAGTTACGCTGAACCAAATCACATCGATCGAATCGGGGAAAGTTCTCCCCTCTTTGGCTACGCTGATCAAGCTGTCACGGACGCTGGGCATCCGTCTGGGCACATTCCTCGACGGCATGGAATCCCCTGAACCTACGGTTACTACTCCGACTGAACAGGTTCCTCAAGTATCGGTTTGCCTCAGCAAGGGCAATGGTGCCGATATCGAACACCTGAAATACTGTTCACTCGCTGAGAACAAGACCGACCGCAATATGGAGCCCTTCGTTATCAACGTCGAATACACCTCCCCCAACGAGATGTCGACCTTGTCTCACCACGAGGGAGAGGAGTTCATCTACGTTTTAAACGGCAATGTCGTGGTCCGCTACGGCGACGAAACCTACAATCTCGAGCAGGGAGACAGCATCTATTTCGACTCGATCGTTCCCCACAACATCTCGGTCCCCGCTCCCGAACAACAAGCTAAGGTTCTGGCTGTCGTTTACACGCCGTTTTAATCGTTTGGACTTCGTAAAAAATGGAAAAACAAGAAATGCTCGATTATACGGTCGGCGGTATTCTCGAGAAGTACGTAGCCGAAGATCCGGATCATGAGTTCATGATCTATCCCGACCGGGGGCTGCGTTTCACCTACAAGGAGTTCAACGACCGAGTCGATATTTTCGCCAAAGGGTTGCTCTCGATCGGCGTAACCAAGGGAAGCAAAGTCGGCGTATGGGCCAAAAACGTACCCGACTGGATGACCTTTATGTTCGCTACGGCAAAGATCGGTGCCGTGCTGGTTACCGTAAACACAAACTACAAGGCCGCCGAGCTGGAATATATCATGAAAAATGCCGATATCCATACGATGTGTATGGTCAACGGCTACCGAGACAGCGACTACGTCGATATTCTGTATGGTTTGGTTCCCGAGCTGAAAACGACCCAACGGGGAAATCTGCACAGCGAACGCTTCCCCGAGCTTCGTAACGTCATCTATATCGGGCAGGAGAAACTCCGTGGCATGTACAACACCTCCGAGCTGATGAAGCTTGGTGCGTTGGTCGACGATGCCAAACTCGAGGAGGCAAAGAAAAAGGTCGACTGCCACGACGAAATCAACATGCAATATACCTCCGGTACGACCGGATTCCCCAAAGGGGTCATGCTGACCAGCCATAACATCCTCAACAACGGTCTGACCATCGGCGACCGGATGCACTTTACGGCTAAGGACAAACTGCTGATCTGTGTTCCGCTGTTCCACTGCTTTGGATGCGTGCTGGGCGTATGCTCGGTCATCACGCACGGCTCGACGATGGTAATGGTCGAGGATTTTGATCCACTGAAGGTTTTAGCTTCGGTTCACCGCGAACGCTGTACCGCTCTGCACGGAGTCCCCACGATGTTTATCGCCGAACTCCACCACCCGATGTTCGACATGTTCGATCTGAGCTCCCTGAGAACGGGAATCATGGCCGGAGCCCCCTGCCCGATCGAAACGATGAAGCAGGTAATGGACAAAATGTACTGCAAGGAGATCATCAGCGTGTACGGACTTACGGAAACCTCCCCGGGCATGACCGCCTCGGCCACGACCGACTCGATGGAGATCCGGGCTACGACCGTCGGCCGGGCCTTCCCGAACGTCGAGGTCAAGGTGCTCGATCCGCAGACCAACAAAGAGTGTCCTCCGGGGACTCCGGGCGAGATGTGCTGCAAGGGATACAACATCATGAAGGGATACTACAAGAACCCGGAAGCGACGGCCGCCATCATCGACGAAAACGGCTTCCTCCACTCGGGAGACCTCGGAGTGATGGACGAAAACGGATACTTCCGGATTACGGGACGAATCAAGGAGATGATCATCCGCGGCGGAGAGAACATCTACCCCCGTGAGATCGAGAACTTCCTCTACAAGATGCCGCAGATCGAAGCCATCGAAGTGGCAGGTATCCCCAGCCCGAAATACGGCGAACAGGTCGGAGCCTTCATCAAGGTCAAAGAGGGAGAGACTTTGACGGAAGAGGAGGTAAAACTCTATTGTCGGGGACAGATCGCCCGGTACAAGATTCCGAAGTACATCTTCTTCGTCGACAGTTTCCCGATGACGGCCAGCGGCAAGATCCAAAAATACAAGCTCAAAGATGTAGGACTCGAACTGCTGAAAGAGAAAGGCATTGAGGTCGTCTGATTGGAAAGGATATAGGCGGGGGGAATATTCGAACGGAGTGTTCTCCCCGCTTTTTTACCCAAAGAACACGACACATACCGGGAAGCGTAGAGTTTTTGACTAATTTGTTCTCTTTTCGTATCTTTGTACGGCCTTGTTCAAGGCATAGAGACAAAAAATTCGACATTACAGAACCGATGGATTTCATAGAAGAACTTAAATGGAGAGGCATGATCCATGACATCATGCCGGGCACCGAAGAGCAACTGTCCAAAGAGATGACCACCGCCTACGCCGGAATCGACCCTACGGCCGATTCGCTGCATATCGGGCACTTGGTCAGCATCATGATCCTGAAGCATTTCCAGGAGTGCGGCCACAAGCCGATCGC
>URBJ01000020.1 GCA_900546005.1 uncultured Alistipes sp. | reverse complement strand
GAAACGCTTCAGGCGTCGCTCGCTGAACATCGACAGCGGAAAGAGGTCGAGTATATGTTCTATGTAGCGAATACTGTTTACATGACCGTTAATGTCGATGTCGCTATATCGCGCCATCACGCGTGCATCGGGTTCGGCAGTTGTCACCTTTACCCTGCCCGGTTTGTCGATAGGACACTCCTTCTCAGTGCAGATATAATTGGTGATGCCTCCGCCATGCAGCGTAAGCAAGTCGGCTGGCTTACGGGTTTCCATTCCTATCATCGCCCATACCGAACGAGCGTATCCTATAGGCTCGCCCTTAGCGTTGATGATGGCGAAATCGCGGTCGGTAAAAAGCTTATAAACGTTTTCTACCCACGTTTCGATGCTGAACTTATCGTAAGCCGAAGGCATCTCGCCAGTAATCTCTACCGCTAGTCGAGAGAGTACCCATGTAAAATGGTCCTCATTGAGGGTAGCAATGCCAAAGCCCCTGTCGGCAGCATGAAATCCGGCGCAGTTCAGCAAATGGTTGCCCAATATCCCCATTGTGAGTTTGCCTGTAAAATCAGCGTGAAACGGTTCTACCACAAACGGATATGTGCCAACTTTATTGTTTTCTTTTTCAGTCATGACTACATTTATTTTTTATTCATTCCTTATCGGCTTTATAACGTTCTTCGCGATGAGCCAGATACTCGTTTACACGCTCAAAGCAACTTGTAGATACGGCTATTCTGCCAGAACGCACAAACTGCAACACGCAATTCTGAGCACACAAGTCATCGTAAAGATTTGTTATATCATCGCTCATGCCTGTCATCTCTACAATAGAGAACACCGGATTCACCTCTACGATATGGGCACCGTAACGACGTACTATCTTAGACGGTTCTGGCGATGCCTGAAACTCGGGAGTAGACATTTCATCGTCAGTAAAATAGTGAGCCTGGATTACATCCATCTTCTTTTCTATCTGCTTTACCACCTTTTCTATAAGAGCCGGAGTGCACCAACAAGTAATGGTATATTTATGTACGCCCTTAATAGACGATGCCGAAACGTTAAGGCTTTCTATATTGAGCTGCTGGCGAGTAAACACCGCAGTTACCTGATTAAGCAAACCTGCAATATTCTCGGAATGAACAATTATCGTATATAGTTTCTTATTATCCATAATTCTACTCTCCTGTTTTAACAATCCAAATCCAGCATCATATAGTTTACCGAACTTCCCGGAGGAGTCATCGGCAATACATTGCCTTCTTCTATCACACATACCTCAAGTAAGAACGGTCCGTCTGTCTTCAGCATTTCTTCTATGCCAGCAGCCAATTCTTTGCGCTCCATTACACGACGAGAGGCGATGCCATAAGCCGAAGCTATCTGCATATAGTCGGGGTTCATCATCGGGGTGAACGAGTAACGACGGTGGAAGAACATGGCTTGCCACTGACGCACATTTCCCAAGAAATTATTGTTCAGGAGAATTATTTTCACCGGAGCTTTCTGTTCCATAATGGTGCCAAGCTCTTGAAGGTTCATCTGCAATCCGCCATCGCCCATGAAAGCGCAAACCGTACGGTCTTTGCATCCGAAGGTAGCTCCTACAGCGGCCGGAAGGCTGAATCCCATGGTACCCATACCGCCCGAAGTTACCAAGCTACGGGGCTTGGAGAACTTGAAATAACGGCATGCCATCATCTGGTTCTGACCAACATCGGTCACCAATATGGCTTGCTGATGAGTGGCTTCGCTCACTGCGTTTATCACTTCGCCCATATTGATAGGACCTTCTGAAGGATAAACTTCTGGCTCTATAACATGCTCGAACTCTTTCTGTTCGTACTGCTTAAAGCTATCTATCCATTCGGTATGCTTGTGTTGCTGTATCAGCTCTGTCAGCATTTTCAGAGTACGCTTACAGTTGCCCAATACGGGAACATCTACGGCTACGTTCTTTCCAATCTCCGACGGATCTATATCCAAATGAATAACCTTAGCCTGACGAGCGTAGGTTTCGAGCTTTCCGGTTACACGGTCGTCAAAACGCATACCTACTGCTATAAGAACATCGCACTCGTTGGTCTTGACATTAGGACCTAAGTTTCCGTGCATTCCCAGCATACCTTTGTTAAGGCGATGATCGGACGGCAATGCCGACAAGCCAAGCAATGTGCATCCGCAGGGGATATCCGCTTTTTCTACAAATGTGCGAAGTTCTTCTTGAGCATTGCCCAGTTCTACGCCTTGACCTACCAAGACGAAAGGTTTCTTAGCTTCGTTTATCAAAGCAACCGCTTCGGCCAACGCCTTAGAGTCGGTTTCGGGATCAGCATCGTAGCTGCGGATGAAATCAACGTCGGCTGGTTCAAAATCTGTAAGATCGGTCTGTGCGTTCTTTGCAAAGTCGAGCACTACCGGTCCGGGACGTCCGTTCTTTGCGATATAGAAAGCACGAGCTACCGCCCACGCTACATCTTCGGCACGACGAATCTGATAGCTCCACTTGGTGATAGGCTGAGTAATGCCCACCAAATCGACTTCCTGAAAAGCGTCGGTTCCCAACAGCGATGCGCCAACCTGTCCGGCTATAACAACGATAGGCGTACTGTCAATCATTGCATCGGCTACACCAGTAATAGTATTTGTAGCGCCAGGACCGCTTGTAACAAGACAAACACCCACCTTGCCCGACACGCGAGCATAACCTTGTGCGGCATGAGCCGCTCCCTGTTCATGACGAACAAGTATATGATTCAATCGGTCGCGATGATCGTAAAGCGCATCGAATGTAGGCATTATAGCCCCTCCGGGATAACCAAACAAGGTTGTTACCCCTTGATGCTCTAACGAACGCATCAACGCTTCCGCTCCTGTTATCTTTTCTTTAGCCATAAATCGCTCCTTACTTAAATAATTCTAACTCCACCCTTATCGGCCGAACTTACCATAGCTGCATATGCGCGAAGTGCCTTCGACACTTTACGGTCGCGTGTAACGGGTGCCATAGGACGTGCAGCCAACTCTTCATCTGTCAACTTAACGTTAATGCTACGTCCGGGGATCTATCTCTATGATGTCACCGTCTACTATCTTACCGATATTACCACCGGCAGCAGCTTCCGGAGAAATATGTCCGATACTCAAACCCGAAGTACCGCCACTGAAGCGTCCGTCGGTAATGAGAGCACATTCTTTTCCTAAATGCTTAGACTTGATGTACGATGTAGGATAAAGCATCTCCTGCATACCCGGACCACCCTTAGGTCCCTCGTAACGGATCACAACTACATCTCCGGCCTTGACCTTCCCGTTCAGGATACCCTCGCAAGCCTCTTCCTGAGACTCGAACACGCGGGCTTTGCCTTCGAACCGCAGAATCGATTCGTCCACACCGGCCGTCTTCACGATACAACCGTTTTTCGCAATGTTTCCGAACAAAACGGCCAATCCTCCATCTTTCGAATAGGGGTGTTCCAAATCACGGATACAACCCTTCTCCCGATCGAGATCCGGAGCCGGATAGTAGGTACTCTGCGAGCCCAACACCAGATTGAAACGTCCGCCCGGAGCGGCAAGGGCCCGTTTTTTGGCCTCTTCGGTCACTTCTGAACTTCTCAGATCGTTCTCGCGAATCGCTTCGGCCAAGGTCAAACCGTCTACACGACGTACCGACGTATCCAACAATCCACCCCGATTGAGCTCTCCCAAGATCGAGAGAATACCTCCTGCGCGATGAACATCCTGAATATGATAGACCGGCGTGTTAGGAGCCACCTTACACAAGACCGGAACCCGACGCGACAACATATCGATATCGCTCATCTTGAAATCGACACCAGCCTCCTGAGCCACTGCCAGCAGGTGCAGCACGGTGTTCGACGAACCGCCCATCGCAATATCCATCGACATGGCATTCAGGAAGGCCTCGCGCGTAGCGATCGAACGCGGCAGAACCGCATCGTTATCCTCGAAATAGTACTCGCGGGCATTTTTTACGATCAAACGGGCTGCCTTATGGAACAGCTCCTTACGATCTGCATGGGTAGCCACAAGGGTTCCGTTGCCGGGCAGCGAAAGGCCGAGCGCCTCGGTCAGACAGTTCATCGAATTCGCCGTAAACATACCCGAGCACGATCCGCAAGTGGGACAGGCCGCATGTTCCAGACGAGCCAAATCTTCATCGGAGAAGTTCTTGTCTGCTCCCTTGACCATTACATCGATCAAGTCGTACGCACGATCACCCATCCGGCCGGCCTCCATCGGACCGCCCGATACGAATACCGTCGGAATGTTCAAGCGCATGGCTGCCATCAGCATCCCCGGAGTGATCTTATCGCAGTTCGAGATGCAGATCATCGCATCGACCTTGTGCGCATTGCACATATACTCAACGCTGTCGGCGATCAGATCCCGCGAAGGCAAGGAATAGAGCATTCCGTCGTGTCCCATAGCGATACCGTCATCGATAGCGATCGTGTTGAACTCGGCTGCGAAACACCCCTCTTCGGCGATCCACTCTTTGATCTGTTGTCCAATCTCGTGCAGATGTACGTGTCCCGGCACAAACTGTGTAAACGAATTGACAATAGCGATCACCGGCTGTCCGAACTGTTCGTCTTTCATTCCGTCGGCTCGCCACAGGCTTCTCGCTCCTGCCATCCGACGTCCCGTCGTACAGACACTGCTTCTGAGATTTTTCATGATTCTATATGCTTTTAATTCTACTCGTTATACTTCATCGGTGCGAAATTAAGGCAAACGGTTTTATTCGTCGCATCCGGTTTTTCGCGGTTTATGATATTCAAACGCACTTTCTCCCACACAACACACCGAATATCAGCAAGATCGTTTCGGAAATATCCCTCTTGCAAAACCCGAACAAACGCTTTTCTCACCCGATTATATCCGACAAAGGTACGTTTTTTTATAAAAACAAGGAAATTTTCGGCTCATTTATAGAGCGATCCCGCATCATATCTCCCGACAACATCCTCCTTCCGCAAATATTTCTTACCTTTGTTCACCGAAAACACCCTTCAAAAACTGAAAAATGAAAAAAGAATACATTCCGTTCGTCAACGACTTGATCGAACTGGCTATCCGTGAAGATATAGGCGACGGCGACCACACTTCGCTCTGCTGCATTCCGCACGACGAACGCGGCCGCATGAAACTGCTCATCAAACAAGAAGGCATTCTTGCCGGAGTCGAGATCGCCGAAATCGTACTCCGCAGACTCGACCCCGATGTCAAACTCGACAAACGGATCGAAGACGGTTCACATGTCCGTCCGGGCGACATTGCCTTTTATGTCGAGGGGCGCCTGATCTCGCTGCTGCAGGCCGAACGGATTCTGCTCAACATCATGCAGCGTATGAGCGGTGTCGCCACCCAGACTGCCGTCTACGTCAAGGAGCTCGAGGGCCTGAAGACCAAAGTGATCGACACCCGAAAAACCACACCCGGCATGCGCGTTCTGGACAAGATGGCCGTACACTTGGGTGGTGGTGGCAACCACCGGATGGGACTTTTCGACATGATTCTGCTCAAGGACAACCACATCGATTTCGCGGGTGGCATCACCGCCGCCGTCAACAAGGCGAAAGAGTACCTGAAAGCCAAAAACAAAAACCTCCCGATCGAGGTAGAGACCCGTACGCTCGACGACGTACGCGAGGCGGTAAGTCTGGGCGTCGACCGCATCATGTTCGACAACTTCACGCCCGAAATGACCCGACAAGCCGTTGAGCTGGTCGGCGGACGGTGTGAGACCGAATCCTCAGGCGGAATTACGCTCGCCAACCTGCGTGAATATGCAGCCTGCGGAGTGGACTTCATCTCGGTCGGCGCGCTGACCCACCAGATACGAAGCCTCGACATGAGCCTCAAAGCCTGTAAAGCAGACGAATAACCCATGACACAAACGATTCTCCAAACTTTTTTAGTTTTCGGTATGGCGATACTTGCGACTCTCTCTTACGGTTCATCGCCCCACTTCGGATACGATGCGATCCGAAGAGGCGAGTTTACCCCAAAAAGCGTAAAGGGCGGGCGCAGTACGGCCGACGGAAAACATTATACGACCCTCGAAGAGAATCGGATTGTCAGATACGACTATCAAACCGGAACGGACAGCACGGTACTCTTCGACGGCGGAGCGGTTTCACCGGCCATTCAGGTCGAAGATTATGCGATCGGTCCGAACGAAAAATACCTGCTGCTCACCACGCAGATTACTCCCATCTATCGGCGATCGTTTACGGCCGAATATTGGATCTACGACATCCGGCAAAAAGAGCTGAAACCGCTCTCCGAAGCCGGAGCACAACAACAGGCTACCTTTTCTCCCGACGGCACCCGGGTTGCCTTCGTCCGGGACAACAACCTGTTCGTCACCCGGATCGAATCCGGAGAGGAACAGCAACTCACGTTCGACGGAGTGCGAAACCGGATCATCAACGGCGTCCCGGATTGGGTCTATGAAGAGGAGTTTGCCTTTGCACGCGCTTACGAATGGTCGCCCGACGGACGCCGCATCGCATGGTTGCGGTTCGACGAGAGCCGGGTCAAAGAGTACGAAATGACCCGTTTCGACGGAGCACTCTACCCCCAGACCTACACCTACAAATATCCCAAAGCCGGTGAACAGAACTCGATCGTCGAACTGCACTGCATCGACCTGCACTCCGGCAAGCAGTCGAAAATAGAGACCGGAACGGAAACCGACCAATACATTCCTCACCTTCGTTGGACGCCATCCGGAGAGTTGGCCTATTACCGACTGAACCGGAAGCAAAACCGGTTTGAAGTCATCCTCTGCCGCAAGGATGGCAGCCAGAAAACGATCTACGAGGAGCAGAACGACCGCTATGTCGAGCTACCCGACCGGTCGACCGTTACGTTTCTGCCCGACGGCGACCGCATGGTTGTCCGCAGCGAACGGGACGGATACATGCACCTCTATCTGTACAGCATCCGCAAAGGATTCCTGAACCGGATCACCGAAGGCGAATGGGAGGTGACCGAGATGGTCGGATTCGGTGACGACCGGATCTATTACCTTTCGACCGAGACCTCACCCCTGCGCCGTAACCTCTACTCGATCCGTTGCGACGGCTCACAGAAAAAACAGCTGACCGAAGACAACGGAACCTACCGGATCGTACCCTCCGAAGGATTCCGCTATTACCTCAGCTACTTTTCGAACGCAACGACTCCCGAACGGGTCACCTTGCATCGGGCCAATGGCGAAACGGTACGGACACTGGAGGATAACGCCGCACTTCGCGACAAGTTGCAACAGCTGCAACTTCCGACCAAACAGTTCTTCACGTTCCGCACGAAAAACGGCGACGAGCTCAACGGTTATCTGATCCGTCCGATCGATTTCGATTCGACCCAACGGTATCCGGTGCTGATGACCCAATACAGCGGACCGGGCTCGCAGCGTGTTGCCGACCAATGGGAGATGGAGTGGACCGAAGTGCTGGCTCAGGAGGGCTACATCGTGGCATGCGTTGACGGACGGGGTACAGGTTTCCGCGGCGAGGCCTTCAAAAAGTGTACCTACGGGCAGCTCGGACGCTACGAGACAGAGGACCAGATCGAAGCGGCACGCTATTTGAGCGAACTACCCTACGTGGATGCTGCCCGGATAGGCATTTACGGATGGAGCTACGGAGGATTTATGGCCCTCAACTGCATTTTGCGGGGTAACGACCTATTCCGAGTAGCCATAGCCGTCGCCCCTGTAACGTCATGGCGCTACTATGACACGGTCTACACGGAACGATACAACGGTTCCCCGTCGGAAAACGCCGCAGGCTATGACGACAATTCGCCGATCGGGATGGCAGACCGACTGAAAGGCAAGCTCCTGATCGCTCACGGGACTGCCGACGACAATGTACACATTCAAAACACCTACGAAATGGTCGCACGCCTGACGGCAGCAGACCGTCCGTTCGAAATGCAGATCTATCCCGATCAGAACCACAGCATGGGCTCCTCGCGCCACCACCTGATCGAACGCTGCATTGAATTCATCCGGACCCATCTGTAAAGCGACCAAGTCTCGTAACTCACAACAAAACACTGAAAACACAATGGATTTTTTAACGGAACACAACCTACTCGGGCTGGTCATTGGGATCGCCACGTTTTTGATCATAGGACTTTTTCATCCGGTCGTCATCAAGGCCGAATACTATTGGGGCACCCGGTGCTGGTGGATTTTCCTGCTGCTCGGACTCGGAGGTGTCGCCGGTTCGCTGGCAACCGATAACGTATTGGTGGGAGCTTTGGCCGGCGTATTTGCCTTCTCCTCATTCTGGACGATCAAAGAGCTTTTCGAACAGCAGGAACGCGTCCGCAAAGGATGGTTTCCGGCCAATCCGAAGCGTCAAAAACAAAATTCGGGAAACGCCTCCAAAAATCAAGCGTCATCTCCCAAAAAACGCCGCAAACCGCGGGCGAAGCAGGTCTCTGTAAGGAACGGACGAGCCCTGCAGATGTATGGAGATCCTGTCCGTCCGGAGAAGAGCGAGCAGGAGCGTCGACCGACCAAAAAAGGCAACGGAGAAAGAGCTTCGAAAAAAGCACCACAAGAACAGGAAGAGGCTCATCAAGGCTCTCCAAGGAACAATACGCAACCCGTCAAAAAAAGCTCTCAAGAAACGTCACAGGTAAAAACATCTCGGAAGACATCACATCCAGAGAAACCTCAAGAAACGGCCTCAAAGCAACACGAAGCATCCTCCACAGGACCTCAACAGGCTCTACGAAGCAAACCAAAGAAAAAGCCGCAACAACCGACGGAGACCAATTCCTCCAAAGCCTCTCTTGAAAATTCCATCGATAACACTGCCCCTCTGGAGACGCCACAGGAAACGTCCCAAGAGACATCGACGCAACAAGCAGCCCCGAGACGGAGACCGAATCGGCGACGTCGGCCACAACGGGCAAAATCGAGCACTTCGAACGATCCGAATGCAGCCAAAAACGATTCGAGACCGGAAAAAAATCCAAGTCCCGAAATCAATATTGCACAAGCAGATTAAGTACCTCGGACCAAATTTATTCCTAAACCCAAAGATCAACTCTAAACGGGTTTATAGAGATAATCCATAGACAAAAAGATTTGGGCTGCCGGATATTTTCGGCAGCCCGAATCTGTTTTCACGCAAGCGCCCTGTTCTACTCTTCGATCAGCTTATCGAGCGCCTCCAAACAACTTGACACGTTCCGGAAACGACCTGAGTTGTTATCAACCACCTCGCCCCGTTTATTCACAATTACGCAATGCGGGATACCTTGAATATCGAATTTGGAAGTCAATAAATTCCATTGATCTTTTGTTATCCGCAAATGTTCTCCCTTGATCTGATACTCATCAAGAAATTTTTGATACGCCCCAAGCGGAGAATCTGCCTCTGAAGTAATGTAAAGAAATTTGATTTTCCGATCCTTCATTGACTCAACATATTCACGCGCACGAATCATACCTTGTTTGCAGGGAGCACATCCCGTCGACCAGAAATCAATATAGAGCACATTTCCCGCATACGGTGCAATCAACTCTTCGAAATACTCGTCTGCCGGAATTTGCTATTGGTTCACTTCGGACAAAGGCCTCCCTGACATACTCCACGTGACGCCAATATGTCTGCATAATCCTGTATGACTTGTTTGATGACATACGGTGTTTTGATATAGGGCAATACCCAACTCATTTGATCCATGATAAACTGATTCGATGAATCTGAATAGCACTGCGACATGTTGCGCTTAAAAATCTGATACATACTATAATCACTGACCAAATTACGATCCAGCCCATAACTCTTCATCGTGTCGTAAATACGGGAATAGAGGTATTGCCGTTCAAGGCATTTCCTTTTATCTGATTGCAATCTCATCAGTTTATTCAGAAATTCGTTTCTATACTGGTCAACCATATTTTTGACCAAAGTATCCTTCCCCTGATATGTCTGATGGTATGGCCTGTCTGAATCAGCCATATGCAGAAACGTTTGCTCAATACTATCCATTTGGTTTTCTGTCACCCCGGGATGCTCCGCCCGGATTTTATCCGCCACAACATCCACCGCACGTTGGGCCCCATATGTCCTTTTGATTTCCCTTCCTAAGAACTCAAAAATCCGTAAAGGCGAAATCGGACTATGATAACCAGGCTTCAAACTTTCAAAAACAGAACCGGTTACCATCAGCGGATCATCCATCCAATCCATCGAATAGAAATCAAAATAATCATCCGGCAACGGAATATAGTTTGGATTATAGTCGACAAAATCGTCCGAAGGTATAAAACGCGTCTCTTCAACGGGGAAAACATAAAAGTACTTACGAACATACTCTCTTTGTGTATATTCGGCACATAACAGATCCATGGTCCAATCACTGATCGCATATCGAGATGCCAATGTTTTCAACGAATCTTGCACCAGCTGCAACCGTCTGTCGATACCGGCCTTGAACTCATCGGCTGCACCCCGTTCCACACACCTCTTTTCCCAATCAGAAATCGTGTCAGCCTTTGGCATCATCTGCCCGGCTATACTCTGATACATGTTGTACTCTGCAGCTCGCCCCATGAAACGAGAGCTATCCATACGTTTAGGTATCAAAAAAGCGTTTAAGTACTGAGGATTTAATACATCGGTCAACGTAAAACGGCACATCAGCGTATCGCCCGGCACAACAAAAAGCTGATCACTATAAGCATCATTCAGCTCCATTTTTACATGTCGCGGATGTTCGAGTTCTACCTCCAACTCGAAACGGCCGTCGGGCCGGATATCGATCGTATGCTTATGACATGTACCCGTCAGCAAATCATTGAATACAATACTTCCCGTCGTAAAGCCAAGATCCGGAGTGTAGCCTTCGAAAATACCCCGAACTACCGTGGTTCCCTTTTTATACAGTTTATCTCTGTACTTTTCGGGATTGTAGCTCCACGTCGAGGCTTCGCCGTCGCTACGGAAAACGAACTCCTTACCCAATGTATCGAACCTTTTGCCGTCGACCCCGAACAATAGGGTTCCCTCGTTCCCTTCTCGCAAACAGAACGTCGTATCCTTACCCTCTTGCCGTAGTTCTACCCATACGTTACGCCCCTTCTTGGTCACCTCGCCGTACTCCCAGAAATCATTTTTCCATATGGCCACCTGAGGAAAAAATCCACACATCCAACGGTTCGATCCGTCCGTCGTCATCCATGCGCCTTCGGCCCATGCAGGGAGTGTCATCGGTGGATCCGATAACCAAATACCCCTTGTATTCTGAAATGCAGGGTCCCATCCGCAAAAATCAAGGCATTTCACCTCTTTATCCAACGGTTCAAATATAAACTGTGCCTTTAATTCACCCGATTCAGGCAGTGTGACCTGACTGTTCAATTCAAAATTCTCGGCACCGACCAACTTGTACTTTTTGCCACTTTCACGATCCTGCAGATAAGCCTTTTCTGCATGGTATTGAATCGAGCCCTTCCCGGGTAAGAAGCGCAAGGTCACATCCGCGACCGTCCGATCCTTGTCCGTCTCGAAGCGATCGAAATGCGCTACATAAACATAATCGTTGCGGACAGAGTTGACTTCCCACTTCTGTCCCCACGCCTCTCCCACACACAGAAGGAAAAGCAGACAAAGCATTCTCTTTACGGTCATAAAAGTAGTTTTATAGGCTACCGTAAAAATAAAAAAATCCGGCACAAACCGGATTTTTATTGTTTTTTTTTAGAATTCTATGCCTACTTAAAGAATTTGCGCTGGAAGATCAACAAATAAATCACCCCGATGGTAATATAACTGTCCGCAAAGTTGAAGATCGGACTGAAAAAGAGAAATTCCTCACCGCCAACCCACGGAAACCACGACGGATAGGTTCCCTCAAACAACGGGAAGAACAACATGTCCACCACTTTGCCATGCAGAAAACCGGCATATCCACCGCCTTCGGGCAGGAATGTCGCCACTTGTGTAAAGGTTGACTCGGAAAACAACAGTCCGTAAAACGCACTGTCGATCACATTCCCGATAGCTCCCGCAAAAATCAGAATAATCCCGACTGTCACACCGACCGGGGCCTTCTTCTTATACAGATAACGGATATAAAAGCCTAAAGCCACGATGGCTACCAAACGAAAGACGCTCAATATCAGCTTTCCATAGCTACCTCCCAGTTCAAAGCCAAATGCGGCACCGGGATTTTCGATAAACCGGATAAAAAACCAATTCGGGAAAACCGTTACGCTCTCATCGAGCAGAAAGTGTGTCTTAATCCATATCTTGACCACCTGATCCAGCAGCAACAAACCGACGATCAGCAACCATATCTTCTTCTTATTCATTCCAGACGAGGTAATTTGTTGGATTCGCAAAGATCGCTAATTTTTTGTAAAAGCCAAACTACCCCGGATATAAATGGGTCTGTGCGGTGTAACGCGTGAGCCATATCGAGTTAGAAAAGCTCGGACCTGTCCGTTTTATTCGTCCAATCGGCAGATTACTCGGCACTCAGGCTCGGGTTCAGCTGTTGCAAAGTTCGGTCAATTCAGCTCCCGCCCTAAATTTCACAACATTCCGGGGTGCAATCCGCAACATCGCACCGGTCCGGGGATTACGTCCGGTTCGCGCCGGCTTCTTTGCTATTGAAAAGGATCCAAAGCCGACCAACACGATCTTGTCTCCCTGTTGCAAAACCTCCCCCGTCACTTCGATCAACGCATCGAGCGCCCGTTTCGCATCTACTTTGGTAATGTTCGCTCGTGACGCAATCGCATCCACAAGCTGTGTCTTATTCATAATCGCACACTTTTTTTTAATCAATTTGACATGTTATTAATCAGTCTATTACAAATATAACGATCTACCTTTTAAAACCCAAATTTTTTCTGCCATTTTTCCCTCTATTCCACCTTGGATCGACCGCTCTTCCCATGTTTCCATTCTGCAAAAAATCACAAAATGCCTCTAAAAAATACTCCTGACGCATATAATACCGGTCATCTTGTTGTTCCTGCCGTTTGTTTATCACGATGCAAAAAATAGCCCTCGGACCGCAATCTTATGATCCGGAATTACCTCCGTTGGCTTGATGCGCTTTGTGGTTTTTCCCGGTGACACCTACCCCTCCGGACATATTTCCGACAATCGACCAATCTTTCGATCTCGATTTCATAAGGTTCCTTGTTCCCTTCTATTCTATGAAAAGTCGCAAGAAAAAAGTTGAAGTTGTGTTGCCTCCGACGTCCGGCCCCTTTTATGCGGACATTCAATCATCCAGCACCTTGTCAAAAACCTTTCTCTCCGATTGGGGTTCTCCGGGAGTATATACAATATCGCCGCAATAGCGGAACCGCTCCCCCTCGAGAAGTTTCTGCATAAAGCTATCATCATATTTGATGTCAATTCTGAAGATGTGTACTCCCCGCATCAACGCAAGCTTGACGGTCATCCGGAGGAGACGTTCGGCAAGTCCACTCACCTCCGCTTCGTCCACAACAGCAAGCCGGTGAAGCGCGACATAAGGCCCGTCCGCACTCCAGCGACCTTTCCACGCCGAATATGCAGAGTCACCGTCGAACACAACCGCTCCGTATGCAACAATTCTGCCCTCATATTGAACGACATACCCATAGCCCTTTTCTATATCGGAGACGATATTCTCGCGAAGAGGAGACTTATCAGTCCCCAGACACATCCCGTCGCTTTCCCTCCGCACCTTGGCCCGCTGGAATATCTCACATATATCAGAAATGTCCTTGTCGATTGCCTTTCTCATAACATATCCCTCATCCGCAAGATAATCGGGCAGGGCTCCGGACACTGTACATACAAAACCGGCTACCGCAGACGCCGACTCATGCGCCTGTTCGACGGTGTGTCCGGAGAGGATAGACGCCACGAAGGCCCCAGTAAAGGAGTCTCCGGCCCCAACGGTATCCACAACCGGGACATCTCCTGCCGGCACGTAACTCTCCCGGACATCCGGGGTCTCGGTAGTGGTATAATATACATAACTGCCGTCGGCTCCGCAGGTAAGGATAAGGCAGCGCAGAGCATACTCCGACATCAGATTCCGACAAGAATCATTCTCCGAACAGAGCCCATACCCCACAAGAACTGACAGCTCGGATTCATTGATCTTAAGAATATTGCACCTCCGGAGCGATGCTTCGAGCGTTTCACGGTCATAAAATGTTCCCCTTAAATTGGCATCGAATATCTTCAGGACATCCTTCCCCAGTGAATCCAGAAAGGCAAGTATCGATGTACGCGAGACGGGAGAGCGCTGGGCCAGTGATCCGAAACATACGGCTGCCAACCTTGACCCCGTTCCCTCGGGAAGAACAATAGGGGCGATATTGTCCCACGCGGAACCGTCGGGAAAATCATATTCGGGCACACCGTCTTTCGACAGCCTCACCTCGACACGCCCCGTAGGGAACCCCGTCTCCTGAAAAACCGGAACAAGACCAGCATCTGAAAACGCTTCTTTCAGCCTCTGTCCATCGTTGTCCCTGCCTACCGCACTGACAACCATACACTCATACTCCGAACGAACATCGTTTCTCAAAAAATGTCCGGCAAAATTGGCAGGAGCACCGCCCGGAAGCTTTTTCCCGTCAATCACATCCCAGAGCACCTCACCTATGCCTGCTATTACCTTTTTCATACAATTCATATTTTATATCGTAGCACCAATACAAATTTAACAAATCTGTACACTTTTCCTCCACTTGAAAGAAAAAGTTAGGGGCAAGATTTTCGGCGTCGAATGATTTGTATTGACGCACACATCGAGAATTCATCGCGGGGCGAGCGTTCGACAGAGTGACAAGCGTTCAGCAGAAAGGCGGGCATTCGACCGTGTATGGGATAGAGCCCGGACAAGTTATCCACGGCAAGAGCTCGACAAGGATGAAGGCAGGGTCCGCTTTTTACCCCGCAAAGACCGTTTTAGGCCCCAATTCCGTCGTCAAAAGACACCGCTACCCTACACGATCGTTGCTGCTTTAGAGGCTAAAACGAGGCTGCCTTTCCCCAACCGGGACAAGGGCAGCGTGGACGACCTTTAGATGCGTTCCAATATTGGAGCAGGTGAGAGATGCAAGCCAATTTGTTCCTTTTGCGATATTTCGTTAATTTCTATATCAACGGGGGTTCTCGTTAACTAATGATGAGATGCACAACATGACGGACTCAACCGTTGCATTCAAGCCGATTTTCGGCTTACACGTTGGTTTACACAAACAAAGCCCACGAAAAGTACTGCAAGCCTACCGAATCAGACATAAAAAAAGCAACCTGTATCTCTACAAGTTGCTCTTCATCAGTGACTCCGACAGGATTCAAACCTGTAACCTCTTGATCCGTAGTCAAGTGCTCTATTCAGTTAAGCTACGGAGCCATCCCTTAATTGCGAGTGCAAAGATAAGCAAAAATTTATTCCGCACAAATATTTTTCAAAAGAAGTTTTCGGCAAGTCTGCATATTTCTGCATTTCCATTGCCTCTACACCCATCCTAATGTATCATTTAACTGCAACACTGTCAACCGTTACTGTCGTTTTTTCTTCCCTTTCGCGATAAAACTTTTCCGAGAGCAATCTCGCCAGCTCGGCCGGACGAATATTTCTGGCCAATATCACTCCATCCGGACCTATCAACACATTCGACGGAATCGACCGTACTCCATACGTTGCTGCCTCCGGTGTATTCCAGAAGGCCAAACGACTGACCTGCATCCACCCCATTTTCGTCGAACGCAAATAGCGAAGCCATGCTTCACGCTCCCGATCGAGCGACACCGCATAAATCTCAAATCCGTCTTTATGGAATCGATTGTAAACCTCCACCCACTGCGGAATCTCGGCCCGACAAGGCGGACACCACGAAGCCCAGAAATCGAGCAGCACATACCGCCCTTCCCCGACCGACTGTGACAAGGGACAATCCGTTCCGGTCGTATCGGGCAGAGAGATATCCACATAGGGCTGTCCGACCGCCGTACGGGTCAGGGCCTCAGACATACTCTCCAACAATCCTCCATACACCGACGAACGGGCCGACGGTCCCAACTCGGTCAATGCCCGACGCAACTCTTCGGCACTCATCTCATACGAAAGGTGTCGGAAAAGCACATAGGCTGCAACGACACTCCCCGCATGCTGCCGCACGAAATTTTCAGCCCACCGGAACTGAACCTGCCGCAACGAATCAGCCATCATGGAACTCGAAGCCTGCACCTCCGGAGCGTTCGATAAATTTCCGAGTGAATCGTATTGCAGGCAAAAAACGCGATAGAGCGAATCGTTCATCGATCCGGTCACCCGAATATCCTGCGGAGCCGCAGCCGAACCGGTGATCCGAATCGGACGGTTTTCCAAAAAAAACCGCGAGATGGCTCCGTCTTGAGCCTCAACGGCTGCATAAATCGGCACGGAAACCTCTCCGGTAAAACGGAATGCCCCGTTCATCACCTCCGTTGAGTCGATAACGCGCGGCTGTTTACCCTCGAATACAGAAAGATACACTTTTCCAGACACGCCGGAAATCTCTCCATCGATCGTATAACCCGTCGAAGTCGACTGTTCGGTACACGCAGTCGCCCCTAAGACCGCCGCACACAACAAGAGCTGCAATCTGAATGTTCGCATTTTTCTATAAATCTCTATGGTCCTACTTCTTGATCCGCTCGGGATGATTCGAAACAAACTGTTCCCAACTGCACGAAGCCACAGGCCCTCCTCCGAGCGCCTTTTTCTTGGTCCGCGACTCCAATTTCGGGACGGGTGCACTCTGAAACCAATGGCACACCGCCACAGCCAGACCGTCCGTCGCATCAAGGTGTCGAGGCAAAGTCTCCAGATGCAGCAGATTTTTCAACATCAGAGCCACCTGCTCCTTCGATGCCGAACCACGTCCGGTGATCGTCTGCTTCACTTTCCGGGGGGCATACTCCGCCACCGGAACACCCCGACTCAACGCTGCCGCCATGGCCACTCCCTGAGCCCGGCCCAACTTCAGCATACTCTGGACATTTTTCCCGAAAAAGGGCGATTCGAGAGCTACCTCATCGGGGCGATATTCGTCGATCAGTCCGCTTACCCGATCGAATATGTAGCGAAGTTTCTGATACGGATCTGCGATTCGGTGCAAATCAATATCTCCCAGAACAATACACGATGCGGCGCGGCCCTCCACTCGAAGCAACCCATACCCCGTCACGTTCGTACCGGGATCGATTCCCATAATAATCTTAGGCGTCACCTCTCTCCTCCTGTCGCGACTGCTATTATTGTTCGGCCAATTGTGCTTTCAATTGCTCCAACTCTTTCTCCATACGGCGCACCTGCGCACTCAACTCGGGGAGGTTGCGATAGACCGCAAATGAGCGATGGTACTTGATTCCGGGCATTGCCGGGCTTCCCATATAGACCTGACCGGCCGCAATGCTGTTCGAAACGCCCGACTTGGAGGCGATCTTCACCCCGTCGCCGATCGTCAGATGGCCCGCAATACCGACCTGACCGCCCATCATACACCCTGCTCCCACCTTGGACGATCCGGCCACACCGACCTGCGAAGCCGCTACCGTATTGGCTCCCACCGTCACATTATGGCCGATCTGAATCAGGTTGTCGAGCTTAACCCCTTTATGGATAACCGTAGAGCCCATCGTTGCCCGATCGATACAGGTATTCGCCCCGATCTCCACATCGTCCTCGATCCGCACGTTTCCGATCTGAGGAATCTTGTGATAAACGCCGTGTTCGTCGGGAGCGAATCCGAAACCATCGGCCCCGATAATCGATCCCGCATGAATCGTCACCCGGTTACCGATTTCGCAGGCCTCATAAATCTTCACGCCCGGAAACAACGTCACGTCGTCACCCAGACGCACCCCATCGCCCAGATACACCTGAGGATAGATCTTGCACCGGTTTCCGATTTTCACGCCCTGCTCGATCACCGCATAGTCGCCCACATACATCTCTTCGCCCATCTCTACCGACTCATGAATCGCTGCCAACTTGCTGATGCCCAGCTTCTGCGGCTTGTTTGCAATATACAGTTCCAGCAACTTGGCAAAGCAGGAATAGGCATCGTCGACCTTGATCATCGTGGCGGACACGGGAGCCGTCGGTTCGAACGACCGATTGACGATTACGATCGTGGCCTTCGTCTGGTAGATATAGTGTTCGTACTTCGGATTCGACAGAAAGGCGAGCGATCCGGGATGTCCCTCCTCGATCTTCGACAATTCGGAAACCGTCGCCTTCGGGTCGCCGACAATATCGCCTTGCAAAAATCCGGCTATGAGTTCTGCTGTAAATTCCATAACTTCACGTATTACAAATAGTTCTTGATATCAATATTTTCGGGCATCAACGGGGTGGGATCTCCGCCGAACGCCAACAGTTCCCGAATCACACTCGACGATATGGCCACATAATCGGCCGGAGTGAACAACAGTACGGTCTTGATCTCCGGAAACAGCGAGCAGTTGACCTGCATGATGCTCCGCTCGTACTCGAAATCCACCGTATTGCGCAAACCCCGCAAGATCGTCTTGATGCCCAGTTCGCGACAAAAAGCTCCGGTCAGCTCCGTATAGATCCGGACCTCGATGCGCGGCTCATCCCGATACAGATCGCGAATCAATCGCATCCGGTTCTCCGGTGTCATCAAGCCATGTTTCTCTTTATTGATCCCAATGGCAATAACGATCCGGTCAAACAGTTCCAAACCCTGATCGACCACATATTTGTGACCCAACGTAAACGGATCGAACGACCCGGGAAAGAGTGCTACTCCATTCATATCTCATTCGTTTTGCACATCCTATATTGAATGCAAGATACGTATCTTTTCGGATTAAACAATCGCTTTTTTCGTTTTTCCGGCAATCAGCTCCATCCGGTCTTTCCAAAAGAGCGAGGCTGCCGTGTACCGACAGCCTCACCCGCTATTTTTCATGTTTCGATTAGCCAATCAGCCGATCATACAGCTTCCGGAAACCGACCTCGGCTCCGATCATCGAGGAGAGTTCGGAGATCGCTACCCGCTTCTGCTCCATCGAATCCCGATCTCGAACCGTTACGGTCTGATCCTCCAAGGTTTGGTGATCCACCGTAATACAGAACGGCGTTCCGATCGCATCCTGACGACGGTAACGTTTTCCGATACTGTCCTTCTCGTCGTACTGCATGTTGAAGTCGAACTTCAGCTGATGCAGAATCTCACGGGCCACCTCCGGCAGTCCGTCTTTCTTAACCAACGGCAGTACGGCAGCCTTCACCGGAGCCAGTGCGGGCGGGAAGTGCATCACCACACGTGCTTCACCATTTTCGAGCTTCTGCTCTTCGTACGATGCGGAGAGCACCTGAAGCACCATACGGTCAACTCCGATCGACGTCTCGATCACATAGGGCACGTAACTCTCTCCCGTCTCCGTATCGAAATACTGAATCTTCTTGCCCGAAAACTTCTGGTGGTTGCCCAGATCGAAGTCGGTACGCGAGTGAATACCCTCCACCTCCTTGAACCCGAACGGGAATTCATACTCCACGTCAGTCGCGGCATTGGCATAGTGTGCCAGCTTCTCGTGATCGTGGAAACGGTAGTGTTCGTCGCCGAAACCAAGTGCACGGTGCCACTTCATCCGAATCTCCTTCCACTTCTTGAACCATCCGAGCTCCTCACCCGGCCGAACAAAGAACTGCATCTCCATCTGCTCGAACTCACGCATCCGGAAGATGAACTGACGGGCTACGATCTCGTTCCGGAAGGCCTTTCCGATCTGTGCGATACCGAACGGAATCTTCATACGACCCGTTTTCTGGACATTCAGGAAGTTTACGAAGATACCCTGTGCCGTCTCGGGTCGCAGATAGATTGTATTGGCCCCCTCACTGACTGAGCCGATCTTCGTTTCGAACATCAGATTGAACTGACGCACCTCCGTCCAGTTGCGCGTACCCGAAATCGGACAAACAATCTCACAGTCGAGGATAATCTGTCGCAACTCGTTCAGGTCGTTACGATTCAGCGCATCGACCATGCGGCTGTGCGCCATATCGCGTTTTGCCCGATAGTCGGCAACCCGAGGATTGGTCTCCATAAACTTGGCCTCGTCAAACGAGTCGCCGAAACGTTTTTTTGCCTTTTCTACCTCCTTGGCAATCTTCTCGTCCTGTTTGGCAATAAAATCCTCGATCAGCACATCGGCACGGTACCGTTTCTTCGAGTCTCGGTTGTCGATCAACGGGTCGTTGAATGCTCCGACATGTCCCGAAGCCTCCCAAATTTTCGGATGCATGAAGATCGCCGAGTCGATCCCCACGATGTTGTCGTGCAGGCGGGTCATCGACTCCCACCAATAGCGTTTGATGTTGTTCTTCAACTCTACGCCCTGTTGTCCGTAGTCGTACACAGCGCTCAGACCGTCGTATATTTCACTGGAAGGAAAAATAAATCCGTACTCCTTGCAGTGAGCCACCAATTTCTTAAAAAGTTCTTCTTGTGTCATAAGATTATCTCGATTTTTCGATCATTCCGATTTTCAGGGACGGAACTCGCCGTCCAAATACAAAGAGCCGTCGGCCGCCTCCTTCACCCGGAAGAAATGGGGCCGTTCGGCTGGCAGCACATTCGGCTGATGGATACTCAGCAGCAACTCTCCGTCGAGCGTCCGGAACAGCATGCCATGTCCGCCGTCGCGAGCAAAAAGCGGTTCCGAAAAATGCTCCCACGGTCCGGTGATCCGCCCGCTCTGAGACCGGGCCACACCGATCGCATACCCCTCTTTCCCGAACGACGACCACAACAGCAGCAACTCTCCCTTTCGGTTGCGATACAGGAACGGACCATCGGTCACATACGCCTGCTTCGAGGGATCAATCATCACGGTCCATGGTGCCGACGACGCAGCAAACAGCGTACGCGGTTTTCCCTTGGCCGCCTTCAGGTCTCGGGTAAGCCGTACCGCCTCCATCGTTCCGTCTCCGATCTGGGTCCACTCGTGGCAGAAAACCATCCACGGATTTCCCTTCTCATCGACATAGAGCGTTCCGTCGAGCGATTGCCATGTATCCGGCGTCACACGTCCGGCACTATGCTCCTCGAATGGACCTCGCGGTGTGTCGGACACGAAAATCGCCGTTCCAAGCAGGCTGTCGACCGCACCGCGAATCGTAGCAAAAAGGTAATATTTACCTCTATATTCATGGCACTCCGCTGCCCAAAAGTTGCCTTTACCCCAGAACCCCGGTCCCGGCTCGAAAACCGGATAGGGACCTTGCCAGCGACGCATGTCCCGGCTGATATATTGGTCGAAACCGTCGCCGATCCAATTCTGATTATCGACACCGCGGGTCGTCCCGAACATATAGTATACGCCATTGACCGAATCGACCAATAGGAACGGATCACGAATATGCACCGAATCGACCGCAATCCCCTGCTTCGGCAGGGCTGAAACGCCTTGCGCCGCAAGTTCATATCCGGTCGACAGGCCTATCAGTCCGGTCAAAAGCAGATACAATATTTTCTTCATTATCTTTTCCGAAGTGTATTATAAAATGCAAAGATAAGTTTTTTTCTTAACTTTGTGTCGAAAAACAGGCTATCTCCTGCAATATGAGCGGCAAAACGGCTCTCGGGAAGCACCCCGATCGGAAAATATGAATCTTATGGGAAGAATTTTGGCTATCGACTACGGACGCAAAAGGACGGGACTCGCCGTCTCCGACCCGCTGAGGATCATCGCCAATCCGCTCGAAACGGTCCCGACACACACCCTGATGGAGGTGATCAAACGCTATGTCGCGGAACATGAAGTCGACCTGATCGTCGTGGGTATGCCGCTCCAGATGGACGGACGTCCGGCAGAGGCCTACACCTACATCCGGCCCTTCCTGAACCGGCTCGGCAAGGAGATGCCCCAAATGCCCGTCGAACTGTTCGACGAACGATTCACCTCAAAACTGGCCCTGCAAACCATGATCGCCGGCGGCGTACCCAAAAAACGCCGACGCGAAGACAAAGGGATGGTCGACCGCATCAGTGCAACTATCATCCTGCAAGGCTATATGGAAGCCCAGAGCTTACAGACAAAAAACGAGATATAAGAAAAACCTAAAAACATGGAAAAAATCAAAGCCGCCGTAATCGGTTACGGCAACATCGGAAAATTCGTGCTCGAAGCACTGCAAGTCGCTCCTGATTTCGAAATCGCCGGCATCGTCCGCCGTAACGCATCCGATGTCCCCGACGAATTGAAGAGCTACAAAGTCGTTTCAGAAATCGACGCTTTAGGGAAAGTCGACGTTGCCATCCTTTGCACGCCGAGCCGTAAAGTGGAAGCCTTCGCCTCGGAGCTTTTGGCCAAAGGAATCAACACAGTAGACAGTTTCGACATCCACACCGAAATCCCGGAACTGCACCGCAAACTGAACGAAATCGCCACACAGCACAAAGCCGTCTCGATCATGTCGGCAGGCTGGGATCCCGGAACTGACTCGATTGTCCGCGCCATGCTCGAGGCTTGCGCGCCCAAAGGTTTGACATACACCAATTTCGGACCCGGAATGAGCATGGGACACACCGTTGCGGTCAAGGCCATAGAAGGTGTACAGGCTGCCCTCTCGATGACTATTCCCACCGGCACCGGAATCCACCGTCGGATGGTATACATCGAACTCAAACCCGGATATGACTTTACCGAAGTGGCCAACGCCATCAAAAACGACCCCTACTTCGTAAACGACGAGACGCACGTTATCCGGGTCGATTCGGTAGACGCTCTGAAGGATATGGGACACGGAGTGAACCTCACCCGCAAAGGCGTCTCGGGTAAAACCCAAAACCAACTCTTCGAATTTAACATGCACATCAACAATCCGGCCCTGACCGCACAGATTCTGGTCTCTACGGCACGTGCATCCATGCGCCAAAACCCCGGCTGCTATACGCTGATCGAAATCCCGATGATCGATCTGCTCTACGGCGACCGAACCGAACTGATCGCGCATTTGGTATAAACGGGAATCCAGACCTTTTTGAACAGAACAAGAAAAATGATACTACCAATCTACATTTACGGATCGACCGTGCTCCGGAATGAATCGGAGGATATAACTCCCGATTATCCCGATCTGAGCCGATTCGTCGCCGACTTGTGGGAAACCATGTACGAAGCCGACGGAGTAGGCCTTGCCGCCCCGCAAGTGGGACGCAACATTCGGGTCTTTGTCGTCGATGCCTCGGTCAATGCCGACAAGGATCCGCGGCTAGTCGGCTTCCGCAAAACCTTTATCAATGCCCGAATCTACGAACGGTCCGACGACGAGACTCCGTTCACCGAGGGATGCCTAAGTCTTCCGGGACTCAACGAATCGGTCAACCGGCCCAGCCGGATCAAGATTCGCTACGTGGACGAAAACTTTGTAGAACACGACGAAGAGTACGACGGCTTTGCCGCTCGCGTCATTCAGCACGAATACGACCATCTCGACGGCATCATGTTCGTCGACCGGCTCTCGCCGCTGCGGAAAACCTTGATCAAGGGCAAGCTCACCTCAATGTCGAAAGGCAAATACAGAGCCGACTACCGCTGCAAACAGGTCAAGAAGTAGCATACGGTCAATAGACCCGACCTCTAAAAACGGACGAATTGTCATAAGGGACGATTCGTCCGTCCATTATTATATCGTAGTTATTGAAATCGGGATTCACCTCGACATGGACTCGACTGCTGCCCGGAGCAAGCGTTATGCTGACCTCGGCCGCTATACCGCCGCCGAGTACCCGCATATCATAGTGCACGATTCCCTTCCGGTCCGTCTTCAATTCTATGTCGGAGACCGTTCCGCGCAACGTGATTCCTCCAATGCCATTCGGACCGGGCTGAACGCTATTGGACGTAAGTTGTAGCACGGCTTCCGATCCGTCCCGTGAAATAAAGTTCGTGATCGGACTGACGCTTGCTGTCTTGCCCCGCTTGAACAACATGCGATCGACTTCCACGACGAAGCGGCCCTGCTTCAGGGCCTCCAATCCCTGCGTATATGCCAAACTGTCGGCTTGTGCTTGTTGACGTTTTTCCTCTTGGCGCATCTCTTTGCGTGACAAATCTTGGGCTGACAGCGTTGTCACGCCCAAAACCAGCACGAACAAACACACATGGAAACATCTCAAAAACCGGTGCGACATTTCGCTCTTTTTTTCTCCTATCTTCATGATTTTAAACGTTTCAAATATTATACCCAAATTCCTTCTCCAATAAAAAAGGTTTGTATAATAACCTATTAACAACGATTTTTATTGTTATTCCCAATTTTTTCTACATTTGTGCACAACAATTGTCTGAATTACACACTATTTAAATCTTATTTTATATGAAGAAAAGCCTACTTTTAATCGTTTTTCTGGCGGCTGTCAGCATCGCTTCCGCACAAAAAACCTTCTCTTTCGGTCCGAAAATCGGTTTCAACGTCTCCGATATCGGCACAACATCCGATGACAACGGAGATGAATCCTCCAGCGAAAACATCAGCGGTGCCAAACCCACTTTGATTATCGGTGCTTTCGCCGAATTCCGCCCCGTAAAAGTTTTCGGTCTCTCGGTTGACGTGCTTTACTCCCGCCAAGGTATGAAAGACGACATCTCCGTCAGTGCCGGTTCTTTCAGCATGTCTGCAAAGAACAATCTTCGCCTGCACTATCTGAACGTTCCGGTGATGGCAAACATCTATATCGTCGGAGGACTCGCCTTCAAAGCCGGTATACAACCGGGATTCCTGTTGGGCGCAAAATCCATCAGCGAAGTATCGGGTGACACCGGAAACGAATCATCGACCACCGACCTGAAAAAAAGCGGTGCCCTGAAAAATGTCGACGTAACGATTCCGGTCGGTCTGGCCTACTCCTTTAACTTCGGACTGGTGCTCGATGCCCGATACAATATCCCGTTCAACAACATCGCCTCAAACAAATTTAAAGACATGGCGGGTTTCGGATCCACGAAAGTCACCAACCGGGTATTCTCTCTCACGGCAGGTTGGAGATTCTAAATTAGAGCCGCTTTCGTCCATAGCCTCGCGGACATCCGGCGAAAGCATATAAAACCATACTTTGAACCGTCCTCTCCACACAAGAAGGGGATGGTTCATTCTTTTTTATATTCCTTACCTTTTTCCTTATTCAGGAATCCCATCAAAAAATATTGCAGGGTAGATAAAAGGCCGGATACAGTGCATCAACAACCATGAATTCAATCTATTGGAAACCTCACCAATTTATGCTATTTTTGTTTTGATCGCCACTATGAACCCGTAAAACCAACAAACATGAAGTACCTGAAACTACTCTCCTACCTAACCCTGCTACTTGTTTTTACCTCGGGAGTCACCTCTTCGTGCAAAAACGAAGATACCTCGAACGTCTATCCTACTCCGCCGCCCTCGGCCTTCACAGCGCAGGCGGCCGATGCCCAGATCTCACTGCACTGGACAGCTCCAGAGAGTCAATTCGTCAGCGGATATTCCTTGACTTGGACTCCCGGAGACGGACAGGTCACACTGACTGCTGAAGACAAGACCTATACGGTTGAGCAGCTCACCAACGGCACGGAGTACACCTTCACGCTAAAAGCCCTATACGAAAATGGCACACTCTCCGATCCGGTCAGCCAGAGAGCAACACCAGTAGCAGCCGATGTGCCTGCTCCGACAAACTTCCGGGCTGAAGCCGGCGACGGCGAAGTCATCCTGACATGGGATCCTCCGACAAGCGGAAATCTAAAAGAGTATCAGCTTTCTTGGACTCCCGGAGACGGAAACGTTTCGCTCTCGGCCGAAACGACATCCCACACGGTTACTCCCCTGACCAACGGGACGGAATACACCTTCACGATCGCGGCAATCGATAACGACGGCCGCAGCTCTACCCAACTCCGACAAACTGCCACTCCACAACAAGAGATCTTCGAGATATGGCCTGAAGCGGGTATGGAAGACGCCGTATACATCAACAACGGAGTCGTTCAATTAGGAGTAGACATGGAACGAGGGGGTTCGATCTTCCACTTCTCGGAGGTCGACACCAAACGCAACCTGTTGAACCATGCCGATGAAGGCCGATTCATGCAGCAATCCTATTACGGCGAAGCGGACGGCAGCAACTGGAACGGTACCTCATGGTCGTGGAACCCCATTCAGGGAGGAGGAAGCCACGGCGAGAAAGCCCGCGTGCTCTCACAAAACATCACCCCCACCTCGATCAATATCGTTTCTGAACCGGTTCATTGGGCCAGCGGCGAGGCCCTCTCCGAATGCGAAATGGAAGAGACCATCACACTCGACGGGCGTATCGCACACATTCACTACACTTTTCGAAACAACGGTCCGGGGGCCACTGACCACCCCGCAACTCACCAAGAGGTTCCTGCCGTATTCATGGACAACGGATTGAGCCATCTCGTCTTCTATTCGGGAAACAGGCCTTGGACAAACGACGTGCTCACTCGCTACACCCCTCCCTCTCAAACATCGGGAACGATCACCAACGAAGAGCGTACCCGTACGGAGCACTGGGCCGCATACGTCGACGACAACGACTGGGGACTCGGTGTCTACACCCCCGGGACTCCGCTGATGACCCTCTACCGGTTCGGACTCGGTGAGGGACCGACCAGCGGTGCATGCTCCTACTTCGCTCCCATCCGTACCTTTGCCGTCACCAAAGGTCTTGTCTTCGAATACGACGTGTACCTCTATATCGGTACGATCGATCAAATCCGGGAGACCTTCTATGGAATCCGTTCCGATGGTTGGGAGATCGATGACACCGATTTCCCGGCCGGATATTTCTACATCAAGGAGAGCGAAAATGTCACCTTAACCGAGAACAATTATACGGGAACCAACGGCTCATTTACCCTCGAAACCACCGGAACGAATCCCTCCATCACGACCCAACGGATAGCCGACAACATTTCGGATCAGGTATTGACTTTCCAATATCGGTGTGACCGGGAAGTTGGACTCTCCGTCAAATTAGATGACTACGCGATAGCAACCCCCATCATGCCACTCACTCCAGCCTCCGACTGGAGTACATACTCCTTCGATTTGGGGAATCTGATCTCCGAATCGGGATGGGGCGGCATCGGCTCTCGTATTCAAATACTCTTGGACACCGACTCCGGAACTCAGATTGACATCCAACGCATGCGTATGCGTACCCGCACAACCGACGAAGAGCGTGCCGCCGCTGCACTGTTTATCGCCCTCACAGGTCCGGAAAACCAACTCGAACGGCTCGAAGATCTGACCGACTACTTCAGCTACACTACCGGATACACATACCTCTATCAGGCTGAAGCCGATGCCAACGACCCGTACATTGCAACGGCTCCCCGAACCCGCGCCATCGCCGACAACGAAAACAAACTCTCGTTCGAATACAGGTGCGCAAAAGGAGGATCGATCGAATTCTTCTTCAAGATCATTGCGGGATGTTCGGTTGCCGGACTCAACTTTCCTGCCGCCGACGATTGGACATCGATCACGTTCGACCTGACGGACGGAAAGGCCAATGCCCTACGTACCGATCCTGCATGTCTCGATGCCGGGGTCCAGATGCGGTTCGACATCAACAACATCAACGGTATCCCCATGTACATCCGCAACATCCGGATTCACGAATAACCTTACGGAGATCACATCCCGACACCTACGACAAAAAAGAAGAGAGGAGTTCTGCCGATCGGCAGAACTCCTCTCTCTTTTGGTCCTCTCAAAGCCTGCAATTGTCAACTTTTGCCCACCGTGCCTCCACGCGCGCACCCTTTACACCACTCCAACAAAATGCCGCATACAGCATTTCAGACTATTCGCGATCTGCAGGATTCCGTTCCAAAGGCAACACCTCCACAGATCTGTCAGGCCACTCCACGGATCTGCAAAGAGGATCTCTCTTTGAAACTATCCGTCCCTGGCATCCCACTTCTAAAAGCACAAATAAAAAAGAGGGAACCCTCACGGTTGCCTCTTTCCCCGGGAATTAATCCCTAAAACTACTAACCCAAACTTAAATAAATGAAGAAACCTCACTGCGGTTGCTGTGCCGCAGCTGACCGGAATAAGTACAAAGCGCGTGCCAAAGTCGCGCCGCCGTCTGCCGGAAAAGTGGAAGATCAGCTGCGGCGAGGGGGAGGATAAGCTCACCCTCATCGTCAGCCCCAC
>URBJ01000019.1 GCA_900546005.1 uncultured Alistipes sp. | reverse complement strand
CTCGCGACCCCAACCTTGGCAAGGTTGTGCTCTACCAACTGAGCTATTTCCGCAGTATCCCTTTTTTGAGGAACACCCACCGTGTTCCGTTTGGGTGATGCAAAAGTACGATTAAAATTTTATTCTGCAAATTTTTTCGAAAGAAAATTTATCTATTCGGCGGTTTATAAAGTCCGTTTAAAACCTTTTAGACGGGGAAAATGGCTGCCGTTATAAAAAGCGACAGAGGAAAACCATTGATCCTCTGTCGCTTATTTTGCTGAAATAATCAGGATGGTCTATTTCGCCGATTTGCAAAGCTCCTTTACCGGAATTTTGTCGACACGGGCTTGATGACGGCCTCCCTCGAACTCCGTATTCAAAAAGATATCTACAATCTTGCGGGCCGTATCCGTGTCAATGAAGCGAGCCGGCATCGTGCAGACATTTGCATCGTTGTGGCGGCGGGCCAGTGAAGCGATTTCAGGCTCCCAGCAGATTGCTGCCCGTATGCCCTGATGCTTGTTCAACGTCATGGTGATACCGTTCGCGCTGCCGCACATGGCAATACCGCGAGGCAACTCTCCCTTTTCGATCGCTTCGGCAAGCGGATGAGCGTAATCCGGATAGTCGCAACTCTCTTCCGATTTGCATCCGAAATCATACACATCATAGCCTTTCGAGCTGAGATATCCGATCACAAACTCTTTCAGTTGGTAGCCGGCATGATCGCTGGCAATACCGATCTTTTTGTTTTCCATATGTGGTTTTCGTTTTAGTGGTTAATACAGGTCGTTTCGATTATTGGTGGCGTTGAGCCAGCTCTTTTTCGATGTCGGCGATTGTGAGCCCTTGATTCTCCATCAGAACAAGCAGGTGATAGATCAGATCGGAGATTTCGTAGATCAGATCTTCGTTGTTGTTGTCCACTGCCTCGATGATGGTTTCAACGGCCTCTTCTCCGACCTTCTGAGCAATCTTTTTAACGCCTTTCTTGAACAGTTTGGTCGTATAGGAGCCTTCGGGCATGTCGCGGTGACGCTGTTGGATCACGCTTTGTAGTTGTCCGATAAAACCTTCGCTTTCCCGTTCGGCAAAGCAGGTTTTGGTCCCTTTGTGGCAGACCGGACCGACCGGTTCTACGCGAATCAACAACGTGTCGTCGTCACAATCTTTCGCAATGCTCTTTACATTGAGAAAATTGCCGCTGGTTTCGCCTTTTGTCCACAGACGGTTCTTGGTGCGGCTGAAGAAGGTTACGCGGCCTTCGCTGACTGTTTTGTTGTAAGCCTCTTCGTTCATGTAGCCCAACATCAGAACCTGACGGGTGTTGTCGTCTTGTATAATGGCCGGGACGAGGCCTTCGCAACTCTTGGTTGTGTTCAGTTCTTTGAATTGTATCATAATCTGACAGGTATATGCATTTTGTTCAGTTCTTGTTTCAGGTAGGGGATCGGGATCTCGCCGTAGTGGAAGATGCTGGCTGCGAGGGCTGCATCGGCACACCCTTTGGTCAGTACATCGGCTATATGCTGTACGGTTCCGGCACCTCCCGAGGCGATGACCGGGATTGAAAGCATTTGTGACAAGCGGGCGTATGTTTCACACGGGTATCCGTTTTTTGTTCCGTCGTGATCCATCGAGGTAAAGAGGATCTCGCCGGCACCACGTTCCTGTGCCTCCCGGGCCCACGAGAACAGCTCTTTCTCCGTGAGCCGGTGTCCGCCGTGTGTCGTCACCCGCCATACCCCGTCGATCTGTTTGGCGTCGATGGCTACGACAACAAACTGGCTGCCATATTTCGAGGCGATTTCGCTGATCAGGTCGGGGTTGTTGACTGCTGCACTGTTGACCGTCACCTTGTCGGCTCCGGCGGTGAGCAGTCGGCCAGCATCCTCTATGGAGGCAATGCCGCCGCCGACCGTAAACGGAATGTTGATGTTGGCGGCTATGCGTGTAACTAATTCAGCAAAAGTTTTTCGGCCCTCCATCGAGGCGCTGATGTCGAGGTAGACCAGTTCGTCGGCACCGTCCTCAGCGTAACGCTTTCCCAGTGCGACCGGATCGCCCACGTCGCGCAGTTCGAGAAAATTGATCCCTTTGACCGTCTGGCCCTCCTTGATGTCCAGACAGGGTATGATTCGTTTTGCTAACACGTTTAGAGTTTTTTATCGGTTGATGCGGTTAGGGAGTATTGGGCGAGTTGCTCGAAGGTGATGCGTCCTTCGTAGATGGCTTTGCCCACGATGACACTCTTTAAACCGTTGCGATCGAGATTTTCGATGTCGTCCCAAGAGCTGATCCCGCCGCTGACGGTAATTTCGATCTCGGGAAAGAGTTTTTGAAGTTTAACGTATAACGGTACCGAGGGGCCGGAGAGCATGCCGTCCTTGGCGATATCGGTACAGATCACTTGGCTCAGGCCTGTGTTTCGGAACGATTCGATCAACTCCTCGACGCCCATCTGTGCAGCCTCGAGCCATCCGTTGATGGCGATGCGGCCGTCGCGCGTGTCGGCCCCCAGAACCATCCGTTCGGGACCGAACTCGTCGAGCCATTCGCAGAACGATTCGGGTTGTTTTACGGCAATACTGCCGCAGATGGCTCGTTTGGCACCCGCCGCAAACACCTCTTTCAGCGCATCGCTGCTTTTGATGCCTCCTCCGTATTGGATCTGCAGCGCAGTCGAAGTCGCGAGGCGTTCCAGTACCTTCAGGTTGACCGGGTGCGAAGCCTTGGCTCCATCCAGATCGACCAGATGCAGCCGTTTGATACCGCAATCCTCGTAGCGCCGGGCCACATCGAGCGGATCCTTGTAGTATGTCGTTTTTCGGTCATAATCGCCCTGCGTGAGGCGGACACAACTGCCGTCGATCAGGTCTATGGCCGGAATAATGGTAATCATAGTCTTAAAAAGTTTTGTAAGATGTGTTCGCCGACCGATGCGCTCTTTTCGGGGTGGAATTGGGTCCCGAAGAAGTTGCCGCGTCGGATGGCAGCGCTGAAGGTCTCTCCGTATGTAGTGACGGCAATCGTATCGGCATTGACTGTCGGGGCGAACGAGTGCACGTAATAGACATAGGAACCTTCGTCGATTCCGTCGAACAGTGGGGATTTCAGCTGTTCGATGCTGTCCCATCCCATGTGGGGAATCTTCAGCTCGTGAGTCCGGAACTTTTTGACCTCGTTGTCGAAGATGCCGATACACTCCGCATGTCCCTCTTCGCTGCGGCGGCACAGCAGTTGAACGCCGATGCAGATGCCCAGAACCGGTTGGGTCAGGGAACGTATGACCTCGACGAGTCCGCGTTCTCTGAGTTTTTGCATGGCGGTTGAGGCCTCACCGACGCCCGGAAGCAGGACCCGGTCGGCAGAGCGGATCTTTTCGGCATCGGCCGTAATTGTGTATTCGGCACCCAAACGTCCCAAAGCGTTGGCTACCGAGCGGAGGTTTCCCGTGTCGTAATCGATAACAGCTATCATAATACTCCTTTACTGCTTGGCAGTTCAAATTTAAAACTATTTCTGGCAATCGCCATGCGCAGGGCTCGAGAAAAGGCTTTGAAGATGCCTTCGATTTTGTGGTGTTCGTTCTCTCCGTTAGCGGCGATGTGGAGGTTGCAGTGCGCGGCCTCGGCAAAGCTTTTGAAGAAGTGGCGGAACATCTCGGTCGGCACGTCGCCGACGCGCTCTCTGTGGAACTCGACATTCCACTGAAAATCGATTCTTCCCCCGAAGTCGAGCAGCACGATGGCCTTGCATTCATCCATCGGCAGGCAGTAGCCGTACCGTTCGATCCCCAACTTCGAACCGAGAGCACGGAAAACCGCTTCTCCCAGCACGATGGCCGTATCCTCGATCGTGTGGTGTTCGTCGACCTCCAGATCGCCCTTGGCCTCGACAACTAACGAAACGCCTGCATGGTGAACGATCTGTTCGAGCATGTGGTCGAAAAACTTCAGCCCCGTGTCGACGTGCGATTCCCCGCTGCCGTCCAGATCGATGGCGACCCGAATGTCCGTTTCACGGGTTTTGCGGTGGATTTCAGCGGTACGCGCTCCGGCTCTCAGAAATTGCCAGATCCGGTCCCAGTCGTCCGTAATCAGCACGCAACTGTCGAGCAGTCCCTGTTCGGCCAATAAGGCGCGGCCGCTTTCGGTCGGTTGCAGTAGGATCCCCTTTGCCCCGAGGTTGCGGGCCAGTTCGATGTCGGTCGGACGGTCGCCGATTACGAAAGAGTTTGCCATATCGTACTCTCCGTTGAGGTATTTGCCGAACATGCCGGTACGGGGTTTGCGGGTCGGAGCGTTGTCGGCCGGCATCGAGCGGTCGATCAGAATGTCGTCGAACCGCACCCCTTCGCCCTCCAAGGTCTTTAGCATAAGGTTGTGAGCCGGCCAGAATGTCTCTTCGGGAAACGAGTCTGTCCCCAGTCCGTCCTGATTGGTCGCCATCACTAACTCGTAATCGAGCGAGGCAATGCGGTTCATCGCGGTGATGGCTTTCGGAACGAAAGCCAGCTTCTCGAGTGAGTCGACCTGATAGTCAACCGGCGGCTCTTCGATCAGTGTTCCGTCCCGATCTATGAATAGTACTTTTTTCATGATGTGTAGATTACATGTTTTTAAGCGTATCCAGCAGTACGGTGTTCTCCTCCGGAGTGCCGATCGTGATGCGCAGGCAGCCTTCGCAACCGGCAATACGCGAACGGTCGCGGACGATGATTCCGGCCGCGATGAGCGTTTCATACACTTGGCGCGGTTGATCGACCTGAACCAAAATGAAGTTGGCATCCGACGGGTGTATTTTCCGTATAAGCGGAAGGGCCTTTAGTGCTTCGCTGACCCGTTTCCGTTCGGCGATGATCGTCCGGATCTGAGCATCGGGACGGGTCTGGAGTCGGTCGTAAACGATTTTTTGCGTAACGACGTTGATGTTGTACGGATATTTGACCCGGCTCAGGGTCTCGATGATGAACGGTTGGGCAAAGGCGAGTCCCAAACGCAGACCGGCCATTCCCCACGCTTTCGACAGGGTCTGGAGAATGATCAGGTTGGGAAACTCATCCAACCGGCTCAAGAATCCCGGTTGATCGGCGAAATCGATGTAGGCTTCGTCCAGCACGACGATTCCCTGAAAGGTTTTGAGAATCCGTTCGATCGTCTCTTTCGGGAAACAGTTTCCCGAAGGGTTGTTCGGAGAGCACAGGAACAGCAATTTCGTATGCTCGTCGGTAGCGGCCAACAACTTGTCTGCATCCAGCGAAAAATCGGGCTCTAACTGCACCTCCCGCATCGGTACGTCGTTGATCGCTGCGGCAACCTTGTACATGCCGTACGATGGGGCGATCGAAACCGCATTGTCGCGTTTGGGTTCGCAAAAAAGCCGGAACACCAGATCGATCGGTTCATCCGATCCGTTGCCGATGAAGATCTTTTCGACCGGAACGTTTTTTACTTCCGAAAGTTTCTGTTTGAGCACTTTTTGGTGCGGATCGGGGTAACGGTTGTAGCCGTTGTCGTATGGGTTTTCGTTGGCATCGAGGTAGATTCCCAGACTCCCCTGATATTCGTCCCGTGCCGTGGAGTAGGGGGCCAGCGTACGTATATTTTCTCGTAATAGTTCTCGGACTTCCATGATTTCGTCTCGATTCTGTGTTTATATATCTTGATACTCTCTATGAGAGGTGTTTCAACCGGAGGGTTACGGCGTTCTTGTGCGCACCGAGGCCTTCGGCTTCGGCCATCGTCTCGATTGTCCGGCCGATCTTCCGTAATCCGTCGGGTGTAATCTCCTGATAGGTCATTTTGCGCATGAAGCTGTCGAGGTTGACTCCGCTGTAGGCATGTGCCCATCCGTAGGTCGGCAGGGTGTGGTTCGTCCCCGATGCGTAGTCTCCGGCACTCTCCGGTGTGTAGTTTCCGATAAAGAGGCTCCCCGCAGCCGTGATCCGGTCTGCAATCTCCCACGGATGCTCCATCGACACGATTAGGTGTTCCGGACCGTATGCATTACAGAAGTCGATCAGATCATCCACCGTATCCATAACGATGATTCGGCTGTTCTCTAAGGCCTTGCGGGCGATGTCGCGACGGGCGAGCTGCTGGAGCTGACGTTCGGTCTCTGCAACGACCTGTTCGGCGAATCCACGCGACGGGGTCAGCAGTACCACTTGTGAGTCGGGACCGTGCTCGGCTTGCGACAGCAGGTCAGAGGCAACGAACTCCGGAACGGCTGAAGAGTCGGCCATCACCAACACTTCGGAGGGACCTGCCGGCATGTCGATCGCTGTGGTTGAGAGTCCGACTTGCTGTTTGGCCGTGGTGACATACTGATTGCCCGGGCCGAAAATCTTGTCGACTTTAGGTACGCTCTCGGTTCCATAGGCCATGGCAGCAATCGCTTGAGCTCCTCCAACCTTGAAAATGCGGTTGACTCCGGCCTGTGAGGCGGCGTACAGGATGGCAGGAGCGATTTTCCCCTGCTTGTCGGGTGGTGTGCAGAGAATAATCTCGCGGCAGCCCGCTACTTGAGCCGGAACTGCCAGCATCAGCACCGTAGAGAACAGCGGAGCCGATCCGCCCGGAACATAGAGTCCGACCCGTTGAATGGGTACGGCGCGTTGTACACACCGTACGCCCGGCATGGTCTCCATATCGACCGGCTGGGGTTTCTGTGCCGCGTGGAACCGTTCGATATTTTGGGCTGCTGTCTCGATCGCCTCTCTCAGAGCATCCGGAATCAGAGACGCAGCCTCCTCGATCTCGTCGCGGGTGACGATGACCGACGTGAGCTCGGTCTTGTCGATCTCCCGTGTGAGTTGCAGCAAGGCCCGATCACCCTCTGTACGCACCGACTCGAGAATGGCGGCTACCCGCTCCCCGATTACCGATCGTGCAATTTGTGGCCGACGGAGCAGTGCACTCCATTCGCTCCGTTCGGGATTTACCGATATCTCCATTATAGAATCATTTTTTCGAGTGAAAGAACCAGTATGTCTTCTGCGCCGATCGCCTTGAGCTGTTCGATCTTATCCCACAGTTCGCGTTCGTTGATAACTACGTGGATCGAGCTCCAGCCCTCTTGAGCCAGAGGCAGGATGGTGGGGCTTTTCATGCCGGGCAGAATGCGGATTGCCTCGTCGATCTTTTCGTGAGGCAGGTTCAGCAGTACGTACTTCATGCCCCGGCTCCGTTCTACGGCTTCGATGCGGAACAACAACTGAGAGAGAATCTTTTTCTTCTCGTCAGACAGGGATTTGTTGGCGATCATGACAGCCTCCGAGAAGAGTACCTTTTCGACCTCTTTCAGTCCGTTGGTTACCAGCGTGCTGCCCGAGCTGACGATGTCGAAGATCGCATCGGCCATGCCGACCGAAGGGGCGATCTCGACCGAGCCGGCGATTTCGTGAATTTCGGCCGCGATACCTTTCTCCTTAAAGAAGCGGGAGAGGATGACCGGGTAGGAGGTGGCGATCCGTTTTCCGTTGAAGTAGTTTACATCGACGTACTCTTCGGTTTTGGGTACGGCCAACGACAGACGGCATTTGCCGAAACCGAGTTTGTGGGCAATCTCGACGTCGAAACCTTTCTCTTCGACCTCGTTGAGTCCGACGATTCCGATGTCGGCTACCCCCATCGATACGGCTTGGGGAATATCGTCGTCGCGCAGATAAAGCACCTCCATCGGGAAGTCGTTGCAACGGGTCAACAGTTTTCGTTTGCTCTCTTCTGCCGATACGCCCGCTTCGGCGAGCAGTTCGATACTCTCTTCATTGAGTCGGCCTTTGGCCTGAATAGCGATTCGCAACATATTTTTCGAGTTTTTAATAGTTTTCTGTACGTTTATAACTAAAAAAGAGGCCCCGATTTCGGTAAGCCTCTTTTATGCGATAAATATCTCGATCAGTTCGGACAAACACGCGACGAGCCTACCGTGATGGAAGCAGGTGATGATGGTGTCCGTGAATGCGACTGAACTGTATCATAATCTATTCCGATTTTGTACCGTACAAAGGTAAGTTAAAAAAATCAGAAACAAAACTTTTTTACATATAATTCAGGTTTTACCTCTATTTTTCGGCGGAAGTGTAGCGCAGGAGCAGTGATCCGGGAGCCTGATCGATCGAAAGGGTCACTCCTTCGGCGAGTTCGCGTCCGGTTTGGCGTGTAATCGAACCGTCGTTGTCGTTTTGTATCGCGTAGACCGTTTCGGGGTCGAGCCCTTGCAATTTGACATGGATGTTGTTTGTAGCGTTGTCCTTGCGCCGGAAGGCGACCACAATTCCGCTCCGGTCCGACGGGCGGTTCAGCTGATAGGCCAGAAAGGCATCGTCTCCGGTCTGGTCGCCGTATCCGGTCAGTGGATAGTAGTCTTCATAAAAATAGGGTTTCAACTCTTTGTACTCGGCAATTACCCGTTGCATGTCGGGAATCGAGCCGCGGATGCTGAAAATCTCCCAATTGATGACCATCGTGCTGCCCAAACATGATCGAAAACTGTAATCGTCCGTATTGTATATTCCCGTTCCATGTAGCGGGAGAAAGAGGTTCAGCCCGTAGGTGTGGCATTGGTAGCCGTTGACTTCGCCATACTGGTAGTCAGTCCGCCAAAGCGGGGCGCTGCGTTTCATCGTCTCGAGGTCGAGCCGGCGGCCGCCCGAAGCACAGTTGTCGATCAGCAGGTTCGGGAAACGTTCCAACAGGTAGTCCCAATAGGCATACAGCCCTTCGACGTGGCGGATTTCGTTGATTCCCGTTCTTCCGGGCTCTTCGTTTACTGCCCAGTAGGGAGCAGTCGGCATATTGAAGTCTTGGCGGTAGTAGTCGATACCGTTCTCTTCGATCATGTCTCCGATGTATTTTGAGAGCCATGCACACGCCTCTTTGTCGCCCAAGTTGAACAGGTAACAGTTATCGTTGGGCCTCTTGAGCATCCATTCGGGGTGTAGCTTGGCGAAAAGGGTACTTCGGTCGACGCGTTCGGGTTCGAACCAGACCATGAATTTGGCTCCGACCCGATGAGCAGCGTCCGAGATCGGTTTCAATCCGCCCGGGAAACGGGTGGTGTCGACGGTCCAGTTACCAACGTTGGTCGACCAGTTGCCTCCGGTGAAGTCCGGACCTCCGCATCCCGTGTACCATCCGGCGTCGAGCCAAAAGAGGTCCGGAACGATGCCGAACTGTTTGTAGCGTTGGATCATGGCGATGGCCAGCTCTTCGGTTAGACAGCTGTATTCGTTGCAGGGAGCCGGATCGCCCCATTCGAAGCCGGCCGAGAGTGGATATTCGGCAAACTTGCCGTCGATTTTACGCGAATTGTGGGCCAGCATAAAGCGGCGGAAATGGTTGTTGCCGGTCAGCAGGTTCTCTCCTTCCCAAAACAGCAGGCAGATGCGCGGGGTTCGAATCTGCTCTGCGGGGTGGAGGAAAAGGTCCATGTACTTCATGCCACTGGTCAGCGATACCTTTTGGTCTGCCGTGCGGTGCACATCGGCGAACCATGTCCCGGTCCATCCGATGCCTACGACAACGCCCTTTTGGTCGGGAGTTTCGATGTTGAAAAACGGGAAGGCACTGTTATCCGAAGAGCGGCCACCGTCCGGAAACATATAGACCGAATCCTGAACCGACAGCGTGCTGAGGATCGGTTGGAAATCGGCCCGGGAGCCGCACGACCCTCTGAGTCGCAACAGATTGAAATCACCTTCCGTTTCGCTTTTCCATGTCAGATCGACAACGTTGATCGCTCTCAGTTGGGCCGAATTTTTATCCGATTCGTTGCGGAAATTCAAAACCCATTCGACGGCGTTGAATTCGGGAAATCCGTCGACTACGCACTCAGCCGTAAGCCCTGAGATGGGGTCCGTGTATGAAAATTGATACTTAATGACATTGGGATCGTCGCTTGTCAGTTTTGACGAGGAGTGTTTCCATTTGCGGATGAATTCGGACGATGGGCGATCGTTGTAGACGAACGAAAACGGAGGGATCTTCCCTTTGGCAAAGGTTGTGGTGATCCATCTCTCCAGATCGTTTGGAACCGTAATCTTCTGTGCTGTCTGGGCTCGAAGAATAGCTGTGGAGCAGGCCATGCAGAGAAATAATACGGCAATAAGGTACATCTTTTTCATGGTTCGAGTAGTTTTAGCAGGTGGTTTTTAGGTGTAGTTTCAAAGATACAAATTATATATGAAACCCGGAAGTCGGATAGGTTGCAGCGTAAAAAACGATGTTGAGCCGATCGTCTGGAAGTATCGAAGGCGACACGGGATGTCCGAGCAGCGATCCTGCGATAAAATTGCGGGCGAAATCGATTTGGTCGATCGTCATGTCGTTCACGAAATCCAATCCGGGGATTTTAGCCCATTTGTAGAGGCACTCTTTGGCGCACCAGATGGTTCCTGCTGTTTTTTGTTGCAGGCCGGAATCGTTGGCCTCGATCAGTTTGCGTTCGCTGTCGGAGAGAAACCTCGATGCGGCGTGCGAAAAATCGCGGGTCGGGAGCTCAATATCGATGCCGCACGGCTGATCGGAAAGAAGTAGCGCTGCATATCCCGAGGTGTGGCTTACGGCAATCTGTTTCTCTTCCCCAACCAAAATCGGGGCTCCGACAGAGTCGTAGACAGTTGTTACGTTCGGGAGAAGTTCGTGCAACAACACATGCCATGCGAGCCACTCGCACCGCCGACGGGCGTTGGAGAGGCTTCGGGCGTACTCCTGCTCCTCACGGCTGCATCGGGCTGCCAGTTGCGGTTCGGATTCGTCGATCCGCCATACGCCCAATGTGCCACAGGAGAGATCTTTTCGGATAATCAGAGGCATAATAAAAAGTTACGCCATAAAATTAAGCATTTTATGGCGTAACTGAACGTTTCGTCAGGAGAAAAGACTAATACTCGTTCCAGCTCTTGATCTTGATGTCTTCCGGCTTCATGCGGCAAAATGCCGTGATGAATGCGCTGGCCAACCGGGCATTGGTGATCAACGGAATGTTGAAGTCGATCGCACTGCGTCGGATCGTATAGTCGTTGTTCAACTCGTCTTTCGACAGATTCTTCGGAATGTTGACGATCAGGTCGATCTTTTTCTCCTTGATATAGGTCAACGTATTGGGCTGTTCGGGTTGGTCGGGCCAGTGAAGTACCGTTGCATGCACCCCATTGGTCTCGAGAAACGCAGCTGTACCCCGGGTCGCAAAGATGTTGTAGCCCTTCTCTTGCAACGCTTTGGCGGCCGAGAGCATATCCATCTTCGAACGCGAATCTCCGGTCGAGAGCAGGATGTTCTTTTTCGGAATCGCATAGCCCACCGACATCATCGCCTTCAGAATGGCTTCATGGAAGTCTTCGCCGAGACATCCGACCTCTCCGGTCGAAGCCATCTCCACGCCCAATACGGGGTCGGCTTTCTGGAGCCGTGAGAAGGAGAATTGCGGAGCCTTGATGCCGACGTAGTCGAGTTCGAAGGCCGACTTGTGCGGCACATCGGGCTCTACACCCAACATGACCTTGGTGGCTATGTCTATGAAGTTTACTTTCAGAACTTTCGATACGAACGGGAAACTTCTCGAGGCTCGCAGGTTACATTCGATCACCTTGATGTCGTTGTTCTTGGCCATCAACTGCATGTTGAAAGGACCCGAGATCTTCAGCATGCGGGCTACTTCGCGAGCGATGATCTTGATGCGGCGCATGGTTTCGACGTACATCTTCTGCGGCGGGAATACCATCGTCGCATCGCCCGAGTGTACACCGGCAAACTCGACGTGTTCCGAGATCGCATAGATCAGCACTTCGCCGTTGCGGGCCACGGCATCGATCTCGATCTCTTTGGCGTGTTCGATGAACTCCGTAACCACGACCGGATACTGTTTCGATACGTTGGTAGCGAGGGTGAGGAAGTGTTCGAGCTCTTCGCGGTTCGAAACGACATTCATTGCTGCGCCCGAAAGCACGTACGAAGGCCGGATCAATACCGGGAAGCCCACCTCGTCGACGAACCGGTAGATGTCGTCCATCGTGGTCAACTCACGCCAGCGGGGCTGGTCTACGCCGATTTCGTCGAGCATGGCCGAAAACTTGTGCCGGTCTTCCGCATGGTCGATGTCGGTGGCCGATGTTCCGAGGATCGGTACGTGTTCGTTCTGGAGCCGCAGGGCCAAGTTGTTCGGAATCTGGCCTCCGGTCGATACGATAACCCCTTTGGGCTGCTCCAGATCGGTGATGTCGAGTACCCGTTCGAGCGTCAGCTCATCGAAGTAGAGCCGGTCGCAGGTGTCGTAGTCCGTTGATACGGTTTCGGGATTGTAGTTGATCATGACCGAACGCAACCCCTGTTGACGGATCGTGTTCAGCGCACTGACGCTACACCAGTCGAACTCCACCGAACTTCCGATTCGGTAGGCTCCCGATCCGAGTACGATTACCGAGCGGTTGTCGCGCGGGAAGTCGATGTCGTGGGCACACCCGTTGTACGTAACGTAGAGGTAGTTGGTCATGGCCGGATATTCGGCGGCCAGCGTGTCGATCTGTTTGACGTACGGGGTGATTCCGCGTAGTTTCCTGTACTTGCGGATGTCCAGCATGTCGCGCTCGATGTTCTTTGCCGAGCTTTTCGATACGGTCCGGGCCAGCTGGAAGTCGGAGAAGCCCCGTTGTTTGGCCTCCAAAAGTAGCGTGTCGGGAACCTGCGTGATGTTGTTATATTGCTCCAGTTCGTTTTCGATTCGGATGATGTTTTCGAGCTTTTCGATAAACCAGCAGTCGATGCGGGTCAGCTCATGGATGCGCGATACGGAGTAACCGTTCTTGAGTGCGTGTGCGATGACGAAGATCCGCTTGTCGGTCGGGTGGCTCAGTGCGGCATCGATGTCCTCGACCTCGAACTCCTTGTTGGCAACAAAGCCGTGCATGCCTTGTCCGATCATACGCAATCCCTTCTGGATCACCTCCTCGAAGTTGCGGCCGATTGCCATCACCTCGCCGACCGATTTCATGCTCGAGCCCAGTTCCCGCGAAACGCCTTTGAATTTTCCGAGGTCCCAGCGGGGAATTTTGCAGACGATATAGTCAAGCGCCGGTTCGAAGCAGGCCGTCGTGCTCTTCGTGACGTTGTTTTTCAGCTCGTGGAGTCCGTATCCCAATCCTAATTTTGCGGCGATGAAAGCCAACGGGTACCCCGTTGCTTTTGAGGCCAAGGCCGAAGAACGGCTCAGTCGGGCATTGACTTCGATCACCCGATAATCTTCCGATTCGGGATCGAGGGCATACTGCACGTTACACTCGCCGATCACTCCGATGTGGCGGATGATCTTGATGGCCAGCCGGCGCAGTTTGTGGTACTCCGAGTTCGACAGCGTTTGCGAGGGGGCGACTACGATACTCTCTCCGGTGTGGATGCCCAGTGGGTCGAAGTTCTCCATGTTGCAGACCGTGATGCAGTTGTCGTACCGGTCGCGGACCACCTCATATTCCACCTCTTTCCACCCTTTCAACGACTTTTCGACCAGAATCTGCGGCGAGTAGGAGAAGGCCTTGTTGGCCAGTGCGTCCAGCTCTTCGTCGTTGTCGCAGAATCCCGAACCGAGTCCTCCGAGTGTATAGGCGGCCCGGATGATGATCGGATAGCCCAACTCGTGAGCCACACGTTTGGCTTCGGCCACACTCGTTACGGCCTCGCTTTTGATTGTTTTGACGTTGATTTCGTCCAGTTTCTCGACAAACTTTTCGCGGTCTTCGGTGTCGATGATGGCCTGAACCGGAGTTCCGAGAACCTGTACGTTATACTTTTCAAGAACGCCGCTGCGATACAGTTGGACGCCGCAGTTCAGTGCGGTCTGTCCACCGAAGGCCAACAGGATGCCCTGCGGACGCTCTTTTTCGATCACTTTCGTTACGTATTCCGGCGTTACGGGCAGGAAGTAGACCTTGTCCGCAATGTTTTCCGATGTCTGTATCGTGGCAATGTTCGGATTGATCAGAACGGTGTAGATTCCCTCCTCTTTCAGGGCCTTGAGCGCTTGCGAACCCGAATAGTCGAACTCTCCGGCCTCTCCGATCTTGAGTGCTCCCGAACCCAGCAGGACCACTTTCTCTATTTTGTCTATCGTGTGCATTTTTCGATGTTTTGGATGAAGTCGTCGAACAGGAATTCGGTATCCACCGGACCGCCCGACGCTTCGGGGTGAAACTGTACGGAGAAGAAAGGTTTGCTTTTGTGGCGGATACCTTCGCTGGTGCCGTCATTCAGGTTGATGAAGTAGGGTTCCCACTCCGGATCGAGCGTTGCGGTATCTACGGCGAAACCGTGATTCTGTGAGGTGATCATCGCGCGATCGGTACCGACCATCAGGGCCGGTTGGTTGTGGCTCCGGTGTCCGTACTTCAGTTTGAAAGTGGAGGCTCCGGCAGCGATCGAGAGCAACTGGTTGCCCAAGCAGATTCCGAAGATCGGTTTTCCTAAAGCGATGGCCTTTTTGATGTGGGCGATGGTCGCCTGACATTGTTGGGGGTCGCCCGGACCGTTCGAGAGCATCAGACCGTCGTAATCGATCTGTGTGAAGTCGTAGTCCCAAGGTACGCGGATTACTTTTGCCCCACGCTTGCACAGGCAGCGGATGATGTTGTACTTGCAACCGCAGTCGACCAGTACGACGGTGTATTTGCCGTCACCGTAGGTAATGACTTCGCGAGTGCTCACCTGTGCGACCAGATTTTCCTTGTTCGGATCGATGAACTGAGGCGGTTCGGGGAGACCGTCGATCACGATCTTGCCGAGCATGACACCTCGTTCGCGGATGATTTTGGTGACTTGCCGGGTGTCGATACCCCAGATGGCGGGCACCTGATTGTCGATCAACCATTTTCCCAGACTCTCAACAGCATTCCAATGGCTGTATTCGAACGAGTAGTCGGAGATGATCAGACCGCGTACGTGGATGCGATCCGCTTCGAAAAAGCGGTACATTCCGTTTTCTTCAGTAAACTTCGGCACGCCATAGTTTCCGATCAGGGGGTAGGTAGCAACCAAAATTTGACCGCTGTACGAGGGATCGGTAAGGCTTTCGGGATAGCCGGTCATCGCCGTATTGAAAACGACCTCACCGGAAACGGGATTTTCTGCCCCGAATGAGTATCCCTGGAATTGGGTTCCGTCTTCGAGAATGAGACGGGCGGATTTTTTGTCAGACATCGTATATCAGTAAGTTATATAGTCAAAGTACTTGCTGAAACTGTCTTCACTTCAGAAAGAGTTTCTGAGCTGCAAAAGTACGGATAGATTTTCGATTGTGCAAATCGTTGCAAAAAAAGTTTTCGATTTACGGTGCAGGTCGTATCTTTGTTTGCATAAAAGTCCGGAATACGATGACAAAAGCCGAAATATCATTTATCCGTTCGCTCTCGTCGCGCAAGGAGCGGTATGCCGCAGGTGTTTTCGTTGCGGAGGGGGAGAAGTTGGTCTATGAATTGCTTGCCTCGGCATTTCACGTGCGTCGGGTGTATGTGAGCGGAGAGCGGCTTCAGCTGCCCCAAGGGGTGGCGGTGGAGCGGATCGCACCGCGCGAAATGGAGCGGATCAGTTCACTGAAAACGCCGTCCGAGGTGTTGGCCGTAGTGGAGATCCCGAAGCATGGAGGCCTTGGAACGTTCCATCCGAAAGATTGGGTGCTGGCGTTGGATGACGTGCAGGATCCGGGAAACATGGGGACCATCATCCGCTTGGCCGACTGGTTCGGCATCCGGGATATTTTCTGCTCGGAGGCTACGGTCGACTGTTTCAATGCCAAAGTCGTTCAGGCAACGATGGGAGCGATTACGCGGGTTAGGGTCCATTATGTGTCGTTGCCGAAATTTTTACAGCGTATGTCATCCGAAGGGATTCCTGTTTACGGAACCTTTTTGGAGGGGGATAATATCTATGAAACGGAACTTCCCGAAGTGGGCGTTTTGGTCATGGGCAACGAAGGGCAGGGCATTTCGCCTGAGGTGGCGATGCAAACGAAGCGGAAACTGTACATTCCCTCATATCCAGCCCATGCGGTGACCTCCGAATCGTTGAATGTAGCGGTTGCCACGGCGGTTGCCACGGCCGAAATTCGCCGTCGGCTACGGTAATTTACTGAAAAGCCCGATCTGATTGAGGAACAGCAACAGAATCACGACTGGAATCACAAAACGGATCATGAAGCGGATGACCGGGAAGATTCGTATTCCGTATTGCATGTGGTTGGTCATCTCGTTCCGCAGCAGGACGGGTGAAAGAATCCATCCGGCGAAGAGAACGATGAACAGGGCTCCTAACGGCATCAAGATATTCGAGGAGAGGCTGTCGCACAGATCGAACAGTGTTTTCCCGTCGATTGTCAGTATGGAGTTGGGGATCATCGAAAGCGCACACAGGCTACCAGTAATGCAGATGGCTGTTGCGGTGTAGGCAATGGCGCGCTTGCGGGTGATGTGCAGTTCTTCGGTCATGTAGGCTACGATTACCTCCAACAGAGATATGGAAGAGGTGATGGCGGCGATGAACAGCAGAAAGAAAAAGGCGATTGACAGCAGGTGTCCGCCCGACATTTGAGAGAAAATATTCGGCAGCGTCAGAAAGACGAGATCGGGCCCGGAGCTCGGATTGATGCCGAACGAGAAGACGGCAGGGAAGATGGCGAGTCCCGAAAGAATCGCCACGGTGATGTCGGAAAGGGCGACTAACGCTCCGACTTTCATCATTTTCTCCTCTTTTCGGAGATATGACCCGTATGTGATCATGGCTCCCATACCGAGGCTCATCGAGAAGAACGATTGGCCGAGCGCTTGCAATACGGTGGAGCCGGTAACTTTCGAGAAATCGGGTTTTAACAGAAAGGTGATTCCTTTTTGTGCCCCTTCGAGGGTGAGTGAGTTGATGGCCATACCGAGCAACAGGACGAAAAGTACAGGCATTAAAATTTTGGTATATCGTTCGATTCCTTGTTGGACTCCTGCCAAAATGATGGCCGTAGAGGCAATGATAAAGAGTATAGTCCAGATGATGGGGCGCCATCCGCATGCGACGAAGCTTTTGAACGAAGCTTCGATCTGGTCCGGAGTCTTGCCTTGGAACTGGTTGAAAACGGACTCCTTGAAGAATTCGAAAGCCCAGCCTCCGATGACACAGTAGAACGAAAGGATGATGAACGCGGTGAGAATTCCGGCGTAGCCGACCCATTTCCATTGGGTTCCGGGAGCGAGCTTGGCGAACACTCCCATTGAGTTACGTCGGGCCGAACGACCGATGCTGAACTCCGACAACATGATCGGTATGGATATTAAGAAGCTGATCGACAGATAAATCAGAATAAATACGGCACCGCCGTTCTCTCCGGCTATATACGGGAACCTCCAGATGTTGCCCAACCCGATGACGGAACCTCCCACAGCGGCTACTGCGCCGAATCTGCTCCCGAAAGATCCTCTTTTTTCCATCTCGAAATGCTGTTGTATGAAAATATAGCTACAAAATTATGATTTTTTTAGGAATAACTCCAAAGTCCTACTGTAAAAACATTTGTCGTTTTTGAGGAGGGTTGGGCTGATAAAAGTTATTACCTTTGTCTGTCGGATAGCATTTTTTGTTGCGGATGAAAGCGATCGAACTATTAGCTCCGGTTAAGGATTACACATGTGGTTGTGCTGCAATTGATTGTGGTGCCGATGCGCTCTATGTCGGCCCGCCTCGATTCGGTGCGCGTGTCGATGCGGGTGTGTCGCTGTCGGATATCGAACGGCTGTGCGGCTATGCCCATCGTTTCGGAGTCCGGGTTTTCGCTACGATGAATACGCTGTTGTATGAGTCGGAATTGAAGGAGGCGGAGCGGTTGGCGAACGATGTCTGTCGGGCCGGAGTGGATGGTCTGATCGTGCAGGATATGGCTTTTCTGCGGATGGATTTGCCTCCGGTCGAGTTGCATGCGTCGACACAGATCTTCACGATGACGCCCGAACGGGCCCGATTCTGGAGCGATGTCGGTTTTACCCGGATCAATCTGGAGCGGGCGGCCACCTTGGAGGAGATCCGGGCTGTGGCACAGGCGGTTCCCGAGGCCGAGATCGAAGTCTTCGTACACGGGGCGATTTGTGTGTCGTACAGCGGGCGGTGTTACATGAGCCGGTCGATGTCGCCCCGCAGCGGAAATCGGGGAGCTTGTCTTCAGGCCTGCCGGCTGCCTTTCGATCTGTATGATGAGACGGGGAAACGACTGATGACAGGAAAACATCTGCTTTCGGTCCGCGACATGAATCGGGGCGAATACCTCGAAGCGTTGATTGACGCCGGTGTGACGTCGTTCAAGATCGAGGGTCGGCTAAAGGATATCAATTACGTGCGAAATGTCGTGGGCTACTACCGGAACCGGTTGGATGCGCTGATCGAAAGGCGGGATGATTTGCAGCGTGCCTCTCAGGGGCGGACGGCGCTTGGCTTTACACCCGATCCCCGAAAAAGTTTTTCGCGGGGGACGGTGGCCTACTATTTGATGAATCCGCAGGAGTCGGTAGCTTCGTTCGATACGCCGAAGTCGATGGGCGATCGGATCGGAACGGTCGAACAGGTCGGACGGGACTATCTGGTCTGTTCGGAAGCCTCGCGGTTGGCTCCGGGCGATGGGATCTGTTTCAAGAACCGGAGTGGTGTTCTGAGTGGGACCTCGGTGAATCGGGTAGAGCCTCCTCGGGTCTATCCCAATCGTATGGAGGGGATCGAACGAGGAACGGAGCTCTATCGCAATTATGACAGGCGTTTTGTTCTGGAGTTGGATCGGGCACGGACCGAACGGAAAATTCCGGTTGAGGTGACGGTTGAGATCGGGCCGGATCGGGTAACGCTTGGGTTGGATGATCGGGAGGTGTCGGTTTCTTGTATGGCGGCCGGACCTTTTGACGAAGCCCGCGATGCCGATCAGGCCGAAAAGAGTATCCGGACACAGGTTGCGAAGATGGGAAATACGATTTACGAGGTCGAACAAGTGACGGTGCGGTGGGATCGCCCCCGTTTTGTGCCGGCCGCGCGGATAAATGCCCTGCGACGTGAAGCGGTCGAACGGTTGGATACGGCCCGAGTTGCCCGGCATACGATTCGCCAACGCAAGGAGGAACGCCGTGACGTGCCTTTCCCGTTGTCGGAACTTGCTGCCGAAGAGAATGTAACCAATTCGTTGGCCGAACGCTTTTATCGGGATCACGGTGTCGTCCGGATCGAACGGGGCGAAGATCTGTCGGAATCGTTCGAAGGGTTGCAGGTGATGCGGATGCGTTACTGCCTGAGGCGGGAGTTGGGGTGGTGCCTGCGGAAGCATCCGAAATATACGGGGCGCCTTTTTATCGAGACCGGTCCGAATCGATACGAGTTGAAGTTCGATTGCCGAAGGTGTGAGATGCGTGTAGTATGCCTCCCAAAACGCGGAAAAAACGAGAAAAAAAGAGCATAGAGATGTTGAGATCCGAATTGTTGTGTCCGACCGGTTGGAGCGACTACGAATTGTTGGATAGTGGAAATTTTGAAAAATTGGAGCGCTTCGGTCGTTATGTCATAGCCCGTCCCGAGCCACAGGCGATCTGGGATCGGTCGATGCGTGCCGAAGAGTGGGACCGTTTGGCCGATGCCCGATTCCGAAAGGATCGCCGCAGCGACGATCGGGGCGAGTGGATTCTCCGGAGCGGAATGCCCGAACAGTGGTTTGTTGGGTACGAGAATGAGGAGCTTCAGCTGCGGATGCGTCTGGGCCTGACTTCGTTTAAACATGTCGGAATCTTTCCCGAACAGTCCGAGAATTGGAATTTTATCTATCGGCAGGTGCGGGACAGATTTCCGGGCGCGAAAGTGTTGAATCTGTTTGCCTATACAGGAGGAGCCTCGTTGGCGGCCCGGGCTGCCGGAGCGGAGGTGACGCATGTCGATTCGGTGAAGCCGGTAGTCAGTTGGGCCCGTGAAAATATGGAGGCTTCCGGATTGGACGGTATCCGCTGGATTGTGGACGATGCGTTGAAATTCGTACGACGTGAACTTCGTCGCGGCCACCTTTATCAGGGAATTATACTCGATCCTCCGGCCTATGGACGTGGTCCCGACGGTGAAAAGTGGGTCCTCGAAGAGCATCTCAACGAGATGTTGCGGACGTGTGGACAACTGCTCGACCGGAATGGATTTCTGGTGTTGAATCTCTATTCGATGGGACTTTCGGCGCTGTTGGCACGTAGTGCAATCCGTCAGTTGGTGGGGAGTTGCAATGACGAACAGTTCGGAGAACTCTATTTTACAGACTCCTATGGTAAGTCGTTACCCCTTGGTGTCTACTATCGATGTGTGCGTTGATGAATCAGTGATCGATAGCTGTTCGGCTGCGTGTGCTTCCTTGTGCCTTTTGAACCACAATTGCCAGCTGTTGATCGTATTTTGCCAGATGACGTAGGAGGCCGGACCGATTGAGGCGACCGGATCGAGATAGGTCAAGGCCATCCAGATTGCGAGGACCGTATTTTTTTGTCCGAGTCCTTGTGCTCCCGCGATTTTATTATGAAAGTGTCCACCGAGACGTCTTCCGACGAGAAATTGCAGGCAGCAAACGATCAGGGCGCAGAGCGCAATGAATACTTCGTTCCGATAGTTTGGATTTTGCTGATTGACGATGAATGCGACCGTATTGCCCATGACGATGGTCAGTGAGACGGCCCACAGGTAGAACGAGATCTGTTGCCGGCTTTTGAGCTCGCGGTGTACTTTGGGAACAAATCGTTTTAATAGCATGGCCGTTACGAGCGGAAAGATCAGCAGCGGGATCATCTGTCGACAGATAATGCCGAAGGACTCCAGAAAGGGCATTGAAGTGTGCTCTCCGATCAGTGAGAAGACGAACGGGGCGAGTACGGCAACAGTCAGGTTGCTGACTAATGTGTAGGTTGCCAGAGTGGAGATGCTGCCGCCGAGCATTCCGGTGATGACGGCTGCCGAAGTAGCCGTTGGGGCGAGGATGCAGATGAACGTACCCTGAGCCAGTACCGGATCGAACGTAGCCAATGCCGCATAGATTCCTAAACTTCCGAATATCTGGATCAAGATCAGCAGGACATGGAGGCGGGTAATGCGCAACCGGTCGTATGAGAGTTTACAGTAGGGGACCAGCAGCATCAGGAAGATCAGGTAGGGCGTCAGAAATTTCAACGAAGAGAAAAACGGATAGAATACGCCTCCGACGATCATGGCGATCGGAAGCATCCAATTTTTAAATTGTTGTAGAATATAGTGATTGACGGCTTCCGGTATAAAATTCATGAACTTCTCCTCCCAACTGATTTCGTGACTGCAAAGGAACGGAGTATTGCGGTTAAATCAAAGATTTTTTTGAATTTTTATTGAGAAGGTATGGACATGGAGCTGAACGGACGTTAGGGATCCGGAATGCTTTACTCTTGTTCGGTGTGGATCGTATCCGGGGCGGAGGATTCTTCAGTCGGATCGGTTGGGGAATCGGAAACAGAGGTGTTGTCGCCTTTGCGAGCAGCTTTTTGCATCCGTTTGGTGGCTTTGCGTTGTCTGATGCGTTCGATCCGTTCCCTGAAGTTCTGGATCAAATCCGAAAAAGAGTTGAAATTTTGACGGTAAGAGAGACCGACGCCGCTCTCTTGGAGACCTTGGTTTTCGTCGAAACGGTCGATGGTCCGGGTAAAGGCTTTGACCTTGAAATTTCCGACCTCGTCCAGTAAAAGACTCAGCGTAACGTCGCCTGTCAGGCTCCTTGCCGTACGGTTGTTCATCTGGATGTTGTTCCCCGAGTCGTAGCTCACGTCACCTTCGACGATCAGTTTGTTTTTGATCAGCTCACCGTAAAATTCGGTTCCGAATTCGTCGGAGGTCTCTTCGCTCTTCGGTCGGTAGGTGGGAGCCAACCGGAACCGTTCGGAAGAGAGAATGTTGCTCAACTGGGTAGAGAGAAATTCGATACCGGTCGTTGTTGCACTGTGCGCACCGATGTTGAGGTTCTGTGTCGAGTTGATGTTTTCCGTGTAAAAGCTATGTGTTGCGAGCAGCCAAAGGAACTGGGTCGACATCATCTCCTGCGTATTCATCGTATTTAAGATGGCGCTTTGGATTTCGGGATCGGTGTTTGGAACGTTGACATCGAACGTGATGGTCGGTTGGCTCAACCTGTCCGAAAGACGGATGATGCAATCGACCGGAACATTGCGTCGGGTGTTTTGTCCGCTTCCCTGAAGAATCTGCGCCAAAGAGGCCTTCAACTTGTACACCGCTTCGATGTTGACCAACGCGTTGACCGGATCTCCGGTCCATTGGATGTGGCTGCCGTCTTCGATGGTAAAAGTTCGTGTGGCGAAATTTTGTAGTGAAAAACGGTAACTACCTTCGGTGATGTTGTAGTCTCCATAGATCGTGAAATCTTTGTTGTTCGGATTGACGTGGAGGTTAATCGAACCGGAACCTCGTCCTTTCAGCAGGTTGTCGCCTGTCGGGTCAAGCATGAGCTGCATCTCGACGTTGGGACGGACGTCCAGCGTCATGTTGATGTCCATTTCCGAACGGAGACTCTCCATCCGATGCCGGAACCGTTCGCGACGACTGCGGTTGGCTCGATTCAGGCTGTCGATTGCAGCCCGTTGCTTGGGGGTCTCGAATACGATGAAGTCGGCGGCCGCTATATCTGTTCCGTTACCCAACGGCATGAAGAAACGGGAATTTCCGGCAGTTGAGGTCGTGATGTCCATGCTTACCCGGTTTCGATTACCGCGGATCGTCGCATTGCCCGATGCGTAGATTGTTCCGTAAAACAGATCGTTCTGCCGCTCGGTGGTATTCAATACCAACGTGTTGGTCGGACGGACGTGGATCGTGTAGCTGAGGTTTTTCAGATTCTTGAAGTTGAAATCCAAATCGAAGCCGACGCGGTTGCCTTCCGGATCGACCAGTTCCGTGGGCCGTAGCGTGATGACGTTATCCTTAACGTCGGCAACACTTTCGGTAAGTGAGTAGCCTACATTCGTATAACTGACCTTGCTTTCGAATCGTTCGACGTTTATGGTTCCGTTCAGAATAGGCTTTCGGTTTCGGCTGGTCAGGGTCAGTCGGGCGCGGGCCGAACCTTTTATGTTCTCCAGTGCCCCTTCCAGTACGGGCGAGAGAAGGGCCATGTCGATGTGTCTGAAATTCAGATCGGCGGCATACCGATGGTCGTCGGGGACGTAGTATCCGATGGCGATTGCGTCGCCCGATTCCCGTTCGACCAGTGCGAAACGGGCATAACGGGCAATGAAATCCCAGTTGCAGGTGAAGCATGCCGCTTTCCACGGAATGTCGTTTACACGGAGTGAATCGAAGTCGATGTCGGCATTCATGATCCTGTCGCCCTGAGCCGCGATCAGGTCTGCCGTACCGTTCGTGTAGCCTTCGATGTTGTATCCCTTCTGTCCGGTGATTTTGGTGAGAGGCCGCAGATCGAAGTTTTGGAGTCGGAGTCGGAGCGTATCTGTGGTCCGGGGGGAGATCGTACCGTTGATCGAGAGACGTTGCGATCCGCTTTCGATGGCAAACCGGTCGATTAGGGTTTGGGTGGAATCGATCACGATTTTGTGGGCCCCGATCCGCCATGTCTGATTCCCGGAGGTGTAGGTCGACGGGTTGAAGCGGATGTGGGTTTGCGGAATGCCGGTTACTGAATCGGCCGATAGCGTGGAGGTCGTACTGATCATGGCGTATGTTTGGTTCTCTGTGTTGTTGAACCGCATGGCCAGATTGATTTTGTTCTCTTTGGCTCCCCCGACGACCGAAAAATCGGGCATGTATATTCCTTTTAGCAACGTCTCTTCGGCGGTGACGAAGAGCGAAATCGAATCGGCTTGGTTTCTGACGGAGGCTTTCAGGTTCGAAACGAAGGAGTCTTCGGTTTCGATGAGGGCAGAATTCAGGGTCAACGAGAAGATGTTCTGCTCCGGATTGAACAGAAAGGCCAGATTGGTCCCCTGTTCCAGTTCGAGTCCCGGATAAAAGATTCCCGCTACGTTGTTCGACTCCTTGACGTTGACATTGAGCAGGTAGTAGTTGTCGATCGAGGAGGCGGTATAGGGTGCAGGTTCCGATATCTTTTCTTCAGGAGTGCGGTCGGAGATCGAGGGCAGGTAGGAGACGAGTGTATTACGGAAATAGGCAAACATCTTGTCGTAGCTCAGTTTCCCTTTTAGCTCGATGTCGGCGAACGGCGAATAGAATCCGAGCAGCTTGCTGGCGCCCTTGTTGTTGGCGACCATCCGGATTTGTCCGGTCCGGACCGTATCGATGTGATTGATGTAGGTCATGTCGTTGATCTCGATCGTCCCGTTGGCATCGTCCAGCCGGATGCCTGACCCTTCGGCCTTCAGCGTACAGTGAATCTGTGAAACGGAGTCGCGTCGGTTGAAGTTCAGCTTGGCGAGATCGGCGTTCTGGAGGTTCAGATTGAAATTATAGGCGGGTAACGAGTCGTTGAAATTGAGTCCACCGTCAAATGCGAAGGCCAGATTCGGGTCCTGAGAGTCGATGGATCCGGTGAATTTCTTATTTTCGATGTTCCCGTTCAGAGCGATCCCCTGATAGGTGTAGTCGTTGTAGTCGAGCGATCGGATGTCGGCATGGGCTTGCATCTTGAGGCTTTGTCCGAAGAGACCTTGAACGGTCGAGGTGAGGGTAAGTCTCCCCAGTTTGGGCTGTTGGAGCAGTGTGCCGACGCCAAATTCGTGGACATTTAGCGTACCGTTGAAGGCGGTTGTACGGGCCGCGCCCGAAAGCGGATTGATGTGCAGTTTTACGTCGGCATTTCCGATAGAGGTGCGTAGGTTGCCGTCAGCGGTGAAGTTGCTGAACAATCCGTCGAAGTGGCCCGAAAAAGTAATGTTACCGGCTTGGTCGAGCATCTTTTTTCTACGCGGATCGAGAGCCTTGCCCGTAATATCTTCAATGATGTAGGAGATGTCGTCGGAGCGGGTCTCCAAGTTCTGTACAAAGAATGAAAAATCAGTCTGCTTGACGTCGGGCAGTCCGGTGATGGCGAATTGCAGTTTGACGCGGGTGTCGCGAATTGTCGCATTGAAAACTTCACCGCTAAGTGCTGCAACCGGCCCTTCGACCCGACCCGAGGCATCGTGCAGCACTCCCGTCCAGTGTTTTAATCCCTGCGCGAAATAGGCAATGGTCCGAAAACTGACCGTGGATTGGGTGAATTCGGAGCGAATCGTAACCCGTTGCAAAAAATCTTTGTACCCTTTCCATGTGTCGTAATCGAAATAGAGGTAGGGTAGAGTGGCGTCCGATTCGGCCGTGGTGAGTCGCAGCCGGTCGAAGTGCAGTCCGGTACCCGATATGCGGAACCGGTCGGTCGACAGGTTCCGGATGTCAAGACCGCAGCGTTCATGCAGGCACAGCGAGTCGATCGAGAGAGTCACGCTGTCGTTGACAACCGAAATGTCGTGTACGGCGAGATTGAAATCCCGTACATCCAGATCGGTAAAGTTGACGCCGTAGCTTTTGGGCTGGATGTCGTATTTCCGGTGACGAAAATCCATGTTCCGAATCTGTACGGCACTGGCCTTGAGGCGGAATGGCTTTTTTTCTCTCTTTTTTTCCTTCCTTTTTAGTCTCAGCAGGATCTGTTTCAGATTGCTCAGACGTGTGCTGTCTTGCATCAGGTTGAACTGGATGTCGCTAAGTTGTACATCTCCTAAATGTACGGCTCCGGTAAAAAGGTTTAGGCTCCTGATCGGAACGACCGCCTTTTTGGCGTAGAAGAGCGTGTCGCCCGCATAATCCTCGACATATAGTCCGTCGAAAACGAATCGGTTGAAGAGGCTGAAGCGGACGTCTTCGACCGAAAATTGCGTTTCGGCCCGTTCGCTCAGATAGTTCAGTCCGGTATCGACCACATAGTTCTGTATCGTCCGGACGTGGAGCAGTAGCGTGATCGCTACGGGCAGAAGCAGCAGCACAAGCAGCACGGCGAGTATAAAAGATCGTATTATTTTTATAACTTTGCCCATCGTACGATACACGCAATGTTTTGTTTCGACGCGGGAAGTCCGTCTTCGTAAAGATCGGACCCCGATAAATAAACTACAAGTTTACTAAATTTATTTAAATTATAAAGTCAAAAATGGATATAACGATTTTGGGAATCGAGTCCTCGTGCGATGACACGTCGGCAGCCGTACTTCGCGGCGGAACGCTCCTGTCGAATGTCATAGCCAGTCAGGAGGTGCATCGCAAGTATGGAGGGGTGATTCCCGAGTTGGCCTCGCGGGCACACCAGCAGAATATCATTCCTGTCGTGGATGCAGCGATCAAGGAGGCCGGCATAACGTTCCGCGATATTGATGGGATCGCTTTTACGCGGGGACCCGGTCTGCTCGGATCGTTGATGGTGGGAGTCTCCTTCACCAAAGGTCTCTCCCTGGCATTAGACGTGCCGATCATGGAGGTCAACCACCTGCACGGACATATATCGGCTCACTTTATCGATCTGCCCGATCGCAAATTGCCGCATCCGACCTTCCCGTTCTTGTGCCTGTTGGTTTCGGGCGGACACTCGCAGATTGTGCGTGTGGAGGATTATGACCGGATGGAGATCGTCGGGACAACGATCGATGACGCGGCGGGAGAGGCATTCGACAAGTGCGGCAAGGTGATGGGATTGCCCTATCCGTCGGGCCCGATCATCGACCGTCTGGCTGCAGAGGGAGATCCCAAACGATTCCGGTTTGCACGGCCATCCGTCGACGGATTCGATTATAGTTTCAGCGGGCTGAAAACCTCGTTCCTCTATTTCTTGCGGGATGCGGTTCACGAGTCACCGGACTTCGTCGAGAACAACAAGGCAGACCTGTGTGCTTCCTTGCAGGCGGCGATCATCGATATTCTGCTCGTCAAATTGATCCGGGCCGCAAAATACTACGATATTCGCGAGATCGCTATTGCGGGAGGCGTGTCGGCTAACTCCGGGTTGCGCCGTGCAATCGTCGAGGAGGGGGAGAAAAGGGGGTGGAAAACCTATCTGCCCGAGTTTAAATTTACGACCGATAATGCGGCGATGATTGCGATGGCCGGGTATTTCAAGTATCAACGGGGTGAGTTTGCCTCGTTGGATGTCGTTCCGGTTGCCCGGTACAGCAACATGTAATTTAGAGGTTGAATAAGTGACAAAAGAGTGGAGGGCTGCACATTGCGGCCCTCCACTCTTTTGTCTTCTTCGATAGCAAGTTTTTATAGTTTATAGAATTCCTCCCAACCATCTCTCGGAGTCATCTCCTTGAGCAGTTTGTTCGCAGTATCGTTATTTGTGATCTGTTGTTTCTTCGTGTCGAACAGCAGTTTGGTGTTAAGCCGTTGAGCCAATACTCCCAGATTGAAGACCTGACACAGCGGACCTGCGATGCTGAACGGTGAACGGGTCTCTTCCTGTCCCTTGCAGGCCAGCAGGAAGTTTTTGTAGTGGTTCGACGGGCTGGGTGGAACTTCCGGCAGTTGCGAGGCCATCTCTTTGGCTTTCTCTTCCGGAATGATCGAGAGCGTACTGCCGTGCGAACCGCCTTTGAACGTCAGCTCCTTGCTGTATATGATCTTGCCGGGGTTCAGCTGTGCCGGCTGGATCTGTCCGTTGCTTGGAGGCGGAATGTTGGGATCCAATTCGGAGACGCCATATCCCTCGGGTACGGGCGGAATGTTCTTCTGTCCCTCATACCAAGTCACTTCGACCGGCGGCATGTTGCCACGGGCCGCGAATTTGAATTTCAGCGTAGAGGCTTGCGGGAAGAAGAAGTCGTTGTGGCCGTCGATGCGTACCGGATCGATCTCGTAGGGGAGCCCCAGATCGAGGAACTGATGGGCCGTGTCGAGGATGTGTGCTCCCCAGTCACCTAATGCGCCCATGCCGAAGTCGTACCAGCAGCGCCACTGTCCGTTGACATAATCCTTATTGTATTCGTGGAATTTGGCAGTTGTCAGCCATACGTTCCAGTCGAGGGTTTCGGGGATAGGTTGTCCCGGAGGATAGCTGTGGATGTTGGTATTCCAGCCGTGCCATCTTCTCGCACCGTTCATGTGGGCCGTGATGGCCGTCACGTCTTTGATGATTCCCGCTTCGGTCCACGCCTTGAACTGGAAGTAGTTTGCTTCGGAGTGGCCCTGATTACCCATCTGGGTAACGACCTTATATTTCTTGGCGGCCTTCATCATCAGTTCCACTTCGTAGAAGGTGCGTCCCATCGGTTTTTCGACAAAGACGTGTTTTCCTTCCGACATGGCGAGCATGGAGATCGGGAAGTGTGAAAAGTCGGGGACACTGACCAGAACGGCATCGATTTGGCTTCCCATCTTATCGAACATGGTTCGAAAATCTTGGAAGCGTGGTACGTTCGGGAATTGTTTGAGAATCGGCAGGGTCTGGGGAGCTCCCATGTCGACGTCACAGAAAGCTACGATATTTGCTTCCCCCGTTTTGTAGAGTTCGCGGATGTCGAAGAGTCCCTGATTCCCGATTCCGCAACAGGCCAGATTGACCCGTTCGTTCGGACCGACGATTCGGGGCTTCGGACGAGCGGCAGTCAGCGTGTTTTTGGTGAGGATGGTCGGCATCGCTGCGGCTGCGGACAGCGCGAGAATCCGTTTGAGAAATTCTCGCCTCGAAAGTTCGTTCGAATTCATGTTAACCGAATAGATTAGTAATTTGTAGTAAAAGTATTTTTGTGTCAGTATTTGTGTCGATGAAACGAGTTCCGGTACCGTGCACGGAGCCGCCTTAAAAAAAAGTTTTTCCAAAAAAC
>URBJ01000018.1 GCA_900546005.1 uncultured Alistipes sp. | reverse complement strand
GATCGTTTTGTATGGAAAAAGAAGGACTGTTGTGTTATAGGATTCAATACCTCTGAGATCCGATCGGGTGATTCGCAACGCGAGGCAACCGAATATCAATGGGTGGATGAGCAGTTGTCGAAATGCAGAAAGTGTAAGCATGTTGTTCTGGTCGGACACTATCCTTTCTTTGTCTCGCCGCCCGATGAGCCGGACTCTTGTGACAATATCCCCCTCGCTGTGCGGAGAAAGTATCTCGACATGTTTTGTAGACATGGGGTCGACGTCTTGTTGTCCGGACATCTGCACCGCTGTAATCAGACCTATTACGAGTACCTGCGGATGGTGACTTCGGCAGCGTCGGGCTATACTTCGGATGAGCATAAGCCGGGTATGATGATCGTCACCGTATTGCCCGAGATTGTCCACACGGCCTTTTATGAGATTGACCATCTGCCTCGGTCGGTTAACCTGTTCGGTCGGTAAAATATTCTAAATCATTGCAAAAAATACTCTTTTTCAGCGAAAGGGTGTCAATGCGCGGAATTTTGTGTAAATTTAGAGCGCGTTAATCGCTCTTTTGGTCTTCGTTCGTATGCTTTTTGCAGGAGGTCAAAAGAGATTGATTGTGTTTAAATCCGAGAGTTCGGTATGTGTCGTCAGCGCTGTTGGCGGGCAGACAATTGCACATTAGTACAGAAGGATCTAAGTTTATATTAAAATTATACGATATGAGACACACGAAAAAGAAGTTAGGAACTGTTTGTGCGGCGTTTCTTTTGAGTGGTTGCGGAGGAACGTCACTGGAGATTCCCGTGGTGGAACCGGGTTGGGATATCTATACCGGAGGAGTCTATCGATATGGACCATCGATTATCGTCGAAAAGGACGGTTCGATCGATGCTTGGTTTGCGGCTCCCGGAGGTTATCACGATGGAAAGAATTTAAAATATGATGAGAATGCTGCTGTGAAAGCCATAGAACTTAACCGAGGAACGATTGCGGCACAGCGTTTTTCGGAAGCGCAACCGTTTTATGCGCTTCGTGTGGTGTGTCCCAACAACGGAGGCAAGGAGGCTTCCTTGACCTTGAGTTTGTATCGTTGGGATACGGATTATAAGAGCACGTTACGCCACAATCCGGTTGCAACGCAACGGTTTGATAAATATACCGACAACCAGAGCCTCGAACTGGTCAATCCGGACAAATTTCCATACGGTGAATATCTGTGGACGCTCAGCGAAGGGACGAACAACGACTGTATGGTGTGGTTGGCGGAAGGCAATGTCGAAGGGGTAACCAATTACCTCAACGGCGAAGAGATCGAAGGAAGCTATAAGGCACGTGTGTCACAAGAGGTGTCAGACGGAACATTCTTTTGGGATCAGGCTTCCTATCAGCATTCGGAGGATGGCGGGCACACATGGACTCCCGAAAAGATGGTCCTTTTGCCTACGGAGTTTTCGTCCGATCATTTTTCGGTATGCGATCCTGCCGTAGCGCGGTGGGGAGATTACTATTACGTCGGTTACACATCGACGGAGAATCCCGGAATGGTCGAAAATCACGTGTATGTAGCACGGGCTCAATCACCCGAGGGTCCATGGGAAAAGTGGAACGGTACGGGCTGGAGTACAGGAACCGATGTGCAACCGATGATCCGATATACGGACAATCCCGAAAAGTTCGGGGCTGGAGAGCCGTCGATGGTGATCTGGCAGGATAGCGTCTATTTCTACTATACGTGGAATGCCGACGGAGATGAGGCAACAACCACACGTTTGGTCACCGCTTCGGTGGATGATCCGAACTGGCCGGCCCATTTGACCTATCATGGCACGGTCATCAACAAGAGCGATATCAACGGCGCGGATCATTGTGATGTGAAGTACCGGGACGATATTAAAAAATTTCAAGCGATCCATAGTGCCGAGCGGATGGGACCGAATAGTTACATCGTACTGTGGGAATCGGAGGATGGAATCCATTTTACGCGCAAAGGCGAGATCCGCGAGAACCTGAAGCCCTATCTGCATAATTGCGGATGGAGCGGCGACGAGCAGGGGCATATGCGTAAAGGGGTACAGCAATATATTTCATACGCTTACGGGTGGCCTACGGCTCGCTGGGGAGAGTGGAATACGTGGTGGAGCCCGTTGAAGCTGACCGAGTAGTGAAGATCAGAAAGAAAAATCGATTGAGTGGAGATGGATATGAGACTTACAAAAGTTTTATGCGGAGCATTGATCGGTTTGTGTGCATGCTCCGGCTCTGAAGATTTTGAACAGGGAGAGGGGACGTTGCGGGTTCGGTTGCAGGTCGACCCGCAAGTGACCATAGCCTTAAAAAGTACGGACGTGGCGAGTTATTCTCTTGAGGTGTTGCAGGAGGGTACGGTAGTGAAAAAAGTTTCACCTATCGGCGATAATGTTGAGCCTATATCCCTCAAATCGGGAAAATATACCGTTCGGGCATACTCGCAAGATTTTACAGTTCCCGCTTTTGATACACCGGTTTATGAAGGCAGTACATCGGTTACGATTGTTACGGGAAGTGAGGCCACAGCGGTTATAACCTGTACGCAGTCCAATGCTGGTGTTCAGATCGGATTTACCGAAGCGTTTCAAACGAATCATGAAAGCTATTTCGTAACGGTAAGTCAGATTGAGGGTGCGTTGACTTTTACAGCTGAAGATGTCGCAGCAGGAAGAATCGGATATTTCTTACCCGGAAATGCGGTTATCACTGTCGCCGCTGATGGTGTGGAGTATGAGCAAGAGATCGATTTGGAGGCATGTAAGCTTTACAATGTGCAGATTGACGATGCTCCGCCCGTGGTTTCAGGAGATTTGAACGTGAATATTTCTGTTGATGTAGATGTCCCGAAGGAAGATGTTTCTGTCATCTTTCCTTCGGGCGTTGTCGATTATCTTGAGACAATGGGTGATGTCGCGGTTTCCTCTCAGATTGTTGCTGGTGTATACACGGGATGGATCAATAAAAATGTCGTTTACGATGGGTCGAATGTTTATATAGCCGCCGAATCGAATTTTTCCGATTCATATGCGGGTGCTTCAGGAGGAAATTATCTGTTGCTTAGACAAACCGGAGCTTGGTTTTCCGTAACCGGTATCAATACGTCGACCGCTGCATCGGACATGGTTTTGGCTTTCGGTTGCCGAGCAGAGAGTTCGTGTGATCTTAATACGAATTTGACCGTGTCGGTAAGTCAGGACGGATTGAGTTTTACACCGCTGTTGGCAGATGACCAACAGATCAATACGAAATGGAAAAGTGTTTCGTATGTGGAAGGTATACCTCGGGCGAAGAGTCTTATGATCCGAATCGAAAGTAAGACTTCGGTTCGTTGCATGATTGATGATCTGTCGCTGAAAACCCTGCAGTAAGTATTAGAAAATTTTACTTCCAGCCTTGAGCCCGGAGTTCGATCTCCTGTCCGTCCGGGGTAACGAGCATCGCTCCGGATTCGGGCGTCGTGATGTGTCCGATGACATCGACTCCCATGGCAAACACTTCGGCCTGTTTCGACAGCGGAACCGTAAACAGCAGTTCGTAGTCATCACCTCCGTTGAGTGCGGCCACGACGGGGTCACTGTGTAGCTCTTCGGCCATGGCATAGGTTTGTTTGGCGATGGGTATTCGATTCAGATAGATGCGGATTCCCTTGTTCGAGGATTTGCACAAGTGTAGGGCCTCGGAGGCTAAACCGTCCGAAATGTCGATCATCGAGGTGGGCACGATGTCGTTCTGGGCCAGCCGTTCGATGATGTCCATGCGGGCTTCGGGCTTGAGTTCCCGGCGCAGGATGTACTCGTACCCCTCGAACTTCGGCTTCGGGTTGGGTTGTCCGTTGCAGGCCCGTTTCTCCCGCTCGAGCAGGTGGATTCCCATATAGGCAGCGCCTAGATCTCCGGAAAGGCAGACCAGATCATTGACCTGTGCACCGCTGCGGTAGACGATCTTCTCCTTGTCGACATCGCCTGTGGCCGTGATGCTGATGGTGAGCCCGTTGATCGAAGCGGTCGTGTCGCCCCCGGCCAGATCGACATGATAGTCCTTGCATGCCGCCCGTACTCCTTCGTAAAAGAGGTCGACCATTTCGACCGAAAATCGCGATGATAGACCCAATGCGATCAGAATCTGGCGGGGAGTTCCGTTCATGGCCAGAATGTCGGAAATGCCCACTACGACAGCCTTGTAGCCTAAATGCTGGAGGGGAAAGTAGGTGAGGTCGAAGTGTACGCCCTCGAGCAGCAGATCGTTCGAGAGCAGCAGGTATTTGTCGCCTGTATCGATAACCGCAGCATCATCTCCAGCCCCCTTGACGGTACTGCTTTGTTCGGATTGGAAAGGTGCGCAAATCCGGTCGATCAATTTGAATTCGCCGAGTGAGGCGATCTCTGTACGCTTGTTTTTGTCCATGGCCTTTTTATTTGCAGGCAAAGGTACTTTATCTTTGTCGTGAAAAAAAATAATGTTAATTTTGTTTGACTATTATATAGAGAAGTAAATTTATAAACGCATGTTGAACATTGTGTTATTCGGTCCTCCGGGTGCCGGGAAAGGTACTCAGGCTGCAAAATTGGTGCAAAAGTATGGATTTCATCATCTTTCGACAGGAGAGGTGATTCGTGAGGAGATCCGTCAAGGAACTCCGCTGGGGAAGAGCGTTAAAGGGTATATCGATCAGGGCCATTTGGCTCCCGATCAGTTGGTGATCGACATCATTGCGGATTATGTGGCGCGTCATAAGGATTGCAAAGGAAACATCTTTGACGGGTTTCCCCGTACGACGTTGCAAGCGGAGGCCTTCGACCGGATTATGGAGAAACACGGAACTCCGGTCAATCTGATGTTGTCGTTGGAGGTACACGATGAGGAGTTGATCCGTCGTATCCTGATACGGAGTAAGGACAGCGGCCGGGCCGACGATTGTGATGAGGCTGTGATCCGGAAACGTATTGAGGTGTACAAGGCTCAGACGGCGGTGGTTGCCGAATACTACAAGAAACAGGGCAAATATCATGCAATAAACGGAATCGGTTCAGTAGATGAAATTTTTGCGGCTCTGTGTTCCTACATCGATCCTTTGTTATAGAACTTTTCCTTGAAAAAATAGAAACGAGCGGACTTCGAAAAAAGCCCGCTCGTTTCTATTTTGTATGTAGGTTTCTGTTATGCAGATTCCAACGAGTCCGAAACGAGGAGAGAAAGTGCAGTTTCGGACTGCCTATTCCGGTTGGATCGTTGCAGCTGCGGCGGAATCCGTTGCAGCTGCTCTATATCCCGATTCGGTCGGCCGGTTTAAGGTTTCGAGCGCCTTGTCTACAACCGGATCGATCTGCTGGATACAGTGATAAAAAGCGTTATCTTCCAGCGGAGAGTTGCGGCCGATGTATGCCTTGAGCTGAGAGAGAATCAGCGCCTTTGACTTGGCAATGTCCGCCGCATTCGGAGAGACTCCGGAACGGGACGCAAACGCTACGAAATCGTTGAGTAGGTTTGGCTGTTCGGCAAAGAAGCGGTCGAGTTCCTCCAAGGTGTTGATTCCGTTCAGACGGGCGCGGTTCCGATCCGAAAACTCCAAGGTAAACCGATAGAGAATGTTTTTGTCCCAGTTGGTCACGGCCCGGAAATACGGAGTAACGTCCGACGTGTCGATCGGAACGAAGATGTCGGGCATGATGCCTCCACCGCCATATACCACCTTACCGCCCGGAGTGGTGAATTTCAGGCTGTCGTTGAAGTGGATGCTGTCGGCCGTGAACATCTCGTCGTGTTCGTAGCGGTCATACACCTCGTTGTAGTAGCTCTCGCGTCCTTTGTCGTAGGGCTTCTGGATCGATCGTCCGACCGGCGTGTAGTAGCGGGCAATGGTAAGCCTCAGTGCCGATCCGTCGGGGAAAGGAAATTGCCCTTGTACCAATCCTTTGCCGAAGGATCTTCGTCCAATGATCGTTCCCCGGTCGTTGTCCTGAAGCGCACCTGCAAGAATTTCACTGGCCGAAGCACTGTTTTCGTCGATCAGAACCACCAGCTCCTCATCCGTAAAGGAGCCCTTTCCGTTGCTGTATTGGATGTCTTTTTGCCCCTCCCGGTTCTGGGTGTAGACGATCATGTTGTTTACGGGCAGAAATTCATTGGCAATTACGATCGCTTGGTCGAGCAAGCCTCCGCCGTTGCCCCGAATATCGAGAATCAGTTTTTTCATCCCCTGCTCTTTGAGGCTCGATATTGCCGCGATCAATTCGCTGTGCGAGGTTCCCGAAAACTGTTCAAAACGGATGTATCCGATTTCGGGACGGATCATATAGGAGGCAAGGATGCTTTTGATCGGAATCGCTCCTCGGGTTACGGTTATGGGGATCAGACCTTTGTGCCCGTAGCGTTGGATGCCGAGTTTGACCTGACTGCCTCGTGGGCCCCGGAGTCGCTTGACGACGCTGTTCTGGGGCATCTTCACGCCGGCTATGGTCGAATCGTTGACCGTAATGATGCGGTCACCGGCCTGTATGCCGGCATCGGCACTGGGTCCTCCGGAGATAACGTTCAGCACGATGACCGTATCGGTCAGCATGTTGAATGTCACTCCGATCCCGTCGAACTGAGCATCGTATATTTCATTGGCCTCCAGTACTTCCGCTTTTGTCAGGTACGAGGAGTGCGGGTCGAGTTCGTCGACAATCAGAGGTATGGTATTTTCGATCAGCGAGTCTATCGATACGGAGTCGACATAGGTAGTGTTGATGAGCGACAAAAGCATGTCGATCTTGTTGTTGTTCCCTGTGACGAGGCTTTGATTCGGCATGTTCCGGGTCCGGTTGTTGCGGAAAACCTTCCCTCCGAGCAGGATGCCCAGAGCGATGGAACATGCGATTACTGTGGGCAGTATGACGGTAAATTTGCTGTTTTTATACATGGAATAAATTTTTAACGTTCGTGGGTTTGTCTACACATAAACCGTTCCTATTTGTTCTTGAATACATACGTCAGTCCCAAGCCGAACGAATAGTTCCATTGCAGGGGCTTGTTGTACGGAGTCGTTTGAACTTCATTGTATATCATGCGGTTAAATACCGTGGCTGCAATGATCTTGGTAATCCGTATCGTCAGCGTTCCCTGCCATTCGACGTAGTTGTTCTGTTCGTAGTTGGTCGAGTAGAACAAATAGAGTACGTAGTTGAGTTTTCCTTTGGCGATCGGTTGGTTGAGGTCGACACGCAGCGAAGAACCAAATGTGGTTTTCTGGTGTTTCCCGGGATCGACGCCGTAGGCACCCGTCTTGGATAACGTATCGCTCAGGACCAATGTTGTACTGGTGTTGAGGATATTCATGGTTAACTTGATGGGTACTTTTTTGAGCGCTTGATAGGTCAGTCCGACTCCGACGGGGACGTATGCCGGCGAGAAGATGTTACTCACTATGGTCGAATGATCGGCCGTCCAACCCTTGGACCACTGACTGTTCAGGGCGATGTTGGCACTGTACGACCAGTTCTTGGAGATGGCCCATGCTGCGGTGAAGTTCGAATTGAAATAGTCGTATCCCTTGGTCGTCTTGCCTGCGATGGTAGTCATACCATATTTGGAGTCGAAATTGGTGGTCAATCTGATCTTGTTGCGGGCGTACACGTGGTTGATGGTCAAAGCGGCATAGCCGGTAAACGTATTGGTTCCGCCCGGCGCCCAGTTATCGAATTTCGTTTGAGTGAGGTTCAGGCCCGTCGTAATGGTGAGTGTATTACGTTCCTTGCGCAGTCTTTTTTTCTCGGCTTTGTTGCGGGCCTCGCTTTCGTAAGTGACGGTCAAGGGCTTTGACAGAGGATTGGGTGTTCTTGGCGTGATCTTGGTCCCTGCACTGTCGGGGGTGACTCTCGATATGGAAAACTGTGCGACACCCGGTATGGAAATCAGTGTGAACAGCATAAGCATACAGAGCAGTAATATCCGTTTCATGATCGCGCCGAATGAAGGTTGATTCTGGACAAAGATATACAATATTTAGTCAGCGTTTTGTTTTTTTACGGAATTTCTGCTAAAAAGTTGTAGCTTTACACAGCGTAGGTGCGGACGAAATAGGGGTGAGGGTGACGGCGTTTTTTAAGCGAGAAGTGAAAGCGACAAGGGTGGCCGAGAGGTACGCAAAGTGGGGATACGGCCGGTGTTGGAACAGGTGATCGTTTGACATGACGGCAAGTAGCATTAAAAAGAGAAAAGCGGCTTTTGATAGATAACGAATGAGGAATAAGATTTATTGGATTGTCATCCTGTTGTTTTGTACGGTGAAGGTTGCAATGGCCCAACCGGTCCGCATGATGTATGCGGATACATCCCGTATAGGAGTACCCTATGCGAAAGATCCGCATGTGGTCTATTTCGACGGGCGTTATCTGATGTACTATTCTATTCCACCGAGACAGGGGAATGAAAACTCGGGTTGGAACATCGGTATAGCGGCGAGCGATGATTTGATCGATTGGAAGAAGGTCGGTGAAATTGTTCCCGATCGGGATGCCGAATACGAAAGGAATGGTCTGTGTGCTCCGGGAGCGTTGGTGAAGGAGGGTAAAGTACACTTGTTTTATCAGACGTATGGAAACGGAATGCACGATGCGATATGCCATGCCGAATCGGAAGACGGTATTACTTTCCGTCGCGATCCGTCGAATCCGATTTTCAGTCCGACCGGTGATTGGAATTGCGGACGGGCCATAGATGCCGAAGTGTGTATGTTTAAGGGGCAGTATTTCCTCTATTTTGCGACGCGTGACAAAGCGTTTCAGAAACAGATGTTAGGTGTGGCTACGGCGCCGGCGGATACGGATTTCGGCCGTGATGACTGGCGGTTGGCGGTCGATTCGACGATTCTCTCGCCCGAGTTGCCGTGGGAGGGAATGTGTATTGAAGGGGCCTCCGTCGTGGAAAAGAGAGGAGTTTTGTATATGTTTTATGCTGGAGCCTATAATAATTCGCCGCAACAGATCGGGGTGGCGAAGAGCAGCGATGGGTTGCATTGGGAGCGTCTGTTTACCGAGCCGTTCGTTCCCAACGGCAAAGCGGATGAATGGAACTCCAGCGAGTCGGGACATCCGCATCTGTTTCGAGATCGGAACGGGCGGACTTATCTGTTTTATCAGGGAAACAACGATCGGGGCAGGAGTTGGTACATTACTCAAGAGGAGATTTTTTGGAAAAAAGGAATACCTTACCGTAAGGCGGAGAGAAGGTGATCTGTCGAACGGGATTTGAGGGGTGGCGATGTAGATGGGACAGGTCTGGAATGTTTGTGAATGAGAACAGTATAAATATAAATTCGAAGGATAGTTAACATGAATGGAATGAAATATTTTGGAGCACATGTGAGCGCATCGGGGGGTGTTGAGAATGCCCCGTTGCATGCGGCAGCGATCGGCGCGACAGCCTTTGCGCTGTTTACCAAAAATCAGCGGCAGTGGAAAGCGGCTCCGTTGTCGGCAGCGAGCATCGAGGCTTTTCGGAAAAATTGCGAGGAGAAGGGATATACCCCCTCACAGATTCTGCCCCACGACAGCTACCTGATCAATCTGGGGCATCCCGAAGCAGAGGGACTGGCCAAGTCCCGAGAGGCGTTTCTCGACGAGATGACGCGGTGTCAACAACTGGGGCTCGATCGGTTGAATTTCCATCCAGGAAGCCATCTCGGTAAGATCTCGCTCGATGAGTGTCTGCGTCGGGTGGCCGATTCAATCAACATGGCGTTGGAAGCTACGTCGGGAGTTACGGCAGTGATCGAAAATACGGCGGGACAGGGTTCCAACGTGGGATTTGCGTTCGAACATCTGGCGGCGATCATCGACCGTGTGGAGGATAAGAGTCGGGTAGGGGTCTGCATAGACACATGTCACGCCTTTGCCGCCGGATACGACCTTTCGGATGAAGCGGCTTGTGAGCACACCTTTGCCGAACTGGATCGGATCGTCGGGTTCTCCTACTTGCGGGGAATGCACCTCAACGATGCGATGAAACCGTTAGGCAGTCGGGTCGACCGGCACCAGAGTCTCGGAGAGGGAATGCTCGGCATGCCGGTGTTCCGCTACATTGCCCGGGATGCCCGTTTCGATGGGATTCCGTTGGTGCTCGAAACGCCTGATGAAGCCCGCTGGCCCGAAGAGATTGCCCTGTTGAAAGGGTTGGCTCAAGAGTAGTAGTCCGTTTTGCCGGGAGAGCCGAATTTTATTACCTTTGCAATTCGGCTAAGTGTGGCCAAGAACAAGAAAACGGACGGAGGACGTACTCCTCCTTTTGAAAGATTGCGTGCATGAAATCTATTGCGGTCAGAAATCCTGAAACAAGGGTCTGGATGTGGCTTGGCCTATGGTGGATCATCAATGTGATTCAGGCCGGATGTACCGAACTTGCCAACGACGAGGCCTATTACTATATGTTCTCCCAAGATCTGGCTTGGGGCTATTTCGACCATCCGCCGATGACGGCACTGCTGGTATGGCTCAGCCATTTTTTTTGGGGCGAGTTGGGTGTTCGTCTCTTTTTTACGGTTTTACAGCCGATCTACTTGTGGGTGCTGTGGCGGATCATCCGACCGGAACGTCCGACTGTCGGGGATGCCAACCTGTTTGTACTGGTTGCGTCTGCGATGCCCGTCCTGCAACTGTATGGATTTATCGCGGTTCCGGACGGTCCGTTGATGCTCTTTACGGCGCTGTATCTGCTCTTTTTCAAGCGTTTCACCGAAAAGGGGCGGTGGAGCGATGCGTTGTGGATGGGGGTGACGATCGCTGCATTGGCTTACAGCAAGTATCACGGGGCATTGGTTGTCCTGTTTACGGTACTCTCGCAGATCAAAATATTTAAGAGTCCGAAGTTTTATGTGGCCTGTCTGCTGGCTCTGTTCCTGATCCTGCCCCATCTGTGGTGGCAGTATGACCACGATTGGGTCTCGTTTCGCTACCATCTGGATGGTCGGACCCGGGATTTCGAATTCTCCTTCGTGACGGAGTATCTGCTGAATCTGTTCGCTATCTTCAATCCGTTCCTCTTTCCGCTCTTTCTGGTCGGTTGGTGGAGGTCGCGGGGTGAGACTCCTGTGCTTCGGGCGATGAACTGCATGTCGGCCGGTTTCATCCTCTTCTTTTTGGCTTCGACGACGCGGGGCTATGTGCAGCCTCAGTGGGAAATTCCGGCCACGTTTGGCGTGATCGCCGTGCTGTTTGCCTATGTGCGGGGGCGCGAGAAGCTGCGCCGTTATGTAGTGCGGGTCGGAGTGGTGACGTTGGTACTGATCGGGCTGGTCCGTGTGGAGATGATAGCCAATCCGCTGGGCCTGAAGTTCGAAGTTTTCAATAACCGAGAGTCATATCAGGCGATTGCGAAGGCTGCTGACGGAGCTCCCGTGATTTTCGATGGAACCTATACGGGTGCGGCGAAGTATCTCTTCTATACCGGGGAGCGCTCCTATGCCCAGCCGTCGATCTATTACCGGACCAGTCAATATGAGCTGAAAGATGATGACGACCGGATGGCCGGCGGTAGGGTTCTGTTGCAGGTCTGGGACAGTGTGCCGGGAGCGCGTCATTTGGAGTTGGCGAACGGTAGCCGGTTCGATTACATCGTTTGCGATCGGTTTATTCCGGTCCGCCGGATCGATATAACGTATGATTCGTTGCCGCGTGAGGTGCGGGCGGGTGACACGCTGCATCTGAAATTGGAGCTGCACAATCCCTATCCGTACGATTATCGGATCGATGGGGATTCAGTGGCGGTCAGTATGGTATGGCGGCATCGGAGCGAGCCGACGCACAAGTATGTGCTTCCGTTGACCGGCGATCTTCCGGCAGGAGGCGTGTTGTCTCGAGAGCTCGATTTCGTGGTACCGGAGTTGACGCCGCGTACCTTTCAGGTCGGATTTACGATCGCCAATATGCCGGTGTCGACGTGGTTTAACGGCAAGACGGTCAAGATAAAAACTAAAAAGTAGTCAGAGCGTATGTTCAGTCAGTTTATAAAATTCTGTGTCGTAGGTTTTACGGGGATGGTTGTCGACTTTGGCATCACCTTTTTATGCAAGGAGAAACTGCGGCTGAATAAGTATATTTCCAATTCACTCGGATTCGTGACGGCGGCATCGTCGAACTACTTTCTGAACCGTTTGTGGACCTTCGAAAGCCACGATCCGAAGATCGCGGCGCAATACATCCAGTTTGTCGGTATTTCGGCCATCGGACTGATCCTGAATAATATCATTATTTATCTGCTGAATGACAAGTGTCGGCTCAATTTCTATCTGTCGAAGTTGGTGGCTATCGGCGGGGTGACGCTTTGGAATTTCTTTATGAATTACTTTTTTACGTTTAATGCTTAAACGATAGCAATGACCCAGAAGGAAAGAATGTTGTCCGGCGAGTGGTTCGAGTCGAGTGATCCCCAGCTGAGCGAGGAGCGGCATAGAGCCGAGCAGCTGTTGTTGCGGCTCAATGCATCGACCATGCAGAGCGAAGAGTACCGTGCGGTATTTCGCGAACTCTTTCCGCATGTGGCGGAGGGAACGATGATTCGTCCGTCGTTTTTTTGTGATTACGGATACAATCTCTATATGGGAGAAGGCGGTTTTATCAATTATAATTGTGTTATGCTGGACGGTGCTCCGATCCGAATTGGAAAACATGTCCTGATCGGGCCTGCGGTTCAGATCTACACCTTTATCCATCCGATGGATTACCGTCAGCGGCGCGAACCGGTCGAGGCCTGCCGTCCGGTAACGATCGGGGATGATTGTTGGATCGGAGGTGGTGCCGTGATCTGTCCGGGCGTAACCATCGGCGAGAGGACGGTCATCGGAGCCGGTAGTGTCGTCACAAAGGATGTGCCTTCGGATGTGGTTGCAGTGGGGAATCCGGCCCGGATTCTGCGTCGGCTTTAAGTGCTTACCTTCTGCATATTTTTTTGAAGTCGCAGTAGGTGCAGTATTCTGCGTCTTTGCACTGTTCGAACGGTTTAGTGCAGTCGAATAGTTCTCGTAGCGTTTCTCGAAGTTTTTCTTCGAACTCATTTTGAACCATAACCATACTGAAATGGGTTATTTCCGTTTTTCCCGGTTTCTGTTTTCCCCCTCCCATCTGCAATAAGGGAGAATACCCTTTGTTCTGCATATCCCGCACATAATAGAGTGCCGGTTGAACCTTGTTGTTTTCGTTCATTGAGAACATTAACGAGTAGAGTAGGGTTTGGAAGACGGCGGAATTGAGCTTTTGGAGGGTTTCGTCAAACAGTGAATCGATGCCGCTGAACTCGATATGTGACGCTCCGGTCTTGTAATCGACGATACGGAGTGTGCCGTCTTTTAAACGGTCGATGCGGTCCGATTTTCCGGCAAAGGTGACCGTGTGGGATTGGCCGTCGGCTCCCTCGAACGAAAACTGACATTCAACAGAAGCCTCTGTCCCCATTATGGTAAAATCTGGCCGCGACTTGGAAGAATCGAACGGTAGGATGCAATGGGTGATGTAATAGGTCACGACATCCCGGACGAGGATCATATTCCCGTTATACTCCTCCTCATTGACATTTGATCCCTGAAGGTACATCTCGTTGATTGCCTGCACGGTCTTTTCTTTGACCGCTTGTTGGTTAATCTGTGAAATTGCGGTCTGAGGATCGGTTTTCCTTTTCAACGGTTTGTAGAGAAACTCCATGGTTCGGTGTAGGATGGTGCCGAACATGGGCAGGTCGATTTCTTCGGTGATTTCTTCCTCTTGCGACAGCTTGGCAATGCTCCGGAAATAGAATCTCAATGGACATTCGAGGTATTGATACAGAGAGGTCGGAGAGAGTTGTTTCTTGCTCGGAGTGTCCAAGAACTCTTTCAATGCATCAGCTACGGCTCCCTTCTTGTCCACTTTGATCGGTTCCGTTTGTGACAAATTGACTTGCAACTGCAACGGTTTGAAATTCAGTTTGTGCTGCGATTCATAGAGCAGCTGGTAAATATATCGGCTCGGTTCCCCGCTGCGTTTGTCGTCACTGTTCGAGCAGTAGGCTATGTCTACCCGTTCGGCGCGTTGCAGCAGCCGGTAGAAGTAGTAGGCAAAGACACCTTCGTGGTGCTGGGCGGTGGGGAGGCCGTAGCCATACCGCAGGTTGTACGGAATAAAGGATGACCCCTCCATGCGGTTTCCCGGGAACGTATCGTCGTTGGCCGAAAGAATCAGTACGTTTTTGAAATCGAGGACTCGGGTCTCCAGAATACCCATGATTTGAATACCCTGCAACGGTTCGCCTTGAAACGGTATTCGGAGCGTCTGGAGGGTTCTCCGGAGCAGCGAAGCGAAAATTTCGGGTGTCAGGTCGACATCCGATCCGGTGAGTGAATTGTTGATCCGGACAAGGTGATCGACAATGAGGTAAAAGTAGCTCTTCCGCTCGTTGTCGGAGTCGGGCTGGTTAGCGACACGCGACAGGATATCCTGAAGATAGGTTGCCAGATCTGTCCACGATCCAGTAGGGGTGAAGATCTGCCCGATGATACCTTCCTTCGGGAAGAATTCGGAGCGAATATAGACGATCTGTTCCTGACGAATCTTTTGAATCAGCCGATTGGCCGTTTCGGCTTGGCTCTCTTGAATGTAAGGATGGTTCAACAGGCCGATGACGTCGCTGTGATAGAATCGGGTGCAATCTTTTGATTTTGATTGGCGTTTTCGGCTTTGGAGCTCGATCAAACGCTCGACAAACGAATAGGCCGTAGTTTGTTGCAGCGGATACCCCATCGTGACGTTCAGACTTTTGATCTCGGAGGGAATCGAGTGCAAAACCGGAATCAGCAGCGATTCATCGGTCAGAACGATGGCGGTCTCTTTGTCCGGCTGTTCGCCCCGGTCGATCAACCCTTTCAGAAACGTATGGACGTATGTACACTGCAGACTGTCCGACGGTGCTGCAATGCAGGTCATCTCTTTAGACTGGGTAAAGTGCGTGTGGCTGATCGAAGCCATGGCTGGCGCAGGAAAGTCGTGCAGGTTATCGCGCAGGAACATACCCGCCTCAAAGTCTTTGTTGTCTACATAATAGGAGTCGTAGTCCCAGAAAAATTCAGCCCGACCGCTCTTTTTCAGTGCGAGGAACAGTTGCTTTTCACAGGCGGAAAGGGCATTGAATCCTACGACGACGAATCGGCTGTCGCTATCACCCGGCAGGCTCAAGGGGGCATCCGAGCGAAGCGTTTCGGCTGCCGTACGGTAGACCATCCCCTCGTAGGCCAACCCTTGTCGGGTCAGAACCTCACGGAATTCATGGTAAATTTTTGACAGCGATTCCCATATATCCCAAAAATGTTTTTTCTCCTCGGAATCGGACTGCGAATCATTCAGATTGAAATTGGTCCAGAATTGGGCGATGACCTCCCGCTGTTCCGGAGTCAGATACGACAGATCGCTTTCGAGGGTTTTCAGGTCATGGATGTTGCTGAACAATACATCGGCCGGAATCATATATTTGTCGATCTGGTCGAAGTCGGAGAGCAACATGTCGCCCCAGAAATAGAACGAATCGAAGGTTTCCTGATGGTGTTTTGAGTAGACCTTATATAATTCGACGATCAGTTTGATCCGGTCACTCGTATGGAGACCGGAGACATGTTCCATCAACTCCTGTATGCTTACGAACGTAGGTTGCCATATCGGGCGATTGATCTTTTGCATGAGCGCCTCACAGAAAAAGAGTTGGGCCCGACGGTTCGGAAAGATCATTTGCAGTGATGAGATGTCATCTCCGTCCCGTTCGTAGAGGTAGGAGGCAACCTCGGACAAAAAGCTCTTCATCGCACACTCTCTCGTTTGACGTGTCAGCAGGCGTAGAGAGTCTGCCTATTCTCCGATGCTGTTGATCGAGCCCATCATCTTCGAGGTCGACCGGATAATCTCTGGTGCACCTTTATAGAACACGGCAGCTCCGGTTCCGGAAGAGATCTGCAACCGTTCCGAGACGTACACGTAGGCTTCAGCAGCCGAAGCGGCTTCGACGCGGACATCCGTAGCGAGCAGATTCCGGCAGTCTACCTTGGATTTGGCTCCGGCGATCAGCGTCAGGTACTTCGACGTACCCGATACGTCGGCTGTCGAGTTTCCTCCCACTTTGAGATAGAGATCCTTCGTATCGACGGCAGTCGTGACGGTAGCTCCCGATTGTAGTTCTATATCCAACATCTTGGCCTGCAACGTATCCGTCCCGGTAATCTTTGCTTCGGAGGCTTTGAGTGCATCGATGTTGTTGTAATATACGGTTACGTTTCCGTTCCCTTTGTTTTGAGAACCGGGTTTCAACCGCACGGTGAGGCAGCTGTCCTTGATGGTCCAATTGAGCTGGTTGATCTGAGCGTCATTCAGTTCGATTTCGATGCGGGCGGTGTCGGAGTGGACCAGACGCACGTTCAGGTTCCCGCTGAATTCGGTTTTGGAGAAGTACAGCGGCTTTTCGCTTTTGATCTGTTTCTGGGCGGAAGCCAGCTGGATGCAACTTCCTAAAATGAGGCTGAGTATCAACAATCGTTTCATGACATCGAAAGTTTATGCGTTTACAAATATAACTCTTTTCGCTCGGATTTGCCAATTTATATTCTACTAACGTATATTTCGACGGTTTTGTTACATGACGGTACTGCGGCGTAGGATACCAAGGTGTAGAAACCGTACGAGGGATGCAGTGCACACGGACCGATATAAAAAATTCTGATCTTTTCACTATCTTTAAAGCGTGTAACAAAGGGTCGGATTTATGGAGAGTGTAAAAATATTGCGGGCATCGGCCGGTTCGGGAAAAACCTATCAGTTGGCCTATGCCTATGTGCGAGAAGTTGTGCGGGTTCCGGAGTGTTATCGGAATATTTTGGCGGTTACCTTTACCAATAAGGCCACCGAGGAGATGAAACGACGTATCGTTGAGGAGATCAATCGTCTGGCTTCTAACCAAAAGAGCAATTATTTGAACGATTTATGTTCTGATCTTGGGTTGTCGGACACAGACGTTCGCAATCGTGCAGCCAAAGCACAGACCTACATCTTGCACGATTACAGCCGTTTTTCGGTGTTAACGATCGATAAGTTCTTTCAGCGGATCATTCGTGCCTTTCTTCGCGAACTGGGAATCGATATCAATTTCAATCTCGAGTTGGAGACGGATACGCTCTTGGAGGAGGCTGCCGATCGGTTGATTGATCGGATCGCAACGGATGAGAAGTTGCGACAGAGAGTCATCCCGTTGGTGGAGGAGAAAATGGAGCGTGACGGGAAGTGGGATATTCGTGGGGAGCTTGTTGCACTCGGTGGCGAACTTTTTCAGGAGCGCTACAAAATGCTTCAATCACTACCTCTTGTGTCCGATTTTCTCGACACTGTGAACGATATCAAGAAACAGAGTGCATGTATAAAAAATGAGATGCGTAACATCGCATCTGATGCCTTAAAGATTATTGCCGATGCTGGGTTTAGTCCCGAAGATTTTGCTTATAAAGATAAGGCATGTACGAACTATTTTGTCAAGATTGCAGGAGGTGAAATCACTTCTTATAAGAAGCTTGTTAGTGATGCGTGCATAGATAGTAAAAAATGGGTTTCAGCTAGTTCTCCGAACAAAGCAGCTTTACAGGCCCTTGTCCCGCAGCTTCAACCGCTGCTCAAAGATTTGTGTGATGCTTACGATCAACATATCCACTTCTTGACCTCTGCCGATCTGGTTCTTTCCAATTATCGGGGATTTGTCCTGTTGCAGGATCTGGCCCAGTGCGTGTCGGAATTGTGTAAGGAGCAGCGGATCGTTCCGATCTCCGAGACGGGAAGCATAATCGGAAAATTGATCGGGGGAAATGATACACCTTTTATATATGAAAAGGTGGGCAACCGATTCGATCACTTTATGATCGATGAGTTTCAGGATACCTCTGTGCAGCAATGGAACAACTTCAAACCTTTGTTGGAGAATGCGGTTGCGGTACAACAGAATATGCCGGCCCTGTTGGTGGGCGACATCAAACAGTCGATCTATCGGTGGCGTGGGGGGGATTGGCGAATTTTGGGACATGAAGTGGGTAATGTGTTCGGAAATGTCGACATCCAGTCGCTCGATACGAATTACCGCAGTGCAAAGCGAGTAGTTGAGTTCAATAACTGGATGATCGAGTGTTGTGTGCAGGTGGATAACCAGCGGTTGAATAACCTTTTGGAAGATGCCAAGAAGAAAGGATTCCTGTCAGAAAAAAGCCATAAGAATTTAAATGATATGCTTAAGGATGCCTATGTGGGGCATCATCAAAAGGCACATGCGGCAGCGGATTCGGGATATGTGCGGGTGGTGGCTTACGATAAAGAGCAGCATCAGGAGAAGCCTTGTGTCATCGAAGTGATCGAGGAGTTGCAGCAACGAGGATATGAACCGGGCGATATCGCTATTCTGGTACGAAAGAAAGTGCAAGGAGTCGCAGTGGCCCAACAACTGCTCGACTACAAGTCAGCGCATCCGAATGCTCAATACTGTTATGATGTGGTGACACAAGAGGCTTTGCAGATCGGAAGCTCTTCTGTAGTCGGCTTTATTGTCGCCGTTTTCAGGTTGGTTCTCGATCTCAATGATTCGATAAGCCGGGCCATATATAATCGGTTTCTCGGTCGGCCATTCGAGCAGGATCTCGATCCGCAAGAAACCGACTTTCTTCATAATTTGCGTTTGACCTCTATTGAAGAGACGTTCGAGCAGACGGTCATGCGCTATAAACTTTCGGAACGTACCGGTGAAATAGCCTATTTACAGGCATTCGAGGATCAGATCCATCGATTTTCGACCTCCCGTATAGCAGATTTGTCGCTATTTGTCGCATGGTGGGAAGAGTCTGGCGCGACACAGTCGATTGCCCTGCCTCAAACGAAAAATGCAATCAATGTATTAACGATCCATAAGTCGAAAGGGTTGCAATACCGGGTTGTGATCGTTCCGGATTGTAACTGGGGTCTTGAGCCGTTAAGTGGCAGCCTAACTTGGACTGAGAGCAAAAAAGCACCTTTTAATAATCTGGGTGTTTTCCCTCTCGGGTGGAAAAAAGGGTTGTTAGATTCGTACTTTTCGGATGATAGCTATCAGGAACTCGTCATGTCTCATATCGATAACATCAATCTGCTGTATGTCGCTGTAACGCGAGCTGTCGATGAGTTGTATCTTTTTCGTCCTAATACAAGTAAGAACGCATCAGGATCTGATGTCGGAAATTTGCTTAGACAGGCGATCGATGGGAGTCAGTCTGAGAAGGGGTGTAACTCTGCATGTAGGATTGAGGGTAGAGTGGAACAAAACGGTAATGATTCAGTATTCCACTTCGGAGAGCCAACCACTTTGAAAGAGATGAAATCTGAACCTGTTGACTACATAACGGAATATCCGGTTATTCCCTACGATAAAAAGCTGAGTTTTCGTTTTGATACCGATCGTTATTTCGGAGCTGATAATAACGCGCTGGATGGTGAAGAAGATTCCCTTTCGGACTCTTCGGCAGGTGTACAGGGAGAGAAGTCGTTGATTCAAGGAAAAGCAGCCGATACTCGAAAGTCGGATCTACGAAGTTACGGAATCCTGATGCATAAACTGTTTGAGTCCGTTTCGAGCCGGGACGAAGTACAAGGTCGATTAGATCAAATGTGTCACGAAGGAGTAATTTCAGCGCAGGAGGCTCAGAATCTTCAAGATAAGATAGCTAAGGCATGGCAAAATTCAGATATTGTTTCATGGTTCGATCCTCAATGGACTGAAGTCAGAAACGAGCATGCGATTTTGTTGCCCGGAGGGCCAGATACCCGACGTCCAGACCGTGTGCTGATCAAGGGGAGTGAAGCAGTGGTGGTCGACTACAAGTTTGGACAGCACGAGAAAAATGCTTATGTGAATCAGATAAAAGATTATATTCGGTTGTTGCAACAGATGGGATATCGCAAAGTAACCGGGTATCTCTGGTATGTCGAGTTGGAGCGTATTGTTAAGGTCGCTATTTGATCTTATCACTAAAAATAGTGATTTATTACCTGTAAATAGAATAATGATTCCGGTATTAAAATTGTATCTTTGAAAAAAGTATCCTTTCACGAACCGCAAATTGCACTAAAATCGTCAAATTATGGATAATTGGAAAATTACATTCGGCGGACACCCCGCCACACTGATCGGGACCCATCTGGCCGTAGGCGACCGGGCTCCGGTGTTCGAGGTAACGGACCAGAACCTGCAACCCGTATCGGTTACACAGTTCAAGGACCGGAATTTGATCATCAGTGTTTTCCCGTCGGTGGATACCCCGGTATGCGCACTGCAGAACATCCGGTTCAACAAGGAGGCTGCAAAACTGGACAAAGACGTAGCCATCCTCTCCCTGTCGGTAGATCTGCCGTTCGCCCAGAAGCGATTCTGCGCCGCAGAACATATCGAGAATGTCCATGTCTACTCGGATTACCGCGATCTTGACTTCGGCATGAAGTACGGATTTGTCATCAAGGAGTTCCGGTTGTTGGGGCGAGGCATTGTCGTCATCGACCGCAAACGAATGATCCGGCACATCGAGTACGTTCAGGACGTATCGAACGAGCCGGACTACGAAGCCGCACTGAAAATCGTTGAAACGCTCCGATAACCTTTTAAGAGATGCGGAAATGAGAAAGAGTCGCGATAATTTTAATATCGCGGCTCTTATCTTCTTGCCTCGTCACCTTTCGGTAAACTCGGTAATCTTTTTCCTCTTATCGATTTTCTCTGTCCGGAAGATTTTTTCGGGATGAGACATCACCCGACCTCACCGAGATCTATTCCTGCACTTCTGCCAATCTCCGGAACGGAAGCATCATCGCCTTGCCCCCCCGCATTTCCACGCACAGCCTCCATCAAATCGAGACGACTTCGTCCGCACGCTTTTGATAGACGGCGAAATACTTAAAAAATATTCAGGTCCCCTCCGAAGCTAATCCATCGGATTTAGCGATCGTCCTCTTTGGGTTTGACAATGACAAACGACGGCAGGACATGCAGCAACGACCGTTCGTTACGAATAATGTACTGCCAAGCGGAATAGCTGATCAATACGAACTGCTTGTTTTTCAGACGGCTCGACAGAGACAGCTGTGTATCTCCCAGCAGAAAATGGGCCTTCTTTTCCGAAACATATCCCTCGAGGAACGGATATTCGGCGTTTACGGAGTTGATCTCAACCCGCATCCGATCAGCCATCGTCTCGACAAAGGAGAGCAGCGTCCGGTCACGCTCATCCCGCAGCACAACGCCAACCTGTTCGACCGTATCGATATCCCGATTGACAAACACCCCAAACGCCGGTTTCATGTTTTGAAAGAGGATCCGGATTTTGTCCTGCGTCAATCCAAGCGTCAACCACTTGCTTCCGATCGTCAGCAGTGCATTCATGCGCCGCTCAGCCTCGAAAAAGAGCGACCTACGCGATGTTCCCAGATAGCTACCCAAAAATCCGGGGCCCGTTCCGATCAGCACCAAATCATAGTGCTCGTTCTCGGCCAATGCACACAGATCCTCCGTATAGCGGTCCGTAACCTTATAACGCATATCGATTTTTAAGTTCATCCGCTCGGCCTCGGGCCGGAGGAAACTGAAACTCTCCCGCGAATAATCGGTCGTATTCAACAGATTGGTATCGGTTCCGATCGTATAGTGAATCGCTGTCACCGTAGCGTCTTTCAAACGATAGCCATAGAGCAGATAGGCCAGCTTTAGGAACAGCGGCCCGTTCTCGGGATTGGCAAACGAGATCAAGATGCGGGGATTTCCGTGTGCGGGGTCATGACGCCGGCGGTGAGAGCGGAATCCGGCAATCTTATCGATCAGGATCAGCGACGGATTGGCCATAAACGTGGTAAAGAGCGCCATGATCACGAATATCACGAACAGCGACGAGGGGATGATCCCCATCTCGTAACCAATGTTCAGCACGATCAGCTCCATCAATCCCCGTGTATTCATCAGCACGCCGATCGACAGACTGTCTTTCCACGACTCCCCGACCGCTTTGGCCGAACAGGTGGCCCCGATCATCTTTCCCAAGATGGAAACGGCAATAAAACAGATACATACCACCCACAAATGGGGCGTATTCAGCAGGCCGATCTCGGTTCTCAGTCCGGTGAAAACGAAAAACAGGGGGAGGAAGAGTACCAATGCCACGTCTTCGATCTTTTCGGTCATCACCCTTCGGAAACTGAGATTCGCCGGCATGACTACACCCGCGAGAAACGCACCGAACAGAGCATGAATACCCAGAATCTCCGTAATATACGACGACACGATCATGACCAGAAAGATGAAGCCCACCAGTGTCTTGCTGACGGTCTCCTGACGGTTGTAGCTCTCCCCGAGCCTACGCATGAAGGGCTTTACCACGAAGAACATGAAGAGGATATAACAAGCCGTCAACAGAATGGTAACCAAAGCGCTGGTCACATTACCTGCACGCGCTACGGCAATTACGGCAGCCAACAGACACCATGCCGTCACGTCGTTGTTGGCCGCACTGGCGATGGCCAGCATACCCATCGGCGTCTTTCCCAGATTCCGTTCCTGTACGATACGGGCCAAAACAGGGAAGGCGGTAATACTGATCGAGATGGCGATAAACAGCGCGAACGGCATAAATGCGGCGTGTCCGGCCCCGAATTCGGGATAGACGACATAGGCCAGAATCATCCCCATGAAAAAGGGGACGATGATACTTGCATGACTGATGACGAGGGTTTCGCTTGCTTTGCGCCGGACGACACCCAGATCGAGTTCCATTCCGATGACGAACATGAAGAGCACGAGTCCGATCTGGCTGATCACGTTGAGCGGAACCAACGATTCGGGAGCGAACAGGAAAGAGAAGGTCTCCGGGAAGAAGTGCCCCAGCACCGAAGGGCCCAGAACAATGCCGGCAACGATCTCTCCGATCACACCCGGTTGCCCGAGGTATTTGAACAGATAGGAGAAGATCCGGACGGCGATCATGATCGCGATAATCTGCAACAGCAACAGCGACAGCGGATGATTCAGATTTCCGGTCAACGTTCCGTAAATCATCTCGCCCATTGATTGGGTTACCCCTGCTCCCGGTTGCGGAGCCATTCCGTCGTAGTTCTTACCAACTTGAGCCACCCACACCATAGCCAACGCGAAAACGATCAGCATGACCGTATAGATGATATAGTTTCGCTTGGCTCGTTTCATACAGTTGGTTCGTTTAATTTTCCGGGGAGGTGTCTTCGCTCAAACCCTTCCCCTCTCGGCACACCCCTCTCTAACAAAGATAACTCGATTTCGCCTTTTTTACAAACGGAAGCGGAGGTTTTCCGACTATTTTTTCTCCTCGATCGGTGTATTTTTCTGTTCCTGCTGCTCCTCTTGCTCCATCTGGGCCCGCGATTTACTGATCGTCACGATATAGACTCCGGCAAACACAAGTATGATGGCAAAACCCTTGATCGGTGTAAAACGATCCATGCCCATCATAACGGTCACCAACGATGCGACCAGTGGCTGCAGGTAGTTGTAGGAACAGGCGACCGTAGGCCGCAGGTTCTTCTGTCCGATCGGCATCAACAGGTAGGCGATAAAGGTTCCACCCAGTACGATATAGCCGATCTCGGCATAATTCGACCAAGCCAACATATTCCAGTCGATCGCCCGTACATTCTGGTAGCCAAACGGCAGACAGCATATCGTTGCATAGAGAAACATCCACTTCATCAATGTGATCGGCGTATAGCGGCTGATCATCTTTTTAAATACGACGAAATAGGTTGCAAACGAAAGCTGGGCGAACAGACACAACAGATCACCCGTAATGGACGAGCTGTGTTGTCCCGAAGCCACATGTGCACTCGAGAAGATCAGCAACAGGGCCCCGGCCGCACCGACCACAACCCCGAGTACTTTTTTCCCCGTAATCGGTTCTTTCAAATAGAGTGCCGCGATAATCATGGCAAAGATCGGGGTTGTCGTCGTCACGACGCTGGCATCGATCGGGGAGGTTTTCGAGACGCCCAAAACGAACGTACCCTGATTGAATACGATACCTAACAGCGATGCAAAAAACAGCAGCAACAGATCGCGTGGGGGCACGGGTTCCTTCTTGATAAAGAGCGAGGCGATCCAGAAGACTGCCGCCGATCCGCCCATCCGCAACATGGTCAACGCAAATGCATCAACCTCGCCTCCGTTCAACAATGCCTTCGACACGGGCGACAACAGTCCGAACAATACGCACGCAATGAACATTGCCGCATGTCCTCGGAAGTTCTTATCTTCAATAACGTTTTTCATACAAGACACTATGTTTTAAATCCAACGGGCACTGAACCCTTTTAACTCTTTACGCAATGCTTCATGGTGCCCACCGGTCATGCGATCGAGGAGTTCGTAGAATCGGGGGCCATGGTTTTTGATCCGTGTATGACACAATTCGTGGATGATGACGTAATCGATCAGTCGATCGGGCAGTTTCATCAGCTGGATGCTCAGTGATATCCGGTTATCCACGGAACAGCTTCCCCAGCGGGACCTCGTGTTGCGGACCGTAACCGCGCCACACGGAAAATGCAATGCCCGACTGAGTACTTCGACTCTTTCGGGCAAATAGTTCTTGGCCTCAATGCGCCACGCGGTCTCAATGCCGTTTCGAATGGCCTGCTGTACATTCGGGTCGTCATACCTTGTCGACGACGGGTAGCTGACCCGAATCACACCATCCGAAACCCGAACCGAACATCCGGGAGAGGGACACGGATAGAGCCTCAATACATGAGACCGCGTTGCATAGGGCATAGCGATAATCTGTTTTGGATAACGTTCCGCCATCCGTTCCTTTGCCCGGAGCGCCCAATCGGCCTTCTCCTCCAGAAACCGGAGGGCAGTACGGCTCCCGATTCCAGCCGGCACGGTCAACCGCACCTCACCACCCACACGCACCGAGAGACTCAGTCGCCTTGCCCGTACGGACCGGACGACCGTAACCTTTCCCAATACCGCATGGTCGTACTCCGACCGTTCTGAAACTGGGGTTCTCACTTGACCAAATCCGCCTCTGCCTGATCGACCCGATCGAAGCCGAACCGATCGAATGTCTGTTGCATCAACGCCGAAATCCGGTCGTTACACAGATTTCCGATACTTCCTTCGTGGACGTGATGCACCTGCTTTTCGGGTTTGAACTTGCCCTGTTCGATATCGATACCTACCTTTTTATAGGCCTCACGGAAGGGTACGCCTTCCAGAACCATACGGTTTACGGTCTCAACGCTGAACAGGTAGTCGTATTTCGGGTCATCCAAGATGTTCTCCTTCACGTGGATGTTTTCGAGCATATAGGCTGCCATGTGGATGCAGCTTCGCAACTCGGCGATCGCCGGGAAGAGTACCTCTTTCAAAAGCTGCAGATCGCGGTGATAGCCACAGGGCAGATTGGTCGTCATCATGGTAATCTGGTTCGGCAATGCCTGAATCAGGTTGCACTTGCCGCGGATCAGCTCCCACACGTCGGGATTCTTCTTATGCGGCATGATGCTCGAACCGGTCGTCAGTTCGGCAGGATAGGAGATGAACCCGAAGTTCTGATTCAGGAACAACGTGTTGTCCATCGCCAGCTTTGCCAACGTTGCAGCCACCGACGACATGGCCTGAGCCACGATCCGTTCGCTCTTTCCCCGTCCCATCTGCGCATAAACCACATTGTAGTTCAGCGTGTCGAAACCAAGCAGTTCGGTGGTCATCGTCCGGTTCAACGGGAAGGAGGATCCGTAACCGGCAGCCGAACCCAGCGGGTTCTTGTTGCAGACCCGATAGGCGGCCAACATCATCTCCATGTCGTCGACCAGACTCTCGGCATAGGCCCCAAACCACAGTCCGAAAGAGGAGGGCATGGCGATTTGGAGGTGGGTATAACCGGGCATCAACACCTCCTTATACTGCTCCGAGAGCCGCTGTAACAGCTGGAAGAGCTCCATCGAATCGGAAACGATATCCTTGATCTGATGACGCAGGAAGATCCGGAGATCGACCAGCACCTGATCGTTGCGCGAACGGCCGCTGTGAATTTTTTTGCCCGCATCACCGATACGCTGCGTCAACATGAACTCGACCTGAGAATGGACATCCTCGACGCCATCTTCAATCGTAAACTTTCCGGCCTGAATCTCGCGATAGATATGTTTCAGTTCGCGCTGTACGAGCGCCAGATCCTCCGAGCTGAGCAGCCCCACCGACTCCAACATCCGCGTGTGGGCCAGCGACCCCAGCACATCGGCTTCGGCCAGATAAAGATCCATTTCACGATCCCGACCTACGGTAAATCGTTCGACCGCCTTGTTGACGTCATTCGTTTTTTGCCACAATTTCATCGTACTATCGTTTTTTATTTTTCATTTGACTCTATTCCAATACGGCCGCAAGCATCTTGATGTAGAGGTCGATTCCTTCGCGGATCTCGCTCAGATGGACGAACTCGTCGGCACTGTGCGAACGTGCGCTGTCGCCCACCCCCAGTTTCAATGACGGGATGTCCAGCAGCGCCTGATCCGAGGTGGTCGGAGAACCATAGGTGGTCCGCCCGAGGGCTATGCCGGCCCGTACGATCGGATGGTCGGGCGATATGCTCGACGGACGCAGACGGGTCGAACGCGGCTGCACATCACACGCAACATGCTGTCTGATGATGTCCAGCACCTCCTCGTTCGTGTACCGGTCCGTAACCCGCACATCGACCGTAAACCGACACTCGGCAGGCACGACATTGTGCTGTGTACCGGCCGAAATGATCGTTACGCTCATCTTGACTGCCCCGAACAGATCGGACACCTTCGGGAAACGGAAGGTCCGAAACCACTCAATATCCTTCATTGCCTTGTAGATGGCGTTGTCTCCCTCCTCACGGGCCGCATGTCCGGCACGGCCGTGTGCCGTACAGTCGAGCACCATCAATCCCCGTTCGGCTATGGCCAACTGCATCAGCGTAGGTTCGCCCACCACTGCAAACTCCAACGGTCCGAGCTCGGGAATCACACATTCGAGTCCATCATGCCCGCTGTTCTCCTCTTCGGCCGTAATCGCCACACAGAGGTTGTATTTCAAGTCGGAGCGATCGTTGTAATACAAAAATGCAGCGATCAGCGACACGCCACTCGCCCCCGCATCGTTGCTTCCCAAACCGTACAGACGGTCTCCTTCGACACTCGGTTCGAACGGATCGCGTGTATAGGCGCTGTTCGGCTTTACCGTATCGTGGTGCGAATTGAGCAGAATGGTCGGCTTGGCCGGATCGTAATACTTGTTGAACGCCCACACGTTATTCTTTTTCCGATGTACCTCTACGCCGCGTTCGGTAAGAAATTTTGCCAACAGATCGGCCGTTCCCGCCTCCTCCTTGCTCAACGAAGGAGTACGGATCATCGCCTTGAGCAACTCCACCGCATCCTGATACAAACCCTCGCTATTCATGATCGTTATCTCTGTTTTTAGTCGTTATCTACTGTTCACCCGCTGCCGTACCGCCTCGAACAACATGACGGCCGCCGCAGCCGAAACATTCAGCGACTCGATGCTGCCCACGATCGGAATCGCCAGCTGCACGTCGCACATCTTCAGGATCTCACGGGAGATGCCCGTATCCTCACTACCCATAATGATTGCCGTCGGGCCCGTAAGATCGGCCTCGAACAGAAGGGTGTTGCTCTTTTCGGTCGCAGCCACGAGCTGGAAACCCTCCTGCTGCAGCATTTTCAACGTATTGCGGATACTCCCGACCCGACTTACGGGAATCAGACTCAGGGCTCCGGCCGAGCTCTTCATCGACTCGGCATTGACCGGCGCCGCATCCTTCATCGACAGGATCAGCCCGTGAGCTCCGGCACACTCCGCACTCCGGGCAATCGCCCCGAAGTTCCGGACATCGGTCACCCCGTCGAATACGACCAGCAACGGTACGTCATCCTCCGGAATGGCAGCCAACATCTCATACACATCGACATAATCGATCACGGCCGTCAGCGCAACAGCTCCCTGATGATTGCCGCGCACCATGCGGTTCAACTTTTCGACCGGCACCCACTGGGTACGGATCCGACGTTCGCGACACAAATCGGCCAACTCCGTCAACAACACGCCGTCGGCACCCTTTTTCAGATAGACCTTCTCCAACTGGGTCCCCGACTCGATCGCCTCGATAATGGGCCTCAACCCAAAGAGTATATTCTGCTTCTCCATAAGTTCTCTGCTCTAAATAACCACCCGCCGGGCCCTATCCCTTCATTGTCTCCTTGATCCGATCCAACGTAATCGAGAGCTCCTCCCACCGGTAGGTCAACCGCGTAAGCTCCTCCTTTTTCTTATTATATTCCGCATAATAGGTTCCGTCCGTCAGGTCGATGCCCGAAGCTGCCGGATCGGCCATCTTGCGATCCATCTCGGCAATCTCCTTTTCGAGGGCCATGATCTCCTCTTCGGCCCGTTCGACGTCCCGCTCTGCCTTGCGCAACTGCTTCTCGGCCTCCCGTTTCTGCTCATACAACATCTTGCCGGAGAGTCCGCCCTTATTCGTCTTCGGAGCAGCTGCCTGCGACGGTTTCTTCTGTTCGATCTCCCGCATCGACTCGATCTGCCGGTCGCGCAGGAAGTCGTATATTCCGCCCAAATGCTCCTTGACGCGGCCGTCCCGGAATTCGTACACCCGCTCCACCAGACCGTCCAAGAACTCCCGGTCGTGCGAAATCACAATGACCGTTCCGTCGTACCGCTGTACCGCATTCTTCAGAATATCTTTCGACCGCATATCCATGTGGTTGGTCGGCTCGTCGAGTACCAACAGGTTGTAGGGCTCGAGCATCAGCCGGGCCATCGCCAACCGGGCCCGCTCACCGCCAGACAGGACCCGAACCTTCTTGTCGATGTCCTCACCCCGAAACAGGAACGCCCCTAAAATATCACGCAGTTTGGTCCGAATCTCCCCTACGGCCACCCGATCGAGCGTATCGAATACCGTAAAATCCCCATTCATCAGGTCGTCCTGATTCTGGGCGTAATAGCCGATGTTGACGTTGGCCCCCAGCCGGATCGACCCCTCGGTGGGCGTCAGCTGGCCGATCAGCATGCGTGCGAGGGTCGTCTTGCCCTCGCCGTTGCGGCCCACCAACGCGATCCTGTCGCCCTTCTCGATGACGAAATTCGCGCCGCTGAAGACATGTTTCTCGCCGAACGACATGCCGGCCTCGCTGATCTCCGCGACGATCTGCCCCGAGCG
>URBJ01000017.1 GCA_900546005.1 uncultured Alistipes sp. | reverse complement strand
GATTAAGATTTGTCTACGAAAAGAAAAATTGTAGCGTATCTATTGATACTTTACATATAATTCTTGGCAACAGCTGTTTTTGCAGTTACATCTGTTTTTTATACCGACTACCGTAATCGAGAAAAATGGATTACCGTCATGTTTAAACTGTTTGATTTCCCGGGAAGAGAGGCACTGTGAGAGGAGTTCGGCCGGTATCTCGATGGCGTTTTCTTTTACAACATCCAATGACGAGAATCCGGCGTCGAGTATCTTCTCCATATATTCGTTTTTCGGGATTGCGCCGGCTATGCATCCCACGTACATTTCGGCTGCAGAACGAAGTGCTTGCGGAACGGTACCGATAGTCACTACATCCGATATGCAAAAACGTCCGCCCGGCCTCAGTACTCGAAAAATTTCATGGAAGATTCGATCCTTCGAAGGCAGAAGATTCAGTACGCAGTTGCTAAGTACTACATCGACCGAGTTGTCTTCTATGGGCAAATCCTCGATATCCCCGAGTCGGAATTCTACGTTGTCGTATTCGAGTCTCTTGGAATTTTCCCTCGCTTTGTCGATCATGGCTTCAGAAAAGTCCACGCCGATGATTTTGCCGTTTGCTCCCGTTTCGGCTCGGGCAACGAAGCAGTCGTTTCCTGCACCCGAACCGAGATCTACGACTGTGTCACCTGTCTTGATTCCTGCATAGCGTGTGGGAATGCCGCATCCGAGCCCCAGATCGGCCTCTTCTTCATAGCCGTTTAGGGTTGTATAATCTTCTTGTTGAATGTTGTGTATCGCTGTTTTGCGGGGACCGGAGCAACAGCAGGTGCTCTTTTCATTCCGTATGGCGATCTGACTGTATTTGTCGTAGACCAGTTTTTTCAAATCCTTTGCTTCCATATTGTTATATAAATGGTTTGTAGATAGCTTGCGTTCGTTGTTGTACGAAATATTCGTGTTTTTACGAATTAAAAGACTAAAAAAATGTGGCTATTTGCAACATTCTTGAGACTCTGCCACCTCATGGATAAAACCGCCTAACAACTTTTGTACTGTGACCCAATTCTTTTTGTTGATGCAGTATTTGACCGATGGCAAGTTAATTTCGCCTTGTATCAACCCGGCCTCTTTCAGCTCATTCAGGTGTTGGGACAAGGTGCTTTTTGCGATCGGCAAAATTTCTGACATATCGCCATGAAAACAACAGGTCTGGCTGGCCAGCATTTGTAGTATGGCGACCCGTATGGGGTGTCCCATTGCTTTGGCGAATCGGGCGATCTGTTCTTGTTCCTGTGTAAGCTCTTTTTTTGCCATTTTTTTGTTCGTACATTTACGAATATGTCGCAAATGTACGAATTGTTTCTTTATCTGCAATAGCGTTGCTGATTTTTGTTCGTTTTGTATATGAAAAAAGGTAGATTATCTGGCTATTTCCGTAAAATAAGTTTTTTGATAATGGTATAGAATTTATGTGGAGACAAGAACATCTGATGAATGGTGGCGTATCTCTTGAGTTGTTGGCGCAATTGCCTGTCGGAAGATACTATTTGGATGGATATGAGGTATAGCACTGAGAGAATGCATAGATTGTTTTTCATAAAGGAAAAGAGTGGGGATGGTTCGTCATAATGAGCACGACCCTGCTCGTCAAATGAGCAGGGTCATATGCGAATCAGAATCCGATCCGGCATCTCGGTTGATTCTGTCCGTCGCATATGATCTCTGCCCGGCAATAGTCGTTCAGCTGTTCGAGTGAGGGTTCCTTGCCGTGCAGGATCAATTCGATGGTCCGTTTGCGGGCGATGTTCTCGATCTGTCCTCCGCTGAAGTCGTATTGGCGTGCCAGTGAAGCGGCCGTCTTTCGGTCGAGGCTCGGGATCATCGAGCTCCATATTCTGCTTTTGGCCTCTATCGAAGGCCTTTCAAATTCGATTTTGTAGAGAAAACGCCGTTCGAAAGCCTTGTCAAGATTCTGCGTAAGATTCGTTGTGGCGATCATGATGCCTTCAAGTTGTTCCATCTCCTGAAGAATGATGTTTTGAATCGAGTTTTCCATCTTGTCCACGGCATGTTGTGCACCTTCCTGTCGGATGCCCAGCACCGCATCCGCTTCATTGAAGAGTAGGATCGGTGCCCGTTCCGACTGTTTGACGTAAGAACGGTAGCGGCTGAAGGTCGCTTTGATGTTTTTTTCGCTTTCTCCGACCCAGCAGCTTTTGATTTGGGATACATCGACCACCATCAGGTCTCTACCCGTGCGGCGGGCCAGTTGGTAGACGGTCTCGGTTTTGCCCGTTCCCGGTGAGCCGTAGAAGAGGCAGGCGAAACCTTGGCGTAGTCCGTTTTCTGTAAGGCGTCGTTGGATATTCGCAAAGTGTTCGGGACTAAGCAGCTCTTCCAGTTCGGCGATCTGTGACTGCATTTTCTGATTGTAAAAGAGCTTTCTCTCGGCAAAGGTTTTATGGTCGATGAGTTCTGTGCGTTTTTTCGCTTGCTGGTCCGCCAATTGCAGATCCGGGAACAGTTCGCTTTTCGCTTTGTTTGTCAAATGGTAGAAAGCCGAATCGTTCATTCCGTCGTCGTTGCGGTTCTCAATGACGCCAGTTTGTTGTAGAGTCAGGCTCCTTGCCTTCATCATGGAGGCGATGTGATGTACGGTGAATCGGGGAAAGTAGTCTTCCCAATCACTGGTGCCGATCTGGTCGTCATTTTTATTTATAAAACGGTGGCAAAATACGTAGAAGAGCAGTCTCTCTGTCAAATCGTCGTTTAAACCATAGGATTTGATTTTTTGACAAAACGGCAGTTGCGGATTGGCGGAGATTAATGTATCCAGTTTGTCGATCAAAGCCTCGTCGTCTTCCTCTGCATTTTCAAAAATCGTATCTATCCGATCAAAGAGTTGTTCGGTGGTCAGATGGTCTATGGGCTTTGGAACGTAGACACGGTTTTCCCGGACGGCATTTATGACATCTGCAGGTACGGAGTAGTAAATCGAGTCATTCCGTTTGGTACGACGGATGAGTTGTCGTTGGACCAGCTCGTTGGTTTCGGTCATCATGGCAAGGATACGTACCGTCCGGCAATTGATCAATCGGGAAAAGTCTTCGATCTGGATCCGGCTGTCGGAGCTTTTTTCGATGAATAGAGCAAAAATCAACGCTTGAGAAGGCGTTAACGACATGCGTTCGGCGACGTATGCCAGATAGGGTTGCGCCTTGGCGTAGAATGTTTGGTCGAGTTTCAGTTCAATGGCCAGTTCGATGATCTGTTCGATATTGGCGATCAAAGTCGGCTCCGGTTGCATTGGACCGGCCTTCCGGTCTTTTGCTTTACTGTTCTTGTCCGTTTCGTTTGTGGTCTTGGACTCTGTAATCCGTTTCATAGCGCACATCGGTTAATTGTTTACTGCAAATATCGGATTTAGAAGTGCCACAAAGCGGCATGAGCTATCGGGTGAGCCGGAATCTACAAATTTATTTTTTTCTCTTTCAACTCATGAAGGATCGTGTTCAGAACCTCTTTGATGTAATTTGTGAATTTCCCGTTGGCCATATCCGGCATTACGGTACGGTTCCAATCTTGATACCTGTCGAGGCGGGCCCATCCGTAGGGCCAGTAGTCCGTCGGATCTTGGGTCATGCACTCCAATTTCTTTTTCCCCTGAATATCTAATTTGGTCGTTCCTTCGTAATTGGAGATCCCGTAGTAAAAATCTCTCCAACCGTTTGTTTCGGTATAGAATACGATCCCGGCCCTGTGCCATTCCCGTTTGTAAAAGTAGAAACCTGCCTCTTTTACGGCAGACAGCAGATTGTCCGTGTATCCGAACTCCAAGTCCAGCTCGGCGGCGACCGATTTTAGTACTGGAAATACTCTGTTCTCCAGAAGATAAGCGATGTATTCCACTTGAGATACACCGTATATGGCTGCTGTTGCGTCGGCATTTTGTGCCATGACTTCGAGTAACTCCTTTTTGTGTTCGTTGTTTTCCATCTGGTGGGTCAATTCTTTTATCAGGTTGATATATTGGGCGATCGTCTCTCGAATCAGTGGGTGCTGAACGGCTATCTGCTGACATCGGTATAACCATCTCCGGATGTCGTTGTCGTAACCCATTGGGACGTAGGGCACCTTTTCTCCCTTGTCGTCTGTACAGGATTCCGCCGAAGCCTCCTGTTTGAAGAGAGTCAGGTAGATAATCATCCAGTTTTTGAACCGTTTGGCATAGTTTGCATAGCGGACCAACTGTTTGTATTGATCGCCTGCATAAATCTTGTTCTCGATAATGATGATTTGGTTGTGAGACTTGATGGTGATATCCATTCTTCCTCCGGCCGATGCATCTTCGTTGATGGCGCCAGCCGACGGGTCCTCGACCGTAACATGGGCATGCTCCGTGTCGAACTGCCATTCCGCAAGTTCGGGAATGGTGGAGATGAATACCCTGAGGAAACGATCGCCGAGACCATGATTCCCGTTCGGATTCAACAGTTCGGCCAGAAACGCGGAGTGGGTTCGTACCTCCGAGGTGCGAAGATTCAATACATCGAATATGTTGAACAGTTCCCCTCTTTTCCGCTTTTCATTCCGCTCGGTCCGGTCGCGGAGCACGATGCGCTCACCCTCCTTGAACAAGGTTTGCAGTTGTTTCATGCGTTTGGTTATAGGTTTTCCTCCATTTTGTTATATAATTCATAATTGGCTTTGGCCTCTTCGTAAAATTTGTTGCGTAGCCATTGCGGTTCGAGGACTTCGACATCGGCTCCATATTTTCTGATCTCCTGTTGGAAATCGTATGTTGGACGCAGACGGTATTCGAAAATCGAGTAAGAGTCGGAATGTCGGGTCTCGTTCTGCGTCGCGTGGAGCGGAAGCGTCCGTAGGTAGTTGCTTTGTTCGTGGGTGACGCGGATGCGAATCTTCTCTACGGGACACTGCTCGTCAACAGTAATTCCGAAACTCTGCGCAAAGAAATCCCGGCCATCGAATTTTGCAGGCAGTTTGAACGATCGGTTGGTCGGTTCGAGTGCTTCGATGCGGTCGAGGCTGTAGATGCGAATACGCTGTGTCCCGACGATGTGTGCCACCATATACCAGCGTTGGCGGAATACCTTGACGCAGTATGGCTCCACTTCGCAACTGAACGAGGCCGGCTGTTGGAACATCTTGTAGGTCAATGCAAGGGTTCTGTTTTCACGCATGGTCTCGATGATTGTCGTGAGATACTTCTGTCCCGAGGGGATCTCTTCGAAAAGAATACGTTGCTTGAGGGCGCGGCTTTCGCTGAGCAGGCTGTTGACCGAGAAGGTGCTGATCAGCCAGCGGCGCATACTCTCTTCTTCGAGGTCCTCTGTGTTGGCGATGTAGTAGAGGTTTCCGATTCTACGGTCTCATTTGATTTCGATGTCGAATATTGCTTTGATCGCCTCCTTGTGGCGGTGAAAGGTTCGCAGGGGAAGCTCTTTTTCCCGCAATTCGTTGTACTGTGAATTTGCCCAACGGCGATTGATCTCTTCCATCGAGATGTGCCCGGCGCTGTAAATGGTCTCTACAAGCCAGATGTAGCGGTTGAAAAGGGTGGCTGTCATATCGAATCGAGGTTAATAATGGAATGTAAACAAAGTTAATAAAAAAAGAGGTTGATTTCCAGCGGGAAGAGAATAGTTTTTATGACCTGTTTTGCAGAGTGAGCACTCTATGTATTGACGGAAGCAGGCATTGGGTGCCATGTCGCTTTCTTTTAGGCAGGAATTCTAAAAAGGTTCACATCTTTTTGTGAGAACTTTTTTTGTATTTGCTGGCTTGTTTTGGGTGATGTTTGCTGTAAAGAAAAGAATAAAAAGGTATATTTTTAAATTTATTGTCGATTAGTGCCGTGATATGGCATTTTGAAGTGCTATGTTTGTTGTGTTTGATGGTTAAGATGAGATTTATATCTAATAAAATATAAAAAGATAGTTATGTTACAACATCAGAACACTCAAGGTTCATCGAAGAGCAACACAGCCGTGTTGTTCAATCGGTATGTCTGGCTGGTAGATACGATTTATCGAGCCGGGCGACTCTCATTTGAGGAGATTAACGAGCGATGGGTGCGGTCATCTCTTAACGATACGGGCGAGGAGTTGCCGCTCAAAACGTTTCATAACCACAAGAATGCCATCCAACAGGTGTTCGATATAAGTATCGCGTGCGATCGCCGGGCGGGCTATCTCTATTATATCGAAAATGCAGAGGATATGAAACGGGGCGGAGTAAGAACTTGGCTTCTGAATACATTTGCCGTAAATCAGCTCGTTAACGAAAGCCGTCGGCTCAAACGTCGCATTCTTTTCGAAGAGATCCCCTCCGGGCAACGTTATTTAACGCAGATCATCGAGGCCATGCGGGACAGTCGGACGCTGGAGTTGACCTATCAGAGCTTTTGGAACGATACGGCCCGTACGGTCGAAGTGGCTCCCTATTGTGTCAAGGTTTTTCATTTGCGGTGGTATGTCGTGGCCCGCAGTTTGGATGATAATAATATCCGTATTTATGCGCTCGATCGTATCCATGCGTTGCGAACGACCGAGCACCCGTTCGTCATGACCGATGATTTCGATCCGAAGTCCTATTTTGCCGAATCGTTCGGGATTATCGTCGATGTGCATTGTGCCGTACAGCGGGTGAGGATACGGGTGCAGGGCGTTCAACGACAGTATATGCGTACGTTGCCGTTGCATGCTTCCCAACGAGAAATCGAATCGTCGGAGGAAAGCTCCGTTTTTGAGTTTCGCCTGCGGCCGACACTCGATTTCCAACAAGAACTGTTGACCCATGCCGTTAATGCGGAAAGGGATATCGAGGTTCTGGAACCTCGATGGTTGCGCGAACAGATGAAAAATATAGGTACGGATCTATACCACAATCACCTTGACGTGTAATTGTTTCCGGGTTTTACTTGTTCTACAAGTTTTGCAGACTGCTGAAGAGAGCATCAAATTTTGCGGTTGCCGGAATGTCGAACAGAAGATTGAACCGGGAAATACGGGAAACCGCACATTCGGAGAAGTTTTATGCCCCCCCCCCATTATATGGAAAACACTATGACACAGTTCTTACAAGATAGCTTTTGCAATCTCGGCACAAGCTATGGCATCAGCCAAAGCGTGGTGGTGATTTTTCAGGTCGAAGCCGATGTGTCGGGCTACGGTATCCAGACGGTGGTTGGGCAGTCCGGAAAAAACTTTGCGGGAGCCCCGACAGGTACAGTAAAATTTGTAGTTCGGATAGTTCATTCCATAGTGCATGAATGCGCTTCGCAGACACCCTTCATCGAACGGACTGTTGTGAGCGACCAGTGGCAGCCCTTCGATCCTTGGGGCTATTCTCTGCCATACCACGGGGAAGGGATCGGCGTCGGCCGTGTCGTCGTAGGTCAATCCGTGTATCTCCGTGGCCCAGCGGCTGAAGTAGTTTGGAGTCGGACGTATCAGCTCGTAAATCGTGTCTGCTATCTCGAAGTTTTTTACGATTACGATCCCGACACTGCATACGCTCTCCCGGTGTTTGTTGGCTGTTTCAAAGTCTATTGCGGCAAAATTATCCATCTCGAATCCATCGTTTCCGCAAAAGTACGGATTATGTGCGCCAAATGGAGGCTCCGGCGTCGATTTTTATAGCCGAAACATCCCTGTTGCGGGGTGTGCCTACCCGTGAATCAACCTGCTTTTTGAGGTTCGGCATGCGTTTTCGACACTTCCGTCGCCTTCGCTGTATGGAGAAAACGTAGAGCGCGTTTCTATTTTTTCTGTTTTATGGACTCGTCGATCGTCTTGATAACCTTGGCCGGGACTCCCGCTGCAATGACGTTGTCGGGAATATCGTGGGTAACGACCGCCCCTGCTGCAATGACCGAGTTGTCGCCGATAGATACACCTTGCAGGATCGTAGCGTTGGAGCCTACCCAAACGTTTTTCCCGAGCCGGATGGGAGCCGGATAGGTTGTACCCCGATCCTCGGGAGCCATCCCGTGGTTGAGCGTGGCGAAAACTACGTTGTGGCCGATCTGGCATCCGTCGCCGAGGGTTACGCCTCCGTGGTCTTGGAAATGGCAGCAGGCGTTGATGAAGACATTCTTGCCGACGTGGATATTCTTCCCGAAATCGGAGTAAAACGGAGGAAATACCCGTAACGAGGGGTCCACTTCATATCCGAAAAGGCGGGACAGCAGTTCCCTGACCTCTTCTTGGGTGTGGTAACGGCCGTTCAGCTCGAAGGTGATGCGGCGGGCTTCATCACTCATTTCGTTCATAAGGCGGTGGATCTCTTCGGTATTGAGTCCGGCTCCGGTTTTTACATATTCTAAAAATTCGTTGAGAGTCATCTTTTTCTCGTTTGGTTCAATGTTTTTTTGATTCAATAAACAGCCGCTATCGCAGGCCGAGTCGATCCACTGTTTCAGGGACTCTTCCGAGGATGCTCCGTTCAGCAGTTTGCCTTTACTCCAGTGGAGTGTCGGATAGGCACTTCGGAGATTCTGTTCGCAATGCTCTATGCCGCTGCTGCCCGAGGTCGCAAACGGGATGACGGTCTTCCCTGTGAAGTCGTATCGTTCCAAAAAGGTATTGATGATCGTAGGGGCGATGTACCACCACACCGGAAAGCCGACGAACACGATATCGTATTGGCCTAACTTGGGGTCTCGATCGATTATGGCAGGACGGGATGCCGGATTGCGCATCTCGAGGGAGCTGCGGCTTTGTGGATCGTGCCAGTCGAGATCCGCACGGGTATAGGGTTGTTCGGGGATGATCTCATAGAGATCGGCTCCGGTTATGGCTGCCAGCCGTTCGGCTGCGGCTTTCGTCTTGCCGCTACACGAAAAGTATGCGACTAAAATTTTTTTGTAATTCATGATGACGGTATGTTTTTTAGCACTAACGCGGTTTCTCGGCTTTTTCGTTTCTGCTTGTTGCTTTTTTTATGACAGAAAGCCCGTATTGTTCGATTGCAAAGTTATCGGAGGGATTCCCGTAGGGTTGTATACGATTTACGGATGTTTGTACCTCGATTCCGGATTTCCAGTCGCAGCTATTCTTTTTCCGGTCCAAACCGCTTATATTTGTAGAAAACCGTTAAGAGAAGATGCATTATGGATGGGATCATTAAATTGGATAGTGTAGACCGCTACAATAAGTTGTTCGGTCTGGAGACGCGGCATCCGTTAGTCAGCGTTGTGGATTTGTCGAAGGCTACGAAATGGCCCATGCGTTCAAACTTCAATTACGGGATCTATGCTCTGTTCCTCAAGGATGTAAAGTGTGGAAATATCATATATGGCCGTCAATATTACGATTATCAGGACGGTACGGTAGTCTGCTTTGCTCCGGGACAAGTGACCGACATAGAGATGGATCCGAATGTCAGGCCCGCAGCGCATGGGCTGTTGTTCCATCCCGATCTGATTCGGGGTACTGCACTCGGACAGGAGATTCGGCGATATACGTTTTTTTCGTACGAGACCAACGAGGCCCTGCACCTCTCCGAACAGGAGCGTCAGACCGTGATGGATTGTCTGGGCAAGATCGAGGCGGAGTTGGAACACGCGATCGACAAACACAGCCGGAGGTTGATTACGGCCAACATCGGCCTGTTGCTCGATTATTGTATGCGCTTCTACGAGCGGCAGTTTACTACACGCAGCGAGGTCAACAAGGATATTGTGATCCGTTTCGAACAGCTGCTGGACGAATATTTTGACGGAGATACTCCCCAACAGGAGGGGCTTCCGTCGGTCAAATACTTTGCGGACAAGGTTTGCCTGTCGCCCAACTATTTTGGCGATATGATTCGACGGCAGACGGGCCAGACCGCATCGGAGTATATCCAGAACAAGTTGGTTGACCGGGCGAAAGAGGCATTACTCTCCTCGGGCAAGACGATGAGCCAGATTGCCTACGATCTCGGGTTCCAGTATCCGCAGCATTTCAGCCGTATGTTCAAGCGGATTGCCGGCTGTACGCCCAACGAGTTCCGGGCCCGGAGCTAAGAATATACTCTTTCTGTAACAGCCAAATTCTTCAAGATCAGAGAAGTATATCTGATCGGGATCGATGTGCCCGATCGGACGGCAGCCTATTTGTAAAAGGATTGTCATATCGTTAACACAGTTTCGTAATATCCGTTCTTCATCTTTGCAACCGGAAAATAATGAGGAAAATGTTGCAAAAGATGATTCGAAACGTTGTAATTACAACACTGTTCTTATGTTTGTTTGAAGTAGCGTCCGCCGTCCCGATCAAGGGAGTGGTTGTCGACAAGGAGACGCAGAGCGCACTGATCGGGGCGACGGTAGCTGTCGAAGGTACGACGACAGGTACGGTAACAGATCTCGAGGGGCGTTTTGAGATGGACCTTAAAAAAGGTTCGCATGTATTGGTTGTTTCTTATATCTCCTATGTTTCGCAACGGATAGAACTCGATGTCACGAAAGCCGATTCGGAGCTCCGGGTCGAGTTGCTGCCCGATAATCAGATGCTTTCGACCGTAACGATAACGGCCCAGAAGGATCTTGAGTCGGAACACAACATGCAGGTCGAGCGGATCGCATCGAACGTAGCTATCGAAAATATGGGTGCGAAGGAGATGACCCTGAAGGGGTTATCCTCGGTGCAGGAGGGTGTCAAGAAGATGACGGGTATTTCGGTCGCGTCGTCCGGACAGCTGATCGTGCGCGGACTCGGAGATCGGTACAGCATCACGACGCTTAACGGTCAGCCCATCGCCTCGCCGAATCCGGACAACAAGTTGATTCCGTTGGATATCTTTCCCGCTTCGACGGTGCGGAATATTACGGTCAGCAAGGTGTATGAGGTGAGCTCCTATGCCGACTATTCGGGAGCGCATATCGATATCGATACAAAAGAGAATGCGGGAAAAGACTTCTTCTCGGTGGACCTCAAGGTTGGGGGTAAGTTCAATACGCTGGGACGCGATTTTTACCGGATGGACCATCGTTCGCTGTTCACGCAGTCGAAGGTCGACCCGTATGCCGTGTCGAGCAATCTGTCTGAATTCCGGAACTATGTGAAGACGAAGGATATCTTCGATACGGATTTTTCGGTCGATCGGAAAAAGGCCTTGCCGGCTTTCGGAGGGAATCTGGCGTGGGGACACGATTTTAAGGTGGGAAATCAGTGGTTGAGCGTGCTCGCTTCGGCCGGCATGAACAACGATTATCAGACGATGAGGGATGCGGATTTCCGTTTGCTCGAAGCGACCGGCCGGATTACGGACGAATACGAATACGACAGTTATGCCACCGAGTTGAAGATGGCGGCATTGGTAAATCTGAGCCTTACGCTGCGTGACGAGGATCGGGTGGGGTACACCTTCTTCTATGCACGCAATGCGATCGATACCTACATGCGTCGTGAAGGGTATGATGAGGAGAAGCATCAGCTCATCGGAAGCAACGACGTGATGCATGTCTATAAGTTGATGACCCATCAGATAAACGGTATCCATGCGTTCGGAACGCACTGGAATTTGCGGTGGAGTGGATCCTATTCGGGAACGGCTTCCGACGAACCCGACCGCCGTCAGGTGATGTTCCTCAAGAACGATGACGGATCGTTGTCGCTGTTCGGCCTCAACCAGCAGGAGACCATGCGTTACTTCGGTACACTCGACGAAAATGAGTGGAATGCACATGTAGCGGCAGACTACCGTTTCGGTGCCGGACATCAGATTACCTTCGGAGTCTCCTATAAGGATAAAAGCCGTAGTTACGACGGACTTCGTTTCTACTACGATGTTTCGGGTCTCTCGCCCGTCATCGAGGATATATATCATACCGACTCCTATCTGAACTTCGGAAACATTGCCAACGGATCGCTCGAAGTGAAACGGGAGAAGCAGCCCAAGGATACCTACGATGCGGGCAATACGATTCTGGCCGGTTATCTGTCGGTCGATCTGCGTCCGATCGAAGCGCTGCTAATCAATGCGGGTCTCCGTTACGAGATGTCCGATCAATGGGTGAACTATTACAACGACCAGCGTTTCAAGGAGAGACGAAACCTGAATCGGAACGATCTCTTCCCTGCACTGAATGTCAAGTATAACTTGAGTGAGGAGCATCAGCTCCGTCTGTCCGCATCGCGGACCATAACCCGGCCGTCGTTCATCGAGATGGCTCCGTTCCTCTATCAGGAGTCTTACGGTTCGATTCAGTTGCGTGGTAATGAGGATTTGCAGAACAGCTACAACTACAACGTCGACTTGAGGTACGAGTTTTTGAATCAACGGGGCGACATGGTCTCGGTTACCGGTTACTACAAATACCTTAAAACATCGATCGAACGGGTACAGATGCTGTCGGGAGGCGCTGCCGTACACACTTTCCGCAATGCCGATAACGGTATGGCAGCCGGTATAGAAGTGGAGGTTCGTAAGGTGTTGACCCCCGATCTGCGCATAGGGGTTAATGGAACCTACATGTACACCAACGTGAAACTGCCCGAAGGCGGGGCCTACACCAACAAGGAGCGGGCCTTGCAGGGAGCTTCGCCCTATCTGGTCAATGCCGACCTCACATGGACGCCCTATTTCGGGGATCAGAGGCGGCTCAATCTGGCATTGCTCTACAACTTACAGGGACCCCGTATCCATGCGGTAGGCATTTCGGGGTTGGGTGATGTCAAGCAGCGTCCCGTGCACACGCTCAATCTGTCGGCCGGATATCAGTTCAACCGTCGAGTAGAGCTGAAGCTGTTGTTGACCGATCTGTTGAATCGGGCGATGGTATTCGATCAGGAGGTGCCTCAGACCGGGAATACCGTTGAGGTAGAACGTTACAGGACAGGGGCCGGATTCGAAATCGGTCTCGGATTGAAGTTCTAATCCTCTGAAAAAAAGAATCTTGAAAGTACTTTTCTAATCCAATTTATTTTTAATCAAATTTCTAACAAAATGAAAACGTATTGGAAATTTTTAGCTGTAGCTCTGGTGGCGAGCACTACGCTTTGTGTTTCATGCAGCAAGGATGATAACGACGGAGATGTAATTCCCAGTCTCGAAGGCAATCTGGCTTCGGGAACAACACTGGCCGGTAATGTGGTCAAAGATACCTATCTTGAAAAGAACGGTTCCTATTTGTTGAGCGGAGGGCTGCACGTTAAGGCCGGAGCAACGCTCTACATTGCCGAAGGGGTACGGATCGTAGCGGAAGACGACGACATTTCCGACTATATTTTGATCGAACAGGGAGCGAAGATCAATGCGGTGGGAACGGCTGCGAATCCTATCGTGATGACCTCCGAGTTGAAAAAGACAGGAGCGTGGGGCGGTATTCATATCTGTGGAAGAGCCCACACCAATGCCGGTACGGGTGTACTGTCGGAGATCGGAAACGCCCCATACGGAGGAAATGACGACGCTGATAACTCGGGTGTACTGAAATATATCCGTCTTGAGTATACGGGTTATGCCCTTGACGAAGAGCACGAGGCGAACGGTATTTCGTTCTACGGAGTCGGCAACGGGACGCAGGTCGAGTATATTCAGGCCTATAAGGGTTCGGACGATGGTTTCGAGTTTTTCGGCGGTTCGGTGAATGTGAAACACATGGTCGTGACGAGCTGTACGGACGATTCGTACGACTGGACCGAGGGTTGGAACGGTAAAGGACAGTTCCTCGTAGCCTATCAGGAACCCAGTGCCACGCTCGGCGATAACTGCGATTGCCTGATGGAGTGTGACAACAACGGCAAGAATGCAGCGGCTACACCCGTATCGCATCCGATTCTCGCCAATGTGACGCTGGTCGGGAATAATGCGCAGAGCGGGGCCGATAACGGGGTGTTGTTGCGGGCCGGTACGGAGGTTGAACTCTACAATGCGATCATTACCGGGAAGAAACAGTGTATAGCCGTTGAAACGCCCGAAACGGAGAATTCGTTCTCGAAGGCTCAGCAGCCGTCGAAACTCGAATATGTATCGATGAGCAGTGAATTGCATTCCGAAGAGGGTATCTATACCAACGACCGTTTTGTGGCGGCCGAAGGCAATGTGACCGATTATACGAATGTTTTGACAAGCAACTATGTAGGGACGATCGAAGGAGGTAAAACGCTTGCGGATAGCTTCTTTACTCCGGCAGACTATAAAGGAGCCGTTTCGGCTGATGACGATTGGACGTCAGGCTGGACGTTGCGGTAGCCGAACAGACTGATAGTTTGACCATTTCATGATATGCGAACCTTAAGCGGGGTTCGCATTTTTTGTGACCTTTGTCGGCGTATGTGTGTAGAAACAAAACGTTGTTTAGGGTGAGAAGGTGTCCGGTTGGCAGTATCTTTACCGAGAGGAGCTGGTGGGCTCGCAGTTGCCGGAACGGTTGCTCCGAGTGGAGAGAGGAAACAGCGGCATGGCGGCACGCGTATCGGTAAAAATGGTAGATTTATCCGTTATCAGGGTATGGTTTTGCGGTCGGCAAGGTCTACATTTGTAATGTCGAACAAATAGTGTAAAGTGAGGCAATATGAAAAAGGTGTTGATACTATCGTCGAGTCCACGACGCGGAGGTAATTCCGATACGTTGTGCGATGCGTTTTACCGGGGTGCGGTCGAGGCCGGACATGCCGTAGAAAAGATCTTTCTGCGGGACAAGACCATCAATTATTGTACGGGGTGCAGCGTGTGCAGCCTCCAAGGGAAGGCCTGTCCGCAAAAGGATGACGCGGCAGAGATTATCCACAAGATGCTCGACGCAGAGGTGCTCGTCATGGCTACTCCGGTCTATTTTTACACGATGTCGGCACAGATGAAGACCCTGATCGATCGTTGCTGTGGACTCTATACGAAGATGTCCGACAAGGAGTTCTATTTTATTGCAACGGCGGCCGATGAGGACAAGAGCCATTTGTTGCGTACGATCGATACGTTTCAGGGTTTCCTCGATTGCCTCGATCGACCCGTAGTCAAGGGGACCGTGTTGGGAACGGGTGTCTGGCATGCGGGAGAAATCAAAGGTCGTCCTGTCGTACAAGAGGCCTACGAAATGGGAAAAAATGTCTAAACATCACAGGTTATGAGTAAAAGGTTAGTTTTCGTTCTATTTTTAATATCGATATTTATGAATACGATCCAAGCGCAGAAGCGTGACAAGACGTTTGCTCCGAGCGATCAAGTGACGGTCGAGAGTGTACGGTTCAAAAATCGATTCGGCATCGAGCTGGCTGCCGATCTGTACAAACCCAAAAACGCCACGGGAAAATTGCCGGCCATAGCCGTCTCCGGACCCTTCGGTGCGGTAAAGGAACAGGCCTCCGGACTCTATGCCCAGACCATGGCCGAGCGTGGGTTCTTGACGATTGCCTTCGATCCTTCGTACACCGGCGAAAGCGGTGGAGAACCCCGTTATGTCGCCTCTCCCGATATCAATACGGAGGATTTTTCTGCGGCAGTCGATTTTCTGTCGATTCGTGACGATGTAGATCCCGAACGGATCGGAATCATCGGCATTTGCGGATGGGGCGGCTTTGCCTTGAATGCAGCGGCGATCGATACGCGGATTAAGGCTACGGTGGCCTCTACGATGTACGACATGAGCCGGGTGACGGCCAACGGCTATTTCGATTCGTTGGATGAGGATGGTCGTTATGAACTCCGCAAAGAGCTCAACGCACAGCGGACGCTCGATGCAAAGAGCGGTACCTATGCACTTGCCGGAGGTGTCGTCGATCCGCTTCCGGAGGATGCTCCCCAATTCGTAAAGGATTATTACGACTATTACAAGACCAAACGGGGATACCACAAGCGTTCGCTTAACTCGAACGGTGGCTGGAACAAAACATCGGCTCTGTCGTTTCTCAACACACCGTTGCTTACCTACAGCGATGAGATCCGCAGTGCCGTGTTGATGATTCATGGCGAGAAGGCACATTCGCGCTATTTCAGCGAAGATGCGTTCAAGAAGTTGAAAGGGGATAACAAGGAGTTGATGATCATTCCGGGTGCCAGTCATGTCGATCTTTATGACCGGGTAGACATCATACCTTTTGATAAGATCGAACAGTTTTTCCTTCAATATTTGAAGTAGCAGGGACCTCGAAGTAAAACAGCGGGCGGGGAGAAGCATGCTTGGATGCTCCTCCCCGTCCGCTTATTCTGTCTGGATGAATGATTCTATCTCGGAGAAAACAATTGCGGGGCTCTCTACCCTTTGTTGTTCATCTCGCGAAGCCGGATTGCCGTTATGACCTTTTTGGTGTATAGCGGAAAGTCTCCGTTCATCATCCACGAATAGTAGCTTGGTTCTGTCCGGAATACTTCGGCCACCGGACGGCCCTTGTGCTTCCCGAAGTTGAATACCTCTCTCTTCTTGTCGTCGTAGACGATTCGCCCGGCGTAGTCGACGCTCTGGTCGCGGCTGGAGTAGTCCGACAGAAAGGTGACGTCGTTCTGCAGGTCCGGATAGCGGTCGAGCTGCGCTTTCAGTACCTCCAAGGTGGCCTTGGTATCGGCCTCGGCCGAATGGGCCTCGTTCAGGTCCTTGTCGCAGTAAAATTTATATGCCGCTACCAGTGTTCTCTGTTCCTTTTTGTGGAAAATATTCTGCACGTCGATGAAGTGCCTTTTCTTGAAGTCTACATCGATGCCTGCCCGCAAAAACTCCTCGACCAGCACCGGAATGTCGAACTTGTTCGAATTGTATCCGCCCAGATCACACCCCTCCAAATAGCTCCACAGCGATTTTGCGATCATCGGGAACGTAGGGCAATCGGCAACATCCTTGTCGTAGATGTGGTGAATGGCCGATGCGGTTTCCGGAATGTGCATCTGCGGATTCAGCCGTCGGGTCTTCACCTCTTCGCTGCCGTCCGGCATTACTTTGACTAACGATATCTCGACAATCCGGTCTTTCGACGGATCCACTCCGGTCGTCTCCAAGTCCAGAAAAACGATCGGTCTTTTCAGATTCAAATTCATCTTCCTTCGATGGCTTGAGTGCCTTAAGTTTCGTGTTTGAAGGGTTATGCGTTGATCATCATCGGCATCAGCAGCATCAGGGTATCCGAGCTCGGGGCTTCGTCATAGACGGGTTTGAAGACTCCGGCACGCGTAGAGTCGGCCAGCTCGAGCAGCACGTTCTGGGTGTCGATGTTGGAGAGAATCTCGATCAGGAAGGTCGATTTGAACCCGATCGAAATGTTGTCGCCGTCATATTCGCACGGGATGGACTCCTGAGCCGACACCGAGAAGTCGAGGTCCTGTGCCGTCAGGTGGATCGTACCGCGTTCGATATCCATTTTGATCAGATTGGTGGCTTGATTCGAACATACGGCTACGCGTCGGATGCCGTTGAGCAGTTCTACCCGGTCGATCTGGATATGATTGGGGTTGTTGGTCGGAATGACCGCATTGTAGTTGGGGTAGTTGCCTTCGATCAGACGGCAGATCAACGTGCTGTTCTTGAGCTTGAATACCACGTTCTTGTCGTCGAACTCCATCGAAATATCCTCTTCCTCTTTGCCCAAGATGCCTTTGAGCAGGTTGGCCGGTTTTTTGGGGAGGATGAACGATGCCGTAATCTCCGTTTCGGCCGGAGCAACGAATTTGACCAGTTTATGGGCGTCCGTTGCGACGAAGGTGAGGTTTCCTGCCTCGAAGTGGAAATAGACGCCGTTCATTACGGGACGCATTTCGTCGTCGGCCGTAGCGAAAATCGTTTTGTTGATTCCGCAGAGCAGGGTTCCTGTATCGATCGAGAGGCTCTGTTGGTTGTCGGATTTCAGCTCCGGAAGGTTCGGATAGCTCAGTCCGGAGGTTCCCGGAATGGTGAGCTTTCCGGTTTTCCAGCTGATGTTGATCTCCCAAGTCGACTCATTGGCTTCGATCGAGAGCGGTTGTTCGGAGAACTCTTTGAGCGAGTCGAGCATCAGCTTGACGGGCACGGCCATGAGTCCGGCCTCCTCCATGTTCTCGACAGGGAGCGATCCGATCAGCGTGGTTTCCAGATCGGAGGCGGTAATTTTCAGTACGCCGTCTTTCAGGTCGAACAAGAAATTATCCAGAATCGGAAGCGTATTTTTGTTGCTGACAACCTTGCTCAGGGTTTGCAGTACATTCAGCAATGCGGTAGATGATACGACAAATTTCATAGTTATTTATGGTTTTATATGTTTTGATGCAGCTTTTATCCATTCAAAGATAGGGCAAAAAATCAAATTCCGGCCAGTCGGTCGAGAGACGTTGTTATCATCTTATCAACAAAAGGCTGATAGTCGGTCTCCATGTCGAGCGCAACGCGCTGAGCGATAACCGTACAGATGGTAGCGGCGTCGTGTCCCATGAGCAGCGAGAGTCCGGCCAAAGCCGAGCCTTCCATCTCGAAGTTGGTGAAACGATAGGGACCATAGCGGAATGTCTCGATTTTTTCGTTCAACTGAGGGTAGGCCGGAGACAGACGGAGATGTCGCCCCTGAGGGGCATAAAAACCCGGGGCCGAAATGGTCATGCCGCAGTGCGTACAGTCCGAAAAAAGTTCGGCCAGTCGGTCGGAGCAACGGACAAAGTAGGGGGTTGTCAACAGCTTGTTCCAGTCCGTATGCTTGAGAAATGCAGCCTCCATCGCTTTGTCGCAAACCGAGTCGCGTCCTTGGTAGAAGTTTAACAAGCCGTCGAACCCTACCGAGATACGGGAAAGAATCAGGTCGCCGATCTTCAGGTCGGGCTGTATGGCGCCACAGGTGCCGATGCGCAGCAGCGTCAAACGGGTTTTATCCGCTTTTTCGGTGCGTGTCCCGAAATCGATGTTGAACAGGGCGTCCAGTTCGTTGAGGACGATATCGATGTTGTCGGTACCGATGCCGGTCGAAATAACGCTGATGCGTTTCCCTTTGTATGAGCCGGTTACCGTGACGAATTCGCGGTTCGCGGTTCGGAGTTCGATCGTGTCGAGATAGCCGGCAATTCGGTCGACACGTCCCGGATCTCCGACCAGAAGAATGGTCGGCGCTACTTGTCCGGGTTTCAAGTGCAGATGGAAAATCGAACCGTCGCGGTTGATGATTAATTCGGAGGAGGGAATGATTCTCATAAATTTATGGCTGAGGATTTTTATTATTGGCATAAAAATAATTATTTTGTGTCAAAATTCATAAAAACGAATGTTATGACACTGATAAAATCGATATCCGGAATACGCGGCACGATCGGCGGAAATGCCGGTGATAATCTGACCCCACAGGATTTGGTAAAGTTTACAGCGGCTTATGTCGAATGGCAGAAAGAGAAGAATGAAGGGAAACGATTGCGGGTAGTGATCGGACGTGATGCGAGACTCTCCGGAGGCTGGGTTTCTTCGATTGTCGAGGGAACGTTGTGCGGTTGTGGTGTCGATGTCGTGAATATCGGGCTGGCGACCACGCCGACAGTTGAACTGGCGGTGACCGGTTACAGAGCCGACGGCGGTATTATCCTGACAGCAAGCCACAATCCGAAACAGTGGAACGCTCTGAAATTATTGAACAATCGGGGCGAGTTCCTGAACGATGCCGAAGGGAAGCGCGTATTGGCCATTGCGGCAGCGGATAACTATAAGTTTGCGGATATCGATCATATCGGGACGGTAATTTCTCGGGAAAGCTACAATGAGGAGCACATCGAACGAGTGCTTTCGCTGCGGTTGGTCGATTGCGATGCGGTTCGTGCGACTCACTTTAAGGTGGTTGTCGATGCGGTCAACTCGGTGGGTGGAGTCGTGATCCCGGCTCTGCTACGGGAGTTGGGAGTCGAAGTGATCGAATTGAACTGTACCCCCGACGGCCACTTTGCCCACAATCCGGAACCCATTCCCGAACACTTGACGGAGATATCGGCTCGGGTCGTAGAGGAAAAGGCCGATCTGGGCATAGTCGTCGATCCGGATGTTGACCGTCTGGCCTTGGTTTGCGAGGACGGAACGATGTTTGGCGAGGAGTACACGCTGGTGGCCGTTGCGGACTATATTCTTTCGCATACGAAAGGGGCAACCGTGTCGAACCTCAGCTCTTCGCGGGCCCTGCGCGACGTAACCGAAAAACATGGCTGCACCTACTATGCCGCTGCGGTGGGCGAGGTCAACGTCGTAACGCGTATGAAGGAGGTCGGAGCGGTGATCGGAGGAGAAGGCAATGGCGGGGTGATCTATCCCGAATGTCACTACGGTCGGGATGCCTTGGTCGGTGTAGCCCTGTTCCTGACGCATTTGGCCCACTCGAAGATGAGTGTTTCGGCGCTTCGGGCTACATATCCGCAATACTATATCTCGAAAAACAAGATTCAGCTTACACCGCAGATCGATGTCGATGCGGTATTGAAGCAGATCAAGGAGAAGTATGCACACGAACAGGTCAACGATATCGATGGTGTGAAGATCGATTTCCCGACCGAGTGGGTGCATCTGCGTAAATCGAATACGGAGCCGATCATCCGCATATACAGCGAAAGCAAGGATAAGGCGTCGGCCGATGCCTTGGCCGAGAAGATCATGGCTGATATTCGGGAGGCGGTAGCTTTGTCCCGATAGGTACGGTGGATCGAACACAGGTTTACAAGACGGAGGGGAAAGACTGCTTGTAAGGGAGAAGTTTTTCCCCTTCTTCTTTCTTTTTTAGAGATTGACTGGTAGGATCCGCTTTCATGTAACGATTAACTTTAGATTAGACAATAACAGATGGTAACCGATTTCCGATTGAAGGTGTTCCGTGTGGCGGCCGAACGGTTGAGTTTTACACGTGCGGCAGAGGAGCTGTTTATTTCGCAGCCGGCCGTTACGAAACATATCAACGAGTTGGAACGGCAGTTGGGGGTTCCCTTGTTCGTGCGGCGAAGCAATTCGGTATTTCTGACCTCGGAAGGGGAGGTGTTGCTTGGGTACGCACGGCGCATATTGGCTCTCTATTCCGATTTGAACGATGCGTTGAGCGACGACCATGCGGAAGCGGTCGGAACGTTGCATGTCGGAGCCAGTACGACGATTGCCCAGTATCTGTTACCGGCTGTCTTGTCCCATTTCAAGCAGCGCTATCCGCAGATCGGCGTGACATTGACGGATGGCAATACGAGGCAAATCGAGCGGATGGTTGCCGATGAACGGCTCGATTTTGGATTGATCGAGGGCGTGGCACGCGATCCGCAACTCCATTACGAGCCCTTTATGGAGGATGAATTGGTACTGGTTACGGCTGCGGACAACCGATCGGTAACGCAAGAGGAGATCGCCCTCTCGGAGTTGACGAAACTGCCGATGGTGATTCGAGAGGCCGGTTCCGGAACGTTGGAGGTGGTGGAGCGGGCGTTGGCAGCGCAGGGGATTCCCATGCGTTCGTTGTCGGTCGAGATGCAGTTAGGCAGTACCGAAAGCATCAAACACTATTTGTACGGTTCCCGGGTCGTGGCGTTCGTGTCGATTCATGCGGTTCTGGAGGAGTTGCGACACAATATGCTTCGGGTGATCGATATTCGAGACCTTTCGGTGACCCGAAATTTTAGTTTTGTCTCGCGTCACGGGTACAACAGCCGCTTGAGTAATCGTTTCAAGCAGTTTTGCGTGGAGGAGTGGGGGAACGTTCCCGGATGTAAAGCGAAGAAGTGACGGCGCAACGATCCGTACATACCTATCGATGATGAGTCGGTCGCAATCTATGGAGTGGGCCGCAGGCTATTCATGCGCTCGGGACTGAGCATCACTGAAATAGGTGTTACTTTCTGTCGGTCTCTCCCGAAGACGCTTTGTGGGATTGGAATGCTTCACGACAACGGCAGAATGATTGTAAACCTATGTTGTTTTACACATTCCATTTGCCGAATTTCTGTTTGATCAAGGGCGTTTCGATGTGCTGCACGCCGTTGCTCTCCAGATGATAAAAAACGGAATAAAAAAAGAGCCGTAAAACTTACGGCTCCTTTCTATTTCTAATCGTACTAAATTACTCTTCAGCGACCACTTCGAATTTGATCGTAGCACCAATGCCCTTGTAGATCTTTACAGAGGCTTCGTAAGCGCCGATCGTCTTTACGGGATCAACGCTGATGCTTTTACGATCCACTTCGATGCCCTGAGCTCCGAGAGCTTCTGCCAGATGGGCAGCGGTAACCGAACCGAAGATACGGCCCTCTTCAGCCTTAGCCGTAATTTTCAATACGGTTTCGGCGAGCCGTGCGGCCAGAGCCTCTGCATCGGCAACCAATTTAGCCTCTTTGTGGGCTTGTTGTTTCAGGTTTTCGGCCAGAACTTTGCGGGCAGAAGCCGTTGCACTCTTGGCGTATCCCTGAGGAATCAGGTAGTTATTGGCGTAACCGGGGCGAACCTCAACGATGTCGTTGGCATAACCCAAGTTCTCGACGTCTTTGATAAGAATTACTTGCATGATTTTTCCTCCGGTTTAATATTATTTGAACATATCGGTAACGAAAGGCAGCAGCGCCAAGTGACGGGCACGTTTTACGGCGGTAGCTACTTTCTTCTGGAATTTCTGAGAGGTTCCGGTCAGACGGCGGGGCAGGATTTTACCCTGTTCGTTGAGGAATTTCTTCAGGAATTCGGCGTCTTTGTAATCGACATATTTGATACCGGCTTTTTTGAAGCGGCAGTATTTTTTCTTTTTAACCTCTACGGTAGGAGGATTCAGATATCTGATTTCGGATTGATTCTGTGCCATGACTGTTACTCCTGTTTTGATTTGTATTTGTTTCTACGTTTTTCGGCGTACTCGACAGCGTATTTGTCCATTTTGAAGGTGAGGAAACGGATGACGCGTTCGTCACGACGGTACTGGGTTTCGAGAATGTCGACAAGGCTGCCTTCGCCCTCGAATTCGATCAGGAAATAAAAGCCGGTGGTCTTTTTCTGGATCGGATAAGCGAGTTTCTTGAGTCCCCACTCTTCGCCGCTCACGATCTGACCGCCGTTCTCGGTGATGACACCTTGGAATTTGCTAAACAGCTCTTTGGTCTGAACGTCAGAGAGAACCGGTGTAGCAATGAAAACGGTTTCGTAATGATTCATAACGTTTTGTCGTTTTAATTTTTGTAAAATGTGCCGCAAAGGTAATAAAAAATAGCGAATTGGCAATTGTTCACTTGATTTTTTCTGCGAGAGCGGTTGATGGGGTGGATTTTAGGAGCGAGAGGAAGTGGTCTCGGTCTCGACAGAGGGTCTTTGGTGTGAGAACTCCCGAATCTCCGTCAGAAAAACTCAGCGGTCAATCCTCCATCCCGAGGCGATACCTTAGTTTTATCTCCCAATATTCACGATCGGGGTAATCCTTTTGTGCTTTTCGAGACGTACAATCCGAAACAAATCGCTATCTTTGTAGAATCGAAATCTTATCGTTAAACGAATCTATCAACTGTTATGGCTGAGTTTATTTATCAGGAGCCTTTCCCGCTCTCTGAAGATACCACGGAGTATCGCCTGCTTACAAAAGATTATGTTCGTGTGGTCGAGTGTGACGGCCGTAAAATTTTGAAAATAGACCCTAAAGGTTTGGAGTTTTTGGCCGAAGCGGCATTCTCCGATGTGTCGTTCTATCTGCGTTCGGCGCATCTGCAGAAACTGGCCGACATCCTGAAGGATCCCGAGGCTACTGACAACGACAAGTTCGTTGCCTATACCATGCTGCTGAATCAGGTGGTGGCTGCTGATGGAGAGTTGCCTACCTGTCAGGATACGGGTACTGCCATCGTGATCGGAAAGAAGGGGGAAGATGTCTATACCGGAGCCAACGATGCCGAAGCTCTCTCAAAAGGGGTTTATGAGACATACCGCAAACGGAATCTGCGCTATTCACAGGTGGTTCCGTTTACCATGACCGAGGAGAAAAATACCGGAACGAACCTGCCGGCTCAGATCGATCTGTATGCCACGCAGGGCAATCAGTACAGCTTCCTGTTCATTACGAAGGGAGGCGGTTCGGCCAACAAGACGTTCCTCTATCAGCAGACCAAAGCGCTACTCAACGAGAAGTCGCTGACCAAATTCATCAAGACTCACATTATGGATCTGGGAACATCGGCATGTCCTCCGTACCATTTGGCGTTGGTCATCGGGGGTACGTCGGCCGAGATGAACCTCGCTACGGTGAAGAAGGCTTCAGCCGGATACCTCGATCATCTGCCTACCTCTGGAAACGAGGGTGGTCGGGCATTCCGCGACCTCGAATGGGAAGAGAAGGTGTTGAAAATTTGTCGTGAGAGCGGAGTCGGCGCTCAGTTCGGTGGTAAATATCTGGTACACGACGTACGGGTGATCCGTCTGCCGCGTCATGCAGCCTCCTGCCCTGTTGGACTCGGAGTAAGCTGCAGTGCCGACCGAAACATCAAGGCAAAGATTACCGAAGAGGGTATTTTCCTCGAACAACTGGAGAAGAATCCCGCACGCTTCTTGCCGAAATGTGCACCGAACATGCAGCCGCCCGTCGAGATCGATCTCGATGAGGGAATCGACAAGGTGCGTGAGATTCTGACGAAATATCCGGTGAAGACGCGGTTGAACCTGAAGGGAACCCTGATCGTAGCTCGTGATATTGCACACGCCCGCATCAAACAGATGATCGACGAAGGCAAACCGATGCCCGAATATTTCAAGAAACATCCGATCTACTATGCCGGACCGGCTAAAACGCCGCAGGGTATGGCTTCGGGAAGCTTCGGTCCGACGACGGCAGGGCGTATGGATCCCTATGTCGATCTTTTCCAGGATCACGGAGCATCGTTGGTCATGGTGGCCAAAGGAAACCGCAGTCAGGCGGTAACCGATGCCTGCAAGAAGCACGGTGGCTTCTATCTCGGTTCGATCGGCGGTCCGGCTGCCGTATTGGCGAAGAACAGCATCAAGAGTGTCGAAGTGGTCGACTTCCCCGAATTGGGCATGGAAGCGGTGCGCAAGATCTATGTAGAGAACTTCCCTGCATTTATTATTGTGGACGACAAGGGCAACGACTTCTTTGCTGAATTTAAGAAGTAATTTCAGGACTATCGAGGCGTCTGGTTCGGACCGCGTCAGTTGGGCGAAATCGGATCGGACGAACTCTTCGTAATAGATTTGAGGGGGTGCATATCCGAATATGCACCCCCTCAAATGTGTTTATTGCTCATCTTCCTTCTCGATGGGGATGAATCGATCGGGAGTATTGCCCGTGTAGCGGATGATGTCGTATCGGAAGTAGGTGTCGGCCGGAACGGCATACCCCATCTGTTTGTAAAAAATACCGTCGAGGGTCATTCTGTACAGATCGCGGTATCCCTTTACCGGGGTAAAGACCATCTTCTCTTCGGTCGTTTGGAACATAAATCCACCATCGGAGAGCTCCTTGAACGAAACGACCCGTACCGGACGGGGACCGTTTTTCGTCAGATTCATGTAGAGCGAGTCGTTCAAGTGCCAAGCATATTTCCATTCCGGATCGTCTTCCAAATAGAACTTTCCGTCGTGGGGATATACATGGATCCAGAAGCCGGTGTAACGCGTGATCGAGGAGTTGATGTGCGTTTCGACCTTTTGTGCGAGGCATCGTTGCAAGGCCCGCTCATAGGCGATCTTTCCCCCTCCGACTTCCGTCATGAAACGTTCGAACCGTTTGCGCAGCGAATCGGCACTGAACCATTGTTGGGCAGAGGAGGAGCGGCTGTGGTCGATGTAGGTGTATTGGCGGAACGGTGCACCACTCTTCTCTCCGTATTGGGTTCGGATTACGGTGATCGAATCGAACGGGGTGGGGGGCGTCGGAAAGTCGTTGAAGGTTCCGTTCGGTTGGTTGCGGATCGAGTCTGCTACGGCTTGCCGGAAGGCCAGTTCCGCGGCACGGATTGCTTCCCGACGTGCTAAGGCCACTGAGTCGAGGAGAACCGTGGAGTCACTTTGTCGACAGGTGATCCGGGTAAACCACGTCTCGATCTGCTGACAGCTCGTTAGCAGAAGGGCGAACAGTAACGGTACGGAGAGCAATCGTTTCATATATCGTGAGCAGAGTGTCTATTCTTCGGTAATTTTTTCGAACCCGTCGACGGTTTGTCGGGAAGTGGTGGCGTAGCGGATCATGTCGAACATGCGCACATGGGTAACGGGAATGACGTAACAGGGTAATTGGTTGTTGACGGTTTTTCTGTATAGAGCGCACCGCTCGTCTACCAGGCGGAAGTCGATCTGCTCGTCTCCGATACGGATGCGGAAATTGCCCGAAGTGTCGGCTTTGAGCTCCTGCATGGTGCGGCGTTCGCATGTCGATCCGTCGAAATGGGTGTAGGTTGAATCGGCAATCTGCCAGAATTCGGTTCGTCGGTTAGGGAAATCGATGTAGAAGCCTTGACGGTCTGGATATTTGTAAACAGGGATCCAGAAGCCTCGGCAGACAGCCCATGCTGTGGAGTCGATGCCGGCCGGTAATGCAGGTCTGCGGTTCGCGTTCGGTGCGGCGGGGAGAGGTCTGGAAGGTCCTGTTGGTGGAGCACTGTGACCTCCGGGAAGGAGTCTTTTTAGCGAATCGTTTTCGAACCATCGGTAGACCGGATGGGCCCGGTTGTGCTCGATGTAGCGGTAGCACAGGGTTGTGTCTCCGGCATAAATGTTGCGTTTGATTTCGAGCAGGGTGATCGAGTCGTCCGGATCGGGTGCCTCAAAAAGAGGACCGCCCAACTGCTTGCGCAGTGAATCGGTCGGGGTGTAGGCCGGTTCGGTAAGCTTCTGAGGAAGCAGGCTGTCGAGTCGAACCGTCGAATCCGAACCCGGGGCGTCGCTTCTTCCGGCAAACGGATTGGTGCATCCGATGAAGATGCCGGCCGTGAGAACAGTGAAAAGCAATCGACCCTTTGTCATGAACCATGAAGTTTTTGTGTCCGAGGCGGTGTGCCGTTTTCAAAAATAAGCAGAAAAAGGGGTTTGTGCAAATCCTTTTTTGCGTTTTTCGTGTGGCGATACAATATGCCGAAGATGCCGGGCGTTTTATTGTGAGGGCTGGGTCTAAATGTCAGCTATCTGTTTCACAATATTATAAAAACAGTTATTTTTGCGGACGAAATGATTCTATAAGGTATGTTACGTTTGATGAAATATATGGGTGTCGCGGTGTGTCTGCTGTTGTCGGCAGCCGTGCAGGGGCAAGATGTCGAATTCAACGTGGAGGCTCCCTCCGTTGTGGCTTCGGGAGAGGCCTTCCGGATCGAATTTTCGCTTAACGCCAAGCCTTCGCAGTTTACCCCTCCCGCAACCTTCTCCGGTGTGGATGTGCTTGCCGGACCTACCCTATCGGAGGGTACCTCCGTGTCGATCATCAACAACAATGTGACCAAAAAATCGTCCTATACCTATACTTATGTATTGCAGGCAAATGCCGTGGGTAATGCAACCATTTCGGGGGCGACGGCTACGGTGGACGGGAAGACCTATTCGACCAAACCGGTCAACATCGAAGTGGTCGATGGAGGAAGTCAAAGTGCGGGAAGTGGGGGCGGCCAGAGCGCTCAAACGGGTTTCCAATCTTCGAACAGGGTCGGGGCCGACGATTTGTTGGTGCGGGTAACCGTCGATCGCCATACGGCCTACAAGGGACAACCGGTGCGGGCCGTCTTCAAAATCTACACCCGGGTGCAGCTCGGACGGATCGAGAATATCAAATTCCCGGCGTTCAACGGTTTCTGGACTCAGGAATTGGACGTCAGCGGATATGACTGGCAACGGGAGACTCTGAACGGAAAGGATTATAGTTCGCGGGTTATCAAGGAGGTGTTGCTCTATCCCCAGCAGTCGGGGCAGCTGCACATCGAGCAGTTCAGCGTAACGGCCGTGGCACAGATTGTGGTCCAGTCTCAGCGTCCACAATCGCTCTTCGATGACTTCTTCGGAGGCGGTCAGCAGATTCAGGAGGTGCGCAAAGACCTCGTATCATCCCCGATCGCTATCACGGTAAAGGATTTTCCGGCAGGAGCTCCGGCTTCGTTCAATGGTGCGGTAGGACAGTTCCAGATGAGTGGAAGTCTGGATAATCAGAGCGTATCGGCCAACGGCTCGAACAATCTTGTGCTGAAGCTGTCGGGAAGCGGAAACTTGCCGCTGATTCAGGCGCCGGACATTCAAATGCCCTCTTCTTTCGAACAATACAACAAGAAGACCACAGAGAGCCTGACCCACAATGCGAACGGAATTACCGGATACCGTCAGTTCGAATACCCCTTCATTCCGCGAGCCGAAGGCCGTTATACGATCGGGCCGGTAGAGTTCAGCTATTTCGATCCCTCGGCGGCAAAATACGTTACGTTGTCGACGGCTGTATTCAATGTGGAGGTACGGCCCGATTCGACGGGTACAGGTCTGTCGGGCGGCGGCGTCATCAGCGGGATCAATAAAGAAGACCTCAAAATTCTCGATCGCGACATCCGCTTTATTCGGATCGACAACCCCGGATTGCGGCGGATCGGCAATGTATTCTTCGGTAGTTTGTGGTATTTTATTGCGCTGTTGCTGATTCTGGCTGCTTGTGCGGGAGGATACCACTTCTTGAAAAAGCACCTGCAGGATATGCAGAATACGATCCTGATTCGGAACCGAAAGGCGAACAAGGTGGCCTTGCAACGGCTCAAGATGGCGCTGCAATATATGGAAAATGGAGAGGAGAAACCGTTTTACGAGGAGGTGTTGCGGGCTTTCTGGGGATATATGAGCGATAAGCTGAATATTCCGGTTTCGAATCTTACGAAAGACAACATTCGGGAAGAGTTGCAGAAGCGTGGAGTGGCTCCTGAACAGATCGCACGTTTTATCGATACGATTACGACGTGTGAGTATGCACAATACTCGCCCTCCGCATCGGGGCAGATGAGCGAAGTGTATCGTTCGGCTGCAGCCATCCTTTCGAAACTCGAATCGGTAATAAAAAAGTAAAAACAGGGAGATGTACGATATGAAAAGTGTGATAGCCGTCGTTGCGGTACTGTTTGCCGCGCTTTGCTGTACTCCTGTCGGAGCGAAAGATCGGGCCTACGCTGCGGTGTGGGACAGTGCGAATACGGCCTATATCGGAGCCGATTACGAAGCGGCCATTAAAAATTACGAACAGTTGCTCGATTCGGGCTACGAAAGTGCAAGACTCTATTTCAATCTGGGAAATGCCTATTTCAAGAAGGGAATGAACGGACGTGCGATCCTAAACTACAACAAAGCCTTGAAACTGGCTCCGGGAAACGACGATATCCGCTATAACCTTTCCCTCGCAAATGCCTATGTGCAGGACAAGATCGAAGAGGTGCCGGTCTTCTTTCTTAAACGGTGGCTGATCGATTTGGGAAACCGTTTGAGCGGCAATACGTGGGCTGTGCTGAGTTTAGTCTTTTTTGCTCTGTTGCTGATCGGCGTGGGTACCTACCTGCTGTTGCGACGGATGATGTGGCAGAAGGTCGGATTCTACGGAGCAATCGTCTCGGCCCTGTTGTTCGTGGTGTCTGTCGTCTATGCCTCGGTGGATCGAAAAGCCCAACTGAATCCTACGGAAGCGATCGTCATGGCCTCGGCTGCACCCGTGAAAAGCTCTCCGGACGAGGGTAGCAAGGATATCTTCGTGCTGCATGAAGGTACGAAGGTTCGGGTTGAGGGATCGCTCGGCGAGTGGCGTGAGATTCGCATCGCCGATGGAAACAAAGGCTGGGTCGAGGTGGCATCGATCGAGATGATCGACTGATCCGGAAACACGATCTGGTATGGCAAAATTGCTCGATGATGTTGTGGGTGAGTTCTCCAGACTGCCCGGAATCGGACGAAGAACGGCTCTTCGTTTGGCAATGCATCTGTTGCGGATGGAAGAGCACGATGTAGAGTTGATGAGTCGTGCCATTCTGCGGTTCCGGACAGAGATCCGCTATTGCTCCTGTTGCAACAACCTGTCGGACGGAGACAAGTGTGAGATCTGTTCCGATCCGACGCGGGATCATTCGCTGGTTTGTGTAGTCGAACAGGTCAAGGATGTGCTGTCGATTGAACAGACCCGCCAGTATGAGGGGGTATATCATGTGTTGGGCGGGGTGATCTCTCCGATGCAGGGAATCGGACCGTCTGATCTGAAAATCGATCTTTTGCTCGATCGGATCGCTCGGGGAGAGGTCCGTGAAGTGATTCTGGCGCTGAGCACAACGGTAGAGGGAGAGACCACCTCGTTCTATATTGCTCGAAGAATTCAGGAATACGGAAATGTCAAATTGACCTCTATCGCGCGGGGGATTGGTTTCGGTGACGAGCTCGATTATGCCGATGAGTTGACCATTGCCCATGCGTTGCACAACCGTCGTCCGTTGTAGGTGAGCACGAGTTTTCGTGGAGTATTTATATAAGCAAAGGGAGAGTATTGTATAACTCGTTTTGTTTTACCTAGTTGCGAGAACTAGGTACTCATTGAATCGGTGCATACAGACAAACAAAAAAGAGAACATTCTCGATGAATGTTCTCTTTTTTGTTTGTCGGGGTACCGGGATTCGAACCCGGGACCTCCAACTCCCGAAGCTGGCGCGCTAACCGGACTGCGCTACACCCCGTGACAAATCGGATGCAAATATAGTAATTATTTGTTCCTCGACAAAAAAATGAACAAAATTTATTTGTGAGTCCAAGTGTGCTTTTTCTTTGGGAAAAATTGGAGAATATGAAATAAAGACATATATTTGTAGTATAAAGAGAGGTTTGCTCCTTGTGGAAAGCAAGGGCAGGCAAAAGAAAAATATGACAGATATAGCCTTTGGCAGTTTATTTGAATGAGATAAAGGAGTTGGTATATGGCTTGTTCATGAAAACTCAGTCGCAGTGTGACCCAGTAATGTCGGGCGACTGAAAGTCCATGAAGATACCATGGTGTGAAGAGGAATTATATAAACGGTATTTTTAATTTAAAACAGTTGTATTATGAAAAAGTATCTGATCGCAACAATGGTAATGCTGGTTGTTTCGGCAATGCCAGCTCTCGCTCAAGACGATGGATTGATGGAGGCGCAGACCAAAAGAGGTCCTTACCTGACCAATCGGTTGTTTGACAACATCTTTATCGGTGTTGCCGGCGGTATCAACGTCTATCAAGGCGAAAGCGATAGCTATGGAAATCATGTCGCTCCGGCTTTGGATGTTTTCGTGGGTAAATGGATTACGCCTTGCGTAGGTTTGCGCTTGCAATATTCGGGCTTGAAAGCCAATGGTTGGGACAACGCCCGCAGCCCCTATGCCGTATCTTCAAAAGGTCCGGATTCAAAGGGAATGTATCAAGAAAAATTCAATGTGATGAACTTGCATGGTGATGTAATGTGGAACATCTCCAATGCAATCGGTGGATATAAAGAGACCCGTACGTGGAACTTCGTACCTTATGTAGGTTTCGGTTGGGCTCGTTCCGCTGCAAATCACCTTTATAACAACGAATTCGCCTTTACTTACGGTTTGTTGAACAACATCCGTCTGGGCAACTTGGTAGACTTGAACCTTGAGGTAAAACAGATGGTTGTTAACCAAGGTTTCGATCAGGTCGTTCGCGGTGCAAAAAGTGAGGGTATGTTCACGGTGACTGCCGGTTTGACATTCAAGCTGAACCGCCGCGGTTTCAACCGTCCTACCGTTGCTGTCCCGGCTGACTACACTCCGTACAACAACAAGATCGCTTCGTTGGAAGATGAATTGGCTAAATCGAGGGCCGAAGCAAAACGTCTCGCTGACGAACTGGCTGCTGAAAAGAACAAAGTGAAAGAGGCTCCGGCTGCAGCTCCTGCAATCGAAGGCCCGATCATGGGAACGTTCTTCAACATCGGAAGCTACACGATCACTCCTCAGGAGATCATGAATCTGGGTTATGTAGCTAACTATATCAAGGCTTATCCGAACAAGAAGTTTACGATCGTAGGTTATGCTGACAGCGCTACCGGTTCAGCAAAACGTAACCAATACCTGAGTCAACAGCGTGCTGATGCTGTTTGCAAAGTGTTGGTTGATCGTTTCGGTGTAGACGCTTCTCAATTGGAAGTAGTTGCTAAGGGTGGAACCGACAAATTCCCCGAAATTCCTTTGAACCGTGTCGCTATTGTTGAAAGCAACAAATAGTCGATAAGAGATTCGACATATTGGAGGGGCGGAGATGATCCGTCCCTCTTTTTTTGTACTTTTCTGTTTTCTCTTTTTTGTCTCTTTACTTGGTGTGCTAGAAGGTTTTTATCGAGAAGAAAAGAGTGTGAATACGAAAGAGGGATAACGCTTATAGGTTGGATCGCAAAGTTGGATCGAAGGTGCGTGGCAACATAGCGATAACGATGGCAAAATCAGCTTGCGAACACTAGGACTGATAGTGGGTAAACGGGGGGCTGATATAAAGCGCTATCTTATTTTGGTAGACCGTTCCCTTCCTACTTCATTTAATCTACCGGCGGATATTTGCGACGGCAAACTATTTTATGAGAGAATAGGGGTGAGGGAACTTTTATTTTGCGTGGGAGTGTCGTCGTAATTTTTATGGCGAATTATGGCAGAGGAGGAGAGAAGTGTGAGCATGAGAGAGGCATGCGGATGGGGAAACGGTCAGACGTATCTGTCGAAAAAGAGCAGGGCGAGCAGAATTATCTGC
>URBJ01000016.1 GCA_900546005.1 uncultured Alistipes sp. | reverse complement strand
CGCAAAAATATAACGGAAATTTCTTTTTTCCAACTCGAAGCTCGTTTTTATTTTCCAATTCGCAAGCGAGTTGGTATGCTCGGTGGAATATTTGGTGAAGCTCGGTGGAGTCCGATGCGGTTCGCCGGTCATGTACAGACGACAATGCACGGCGCCAGAACAGATGGAATAGCCCTCCGAATCCAGATTAACAAATATTTTACGGTTCTCTTTTTGAAGCAGGCAGGTATATTTTTCGATGCGGTGACTTTCGACTTGAGGAGATATGTTTGATCGATTGAGGATGCGATTATGCGACTCGAGGTGCGGATAATAAATAAATTCATTGTATATTTTGTAATATTTATTTGTCTGATGAAATATGTTAAATTTGTGTTATGTGATACAAGGTAATGAAATGGTGCGGAATAATCAACGGAATAAATATATATGATCAACAGAAATATTATAATGATTTTATGGATCAGCCTGTTTTTGGCGGCGTGTGGACAAAAGGGGGTTTCAGTGGCTTCTGATGCTTCCTATACGATCGACATGTCTCAACTATTTGAGGATGCCGAAGAGACACCGGATTTCAAATGGAACGATTTGGCGGACGGGTCGATCTGGTTCCATTGGGGAAAACGGAGCGTATTTTGAGTAATCTATCCGTACAAGGACTGACTGACGACGGGAAAGTGTTGCTGGAGGACATGGCTAACGGTACGATCACAGTAGCAGATATTGAATCGGGTAAGATTATTTCCTCATTCAATCGAGTTGGCCGAGCGGGTAACGAATATTTAATGCCTACATTCTGGGGGCTAATCAGTGCCAATATATACGATGATAAAATCAGTTTCTATTCTGAGGGGTTCAATAAACGCATACAGGTTTATGACCTGTATGGTCGACACCTAAAGTCCATTGATGTAAAAACAGATGAATACATATGCTCTTGTCGAGTTATCGACAGCAATACATTTGCATTGACCCATGTTCCTCTTCCTTCTCAAGATAAACCTTACGTTCCGAAGCATTTCATTACGATAATAAATAGTGAAGGAGAAATAATTCGTACATATTTACCATCCAAATTCCAATATGCTCCCTCTGCTATTATGACTTCGAGCAATAATCCTTTTCGTTATCATGACGGCGTGTTAGTTTCCTCAGAACATGTTGGCAACGATACAATGTATTTTGTAACCAAAGATCGTATGTATCCTTTTCTGATTACCGATTTTGGAGAACGGGGTGAAAAACGCAGAAGACAACTGACACAGCCAGAACGACCTCGCCTTGTAAGCGAAGATATATATTGGCCTTTTTATCAGGGTTATTATAAGGACATGTTGTTCTCAACTTTGATTTATCTAGGTAAACGCTGTACGAATATTTGGCAAAGGGATCAATTACTGGCCTTCAAGCGAGGTGCTTTTTCATGCGACCTTCCACGGGGCGGTAGCATCGAATTATCCGACTATTTTGTTTCCGGGAATAAACTGATTGCACCGATAGAAGCGTTTCATTTAGTGGGGTCGGTCGACGGAGTTACCGAAGACGACAATCCGTTCCTTGTCGTGATAACGCTCAAGGATAATCTGTAAGATGAAAGAAAATAGGATGAAGTTGAATTAAAAAGATAAAAGAGCCGTATTTTGCGGCTCCTTTATGCATTTGAAGGGAGAGAACCGGTCCAACGAGAAGGGAAAGGATGTTGCGGAACATCCAAGTTCCGATAGAGACGACTTAATTTATTCCCGAATGTTTGATGCCTTTATACAAACGGAGACTTGACCTCCTCATCGGTGGCTTCCAGTTTGAAAAATACGGGACGCAGTCCGTCATTGCAGCAGGTGATGGCTACTCCCGGTTGCCGAACCCAATCGTTGAAGTAGAAGTGCTGGGCTCCATTGGCCAAGGCGAATACGTAGGGATGGATTGTCCGCCATGCGCCGTCGCACAGACCTTCGGGTTTTCCTAACTCGGCATAGAATACTTGTCCTTCCTTCATGACGGAGCAGGGCTTCAGTCCCGGCATGGCATAATCGCGGGCAAAATCTTCATTGAATGTTACCCGCAATACGGTAATTTTTACTTTTTTCATAACAGAAGTTTTATTTTGGTTGTTTATGTCAGTTGTGTGAGCAGCCTCCGATATAGTGTTCCTATTCCGATTGGAGCTGAGAGTCGGTCTGTTCGGACTTCCGGCACTTGATCCAATGCCCGTAGGTCAGTTGCGCCATATCCATTCCAAGGGACTAAAGCGGAACCGTCTGATTCATAGATTGCTGAAAAATTGTTGGATGCTGTATACCGCTCCCTCGATGAGTTCCGTGTACAGCAGGTTGGCTCGTTCCCCATCCCAGCCCTCAGCCATAGAAAATCAGCATTTCGGCGACCGACTGTCCGATATAATTGGTCTCGGGGCATCCTTCCGGGGCGGCAAGCCGTCGAAACAGAGGTAGATTGCAACGAGACAGAAACGGCGAACAGAATCCGGCAATAGAGAGACACAGAGCACCCAGCTGAAATGTCGGAATGCCGCGAAGGGTGACAATGATGAAATAGTTGTTTAATTCTTACGCTACATAGATGAGAGAATAGGTCAGAACAATTGCTGTTCGTTGTTTTGTCGTTGTTTTATACCTCCTCCATTACAGATTTGCAGGATCAGACAGAAAATATCAGCCTCTGCACACGCTGTCGGAGGCTGATATAAATCGGAATGATAAAGCGGATCGTGCCGTTATTTCCATGACTCTTTATAGATGTCGACAATCTCTGCATCGGACATCTGGACCCGATCGCTGGTGAACATGATGCCCATTACCTCTCGTGCATTGCGCATGAGTTTTTCGCATTCGTCGAGAGCGATGCCGTAGTCGGACATTTTCAGATCGGCTACGCCGCATGCTTCCTGCAGGCGGGTGAGAGCCGTGATGAAATCCTCGGGTTTGTCGGCTTCGGGCATGCCCAACGCACGGGCCATGCGGATGAAACGTTCGTCACAGGCGTGTTTGCGGATAAAATAGGAGAAATAGGCACGGCTGATCATGATCAGTCCGGCTCCGTGGGGCAGGCTGGGGTGGTATGCCGAGAGAGCATGCTCCATGCCGTGTTCGCTGGTAAGCAGAGTCAGGCACATAACCCCACCCGAAAGGGTGTTGGCGAAAGCGACATGCGTCCGGGCCTCCATATCGTTACCGTCCTTGACGGCACGAGGCAGGTACTTCGCTAGATTCTCGATGGCAGTCAAGGCATACATGTCGCTCATCAGGTTGGCTCCTTTGGCGATGTAGCCTTCAACGCTGTGGAACAGAGCGTCGAATCCTTGGAAAGCGGTGAATCCGGCCGGAACGCTGAGCATCAGTTCCGGGTCGACGACAGCCAGATAGGGGAACAGGCTCGGTGAGCCGATGAAAGCCTTCTCAAAGGTATCCTCTTTGGTAATTACTCCCGCATTGTCGGTCTCGGATCCCGTGCCGGCCGTAGTAGTGATGGCTATGATAGGCAGAGGTCTGTTCGGAATGGGGTTCCCTTTGCCTGAACCTACTGCTACATAGTCCCACAGGACACCGTCGTTGGTAGCCATCACGGCGATCGCTTTTGCACAGTCCATGACGCTTCCTCCGCCCAGTGCTACCAGAAAGTCGCATCCGTTCTCCCGTGCGGCTTTTGCTCCGGCATCGACATTGGCCACTGTCGGATTGGGTGATACTCCGTCGAAAACGACGCTCCCGACACCCGCTTTTTTCAACTGTTCTTCCGTCCGGGACAAATAGCCGTTCGCACGGGTCGATTTACCGTTGGAGATGATGATCAACGCTTTTTTGCCCGGCATGGGCTGTTGTCCTAACTTGTTCAACATTCCGGCCCCGAACATAACCCGGGTGGGAATGTACATGTCATAATAGAGTCTTGTTTCCATGGTATTTTCTGATTAACAGTGAATTATTTTAGTTTGTTATACTCTTCGTCGGTAACCGGTTCCAACCACTCGTTGGAGCTCTCTTCGCCCGGAACCTCAAACGCCAAGTGGGCGAACCAGCTGTCGGAGGCAGCTCCGTGCCAGTGTTTGACGTTGGCCGGAATGTGGATTACGGTTCCGGGCAGAATCTCGACTGCCGGTTGACCCTCCTGCTGGTACCAGCCGCGACCGGCTACACCGATGAGCATCTGTCCTCCGCCACTCTTTGCCCGGTGGATATGCCAGTTGTTCCGGCAACCCGGTTCGAACGTTACGTTCGATACGTTGACCTGCTCCTTCGATATAGGTGCAAGATAGCTGTTTCCGATGAAATATTGTGCATAGGCCGAGTTGGGCTCTCCGATCGGGAAGATCATTTCGCGTTGGAAAGCCGCTTTGGCATCCGCTCCGGTCGTATCCTCCGACCACACCTCTTTGGCGAGTCGGAAAGCAGCCCAAGCCTTGGGCCATCCGGCATAAAATCCGATGTGGGTAATAATTTCGGCGATTTCGGTACGGGTGATCCCGTTCTGCTTGGCCGTTTGGAGGTGGTAGGTCAGGGAGCTGTCGGTGATGCCCTGACTGATCAGAGAAGTAAGGGTTATCAAACTGCGATCGCGCAGTCCGAGCCTGTCGGTGCGGCTCCACACCTCACCGAAAAGTACATCGTCGTTGAGTTCCGCGAATTTGGGAGCGAATTCTCCGAGTTGTTCGCGTCCAGCCGTTTGTTTGATCTTTTCCTGTGCCATAATTGCTGTACTGTTTATTGCCATTGCGACGAGCGCAAGGATAATTTTGATTTTCATACGGGTTCCTGTTTTAAGGTTCGACTCATCTTTTCGATTGCAAAATTAGGTGCATCGTGGAGTCGCTTTGTATATCCTTTACGGATATTTATACCCGAATCATGGTTCAGCGGTAAAACAGGAGAATGAATATGAAAAAGAACGCTATAAGTTGTATTGGAAAAGTGTTCAAGGATCGAGGGGACCGAGTGGCTCCGGATCGGTGGCATCTCTCCCTTCTGTCGGCCCGATCATCTTTTCAATCTGATCTTTTCGTGATAGAAGTAGTTGACGATTACGGGTTTCCCCTTCTGGGAGCGTCCGTAGGGTAGATCGTTGATCCGATAGGGATATTCGTGTTCGGCGGCGTAAGCCGACATCTCCTTTTCGAGCGATTCCCAATAGTCGAGCCGTTTGTGGTTGTAGATCTCTTCATACAAAGGGATGAGTGCCGGGTGTTTTTCTCGAATATAGTTCATGATGTCCCCCTTGAACTGTCCTCTCAGATTCAAGTTTTCCAGCCATATCAGGTCGGTCTGGTCCTTTACGCGTTCGATGATCGCTTTGACATCGGTGATTCCGGGAAAGATCGGAGAGATGAAACATACGGTCCGGATGCCGGCGTCGTAAACCTGTTTCATGGCCGAAATTCTTCGCTCGATGTTTACTGCGTGATCCATATCGGCGCGGAACTGTTCGTCGAGCGTATTGATGGACCAAGATACGGTCACTTTGCGGAATTGTTTCAACAGGTCGAGATCGCGCAGGACGAGGTCCGATTTGGTGCATATCATGATTTCGGCCTCACAGCCCCGTAGCTCTTCGAGCAGTCGTCGGGTACGTCGGGCTACCTCTTCATAGGGATTGTATCCATCGGTTACCGACCCGATAACAATCCGTTGTCCGTCATACTTGTGCGGATTGCTGATCGGTTTCCAGTTTTTGACGTCGAGAAAAGTACCCCAAGGCTCCGTGTGACCGGTAAACCGTTTCATGAACGAAGCGTAGCAGTATTTGCAGGCATGCAAGCATCCGACGTATGGGTTCACCGAATATCCGCCTACGGGTAGGGTTGATTTGGTCATGACGCTTTGTACGTCGATCTCTTTGATGGTCTCTTTTGTCATTTTGGTACGATCTTGATTCACGAATGATCTTAATGGGAGCAAACGCTTTCCGATTATCCGATTCGATCTCATTGCTCTGCTTTACAAATTTAGGAAATATAACCTGATTTACGAAAAAGGTGAGCATGGAAATCCCCCTCCAATATACATACCAGATCAATTTTGCATAACTTGGTTTTCGTTTGTGTTTTTTCAGCTCGTGTCTTTTTTGTGATTAATAAAATGCTTTGGAGAATGTCTGGGTTGTTTTGAGGTATAGGGTGTTTTTTTTGTTGTTTTTATTATATATTTGTAGTAATGTGAATTTTTAAATTGAATATAATGGCTATGAAAAACATTTTCTGTTTCGTGGTATGCGTCTTATGGACCGTTGGCTTTACGCAATGTGGATCGAAAGATTTGCATGCACAGACATCAGAGAAAACGATTATTACGATTGATGTGGATCAAAGCAAAGACGGCTCCTATGATTGTGCCTTTATGTTTGACACGACGCAGTGCGAAATTATTCCCATTGAGACTTCCGACGAGTGTTTGATCGGAGAGGTGTCTAAGGTGTTTTTCAAGAATGACCGGATATATATCTTGGATAAAGATGCCAACGGTGTGTTCATCCTGCATGAAGACGGGACGCTGGATCGGTCGATTTTCGCGGAGGGTCGCAGCAGTCAAGAGTATATGGAGTTGGGAGACATGTATGTCACCGATAAGTTGATTTATCTATTCGATAATATACTTATGAAGATTCTTTGTTTCGATCTTGAAGGACAATACCAAAAAACCATCGATATTTCCCCATACTGGGCAAATAGGATTCTTGTACAGAACGACAATATTTATTTGATTAACGAGTGGAGTGAAACGGAAGAGGGGCAGTATTTGTTGTTCGTTCTGGATGGAGATGGGAAGTTACTTGGCAAGTTCCTGCCGTTCGAAGAGACGGAGCGATACGGAGGGAAAGATATGGAAAGTTACACGGTGCTCGGTGAGGAGGTTCTGTTGTGCTATCCATCCGACAACACAGTCTATCGGGTAGCAGACGGAGCATGCACCCCAAAGTATCGTATCGATTTCGGCGATAATGCGCTCCCAGAGGAGTATCTGACAAAGAGTCTGATCGACTGCATGAAAGAGGGCCTGACAGATCGTTATGTACTGGGTATCGATGCGTTCATGGCATCATCGCGCTATCTGTTGTTTCGATTTGATTTGGGTAAAACAGGATATACGGCAATATATGATAAAAAGACCCGAGAGGTCACATTGATAAGTTCAGGTGGTCTGATCAATTACTCGACTTGTAACCTTGGCAACCGTGTAATTGACTATATTTCAATAATTTCAAAGAACTATTTATCCACTTTTACGGGACAGTAATGAACCAGCATATAAAATCCGTCGCATCTTTGGTCGACTGCCAACGGCTCTTGCGATAGACGCTGTCCCGAGGCTGTGTCATCCATGCCCCCGTAGGTTTACCCAACAACTTCCACCCGAACCACCGGGCAACGATGGTCGAAGAGTGGCCCTCCATCTCCTCATTGCCATCGATTTCATTGATCGGATAAGGGATCGCCGCCGGACCGTTCATGACGAAAGCCCAATGCGGAGGCGCATCGACTGGATATTTATCGATATTGAGCGCTCCGTTATCCGGCCCGTTGTTCGGATCGCGGTCTGCCCGATAGAAATAGAGCCATTTGTCACAATAGTCCACATAATTGGTTATCCGCTCCGGATTATCGATGCAGCGCAGAGCCTGACGCACATAAGTGGTCCGAAGTACGTGAATAGGGCTCCCTATAGATTCCGATCGGCTCCCACGTTCCGATACCCTGATAGCCGCCATAAAAAGGCGAATGCTCGGCGGTCTCATAGAAACACCCCGTCGGAGTGTCGAATTTCCCATCGATATTCAACAGATTGGCCACCCACAGATTCGACAACATATCTCCCTCGACCTGGTCGGAAAGAAACCGGATTTTGGCACCTTTGAAATCTTCCGGAAAATCGATCAGCTCGACTTCCTTGGGCAGATCAGACAAGTCGGTATACAAAATATCCGACAATTTTTCCAATCCTGTTGTGAAATCGGGCACGTTTCCCGTTTCGAAAGCCGGCTGCAGGTCGCTTTTATCAACGACCCGTTTCCCAAACGAAACCAAATTCTCCGCAGGATCGACTCCTTGAGGCAACAAAACGGTTATCCCCGAAACCAATATTTTTCCCCGTTTACCGGTATCGTTATGGATTACGATATCCTTAATCGGGACATTTTTCGGCGTCACCGGCAAATAGTAGGCCATATAATTTTGATTCTCCTCCATGTACTCTCCCGACTCCTTCAGCTGCAACACACCCCTCAACACCTCCATATATTCGGGCCGCGACGCAAACGGCTCACGAATGACCCGCTAGGCATTGTGGGATGCGAATTTCCATTGATTGAAGAACCAAGCCGTCGCACCGATGACTACCGGTATCCTGTCGCTCGACTCGTCCGTATAACGGATTTCGATCTCTCCGAGACGGCTCCCGATCTGAATCTGATCTTCGCGGGTTTCGTGCAATTCGAAATGTTCTCCCCAATGGGCCAGACCGTAATCCCATCCGTCGTTGATCATACCGAGCAGATACAGTGTTTCGGCTTGTGTCCCTACAGGAATGGTTTCGCTCGTCTCGTGTCGCATCCGCGCTCCCTGGGTCTGATTCGACGCAGAAGCTGCAAGGAAAGGAAGGGTCCGACATAAAATCAAAGAGTCCCGATCGTCGATTTTCACTCCGTAAAGACTCTTCACGGTCGTTTTCTGTGGAGCAGAATAGAGGGCGCTGCCCGCTCCGATCGTAAGCAAACAGGCCCAGACGGACAATAACAAATACTTTTTCATCTTCAATTGTTTAGGTTATGTTGGTTAGTTATTAGATGAAATGCATAAATATACGGATTTTTTCCGAGAATAAATCTCAAGAATGGACTCAATGCCGTTTATACGAAAGAGAAAATGGCATTGTTGGAATAACCCTGCGGAAATCGTACCTTTGCACGGATTTATTTAAACGGAAGACAATAACTATTACGAGATGATTACGGTTTCAAATCTGGAAGTACAATACGGGAAACGAATCCTGTTCAAAGATATCAACCTCAAATTTACGCCCGGTAACTGCTACGGAGTGATCGGCGCAAACGGCGCCGGAAAGTCGACCTTTCTGAAGGTTCTGAGCGGTGAGGTGACTCCGACACGCGGTTCGGTCTCATTCGGTCCGAACGAACGGCTCTCTGTACTGAAACAGGACCACTTCGAGTTCGATGACTGTACGGTGCTGAATACGGTCCTCATGGGACACCAACCTCTCTGGAACCTGATGCAGGAGAAAGATGCCCTCTATGCAAAAGCCGATTTTTCGGAAGAGGACGGTATACGGGCCGGAGAACTGGAGGAGAAGTTTGCCGAAATGGACGGTTGGAACGCCGAAAGCGATGCGGCTAACCTGCTGAGCGGATTGGGCATCAAGGAGAACCTGCACCACGAACTGATGAGTCACCTGAACGCAAAAGAGAAGGTCCGCGTACTGCTGGCTCAAGCCCTCTTCGGAAAGCCCGACAACCTGCTGCTCGACGAGCCGACGAACGACTTGGATATCAATACCGTCATGTGGTTGGAAAACTATCTCTCCAACTACGAAAACACGGTTCTGGTCGTCTCCCACGACCGGCACTTCTTGGATGCCGTAAGTACCCACATCATCGATATCGATTACAGCGACATCAACATGTTCTCGGGTAATTACAGTTTCTGGTATGAATCGAGCCAGCTGGCCGCCCGCCAACAGGCCAACCAGAACAAGAAGGCCGAAGAGAAGCGCAAAGAGCTGTTGGAGTTCATCCAGCGGTTCAGTGCCAACGTAGCCAAATCGAAACAGACCACCAGCCGCAAAAAGATGCTCGAAAAGCTGAACATCGAGGAGATCAAGCCCTCGATGCGCAAATATCCCGGCATCATTTTCCAGCCCGAACGGGAGCCGGGAACCAAGATTCTGGCCGTCGACGGACTCAGCAAAACGGTCAACGGCGAGACCCTGTTCGACAACATCTCGTTTACGATCGAAAAGGGCGACAAGGTGGCTTTTCTCTCCCGTGAACCGCGAGCCGTCACCGCTCTGTTCGAAATCATAACCGGAAACGACAAACCAGACAAAGGTATGGTGGAGTGGGGTGTCACGATCAATTCCGCCTACCTGCCGCTAAACAATGCGCCGTTCTTCAACAACCAGCTCTCCATCATCGATTGGCTGGCCCAATACTCGTCCGACACCAGCGAACTCTACCTCAGAGGCTATTTGGGGAAGATGCTTTTCAGCGGAGACGAGATCAACAAACCGGTCAATGTTCTCTCGGGAGGAGAAAAGATGCGCTGCATGATCGCCCGGATGATGATCCGACAGGCCAATACGCTGATTCTCGACTCGCCGACCAACCACCTCGATCTGGAGTCGATCCAAGCCTTCAACAACGCCCTGACTGCATTCAAGGGGATCGTGCTGCTGACCTCTCACGACCACGAGTTCATCAGCACCGTTGCCAACCGCATCATCGAGATCACCCCGAACGGCATGATCGACAAGTATATGGAATACGACGACTATCTGTTCGACGAACGCGTACAGGAAAATCTGAACAAACTCTACGCAAAATCGTAAGGCTATGAACTCTATTCGCAAAATCCTGTTGACCGCAGTGTTCGGTCTTACCCTCGGAGCAGTTTCGGCCCAATCTCAGGAAGACTCGGTCACGTTTGCGCACAGCCGATGGAACGAAGTATTTCGGGAAGAGGGCATAACCGTCCGCACATGTGCTGTTCGGCTGTTCAACTCCGACCAACAGATCGTCTGTATGGAGATCGATCCGCAGTTCTACCGGTTTGCCGTTGTACAGGATTCGTTGCGCGAAAAAGTGTCGAAATTAGCTAAGAAATACAAGGCCGATGCGGCGATCAACGGAGGTTTTTTTAAGGTAAGGACTCCGTTGGCCATTGCCGTCGGCTATATCCAGATCGATTGCGACAGTGTGCCCCAGCTGACCGGGAACTACAACGGAGCCGTAGCGATTGATACGACGGGTCAGATTTCGGTCATTCCGTGGAACAAAAAAATGAAAACCGATCCCGCTTACGTGGATCTGTTTCCCGACATCCTGACCGCCGGACCGCTGCTGATCGATCAAGGTCACGTCTTGCCGAAATGGGATGAAACGGAACCCCGACATCCGCGCTCCTGCATCGGCACCCGACCCGATGGAAGCATCATGCTGCTCGTGGTCGATGGACGACAAAAGGATGCAGACGGTATGGCGCTGTGCGAATTGGCGCGAATTGCCCGCTGGATGGGCATGACACAGGCGCTGAATTTAGACGGAGGAGGCTCCTCCGCCCTCTGGAGCAGACAAAAAGGGGTGGTCAATTCCCCGTGCGACAGGGGACTGTTCTCCCGGAAAGAGAGAAAGGTTTGCAACGCCATCACCGTTACCAAAAAAGAATAAATTTCGATTGCCATGATCCTCGCTTTCATTGCCCTGTTAAGCCTGCTTTCGATAGCCGTCGACCTGATCCTGCTACGCAAAGTACGAAAAACGTACCGGGAAAAACCTTGGCTCGGAAGGCTCTATTTGGCCCATTTCCTGATCATCGACCTGATCATCGTCGTAGCTGTTTCGCTCTATCGCGAATCATCCGATGCAGGCAGCGAGGGCTCCATGCGCACCATTCTCTGGGCCTTCTTTCTGTTCTTCATCAGCTTTTTCCCGAAGTTCGTCTACCTGATTTTTGTCGCATTAGGACGGCTTTTCGATCTGATCCGACGAACCAGAACGAAGGTCTTTTCTCGTATTGGTGTAGTCGCTGCTCTTGCCCTGTTCTGTCTTATGCTCTGGAGCGCCACCGTAGGCCGCAACCGGATCGTCACCGAACATGTGACGATCGAATCGGACAAAATACCGGCCGCCTTCGACGGATATAAAATCGCTCTGTTTACCGACCTGCATGTCGGTAACGAACCGGCCAATAACCGGTTTATCCGCAATTTGGTCGAACGCATCAACAACGAACATCCCGATTTGGTCGTTAATGCCGGCGATTTGGTCAATGTGCAGGTCAACGAGCTGAACGACAGTGTCATCTCGATTTTAGGCTCCATACGGGCAACCGATGGGGTCTGTTCAGTCTTCGGCAACCACGATCTGGGGATCTACATGAACCGCCACAGCAGCCTGACGCCCGCAGAAAATACCCGCCAGCTGGCCGAGAAACAACACAAGATGGGATGGACCGTACTGGACAACGAAACGGTCTATATGCAAAGGGGAAATGACAGCCTCTCGGTCACCGGGGTCAATTTCCCGGCGAACCACAAGCTCAACAACCGCCATACGGCCGATTTTGCCCGATGCGATTTCGCAACAGCCTATCAGGGAGTTCCCGATTCGCTGTTCAACGTGCTGATTGCGCACACCCCTGAGGTATGGGATGCAGCTCGGGCCTCCGGTCCGGCCGATCTAACCCTCTCAGGACATGTACATGCCATGCAGTTCAAAATCCGTATCGGCAATTGGGCATGGTCGCCGGCACGATGGATGTACACCCGATGGAGCGGACTCTATGAAGAGGAGGGGAAAAAACTGTTCATCAACGACGGATTGGGATATGTCATGTATCCGATGCGGATCGGCACCTATCCGTCGATTACGATATTCACGTTGCGCTCTGCCGTTAGGCCGTAATCCTCAATCCGATTACCCCTATTATAATCAAAGCAGCTGAAAACAGCCGCCAGAAACCGGCCGAATCGCCAAAGAAAAAGATCCCGACCAAAAGGGTTCCGACCGCTCCGATTCCGGTCCACACGACGTATGCCGTGCCGATAGCGATCGTCCGTTGCGCCAAATAGAGCAACGTTACACTCAAAATCATCGAAACGACAGCCATCAGGATACCCCACACCTTCACGGCCATGAGTTGTGACAACTTCAAACCAACGGCCCAACCCATTTCGAAAATTCCGCCCAATATCAGATAAAACCAAGCCATTCTCTGCGTACAATAGATTATATTTCAAGGCCCAAAACTATATAATTTTTTTTCGTGATACTATTTTTATGAAAAAATCCGTACTTTTGACGGACGACAATCGGCCCAAACAATGAAAAAACGAATTTCATACACATTCGTTCTACTTGCAGGGTTTACGCTGCTGCTGCTCTCCGTATTGCCGCACCATCACCACAATGGACGTATCTATTTCTGTCCCACGGAGTGCACCGAAGAGAACCAGCCGACCGACGATGCTTGTGCTGCTCACGAACACGACGGAACGACGGTTGCCTATTGTGAGTTGAGTCACCTCTTCGTCACCTCGTCTCGAGAGGGCCATACGACCGATGCCGATCCGGTCATCGATCACGATTTTCATCTTTCGATATATCTGTTATTTGTTTCGGATCTTCTTTCGGAACCCTCTGAAACGACAGTTCCATTCACCTACGCACCCTATGAAGAGCGATACACCCGTTCCGAGGTTTGTACCGTTCTATCCCTTCGGGCGCCACCCGCATTCATTGCCTGATTACCCCGAGTCTTTACGACTCCAAACAGACACCTTAGGCCCTTTCGGACAACGGAAGAGCCGCATTATGGTACCTAACAAATCATCAAGCAATGAAAAAAACATTTATCATCAGTCTGCTGACGGCGGCAATCGCTGTCGGTTGCAACAATCCGAATACACACACCCATCCCGAAGGGGAGGAACACATCCATGCAGCCGAGCATGAAGACCCATCGGCCGAGGCCGAAGCACATGATCTGCACGACCACGACGAGCACAGCAAAGAGGAGCATGCCGCGGAAAGTCCGGATCACAGCGGGGAGATCATTTTTACTAAAGAACAGGCTGCCCGCACCGATTTCGAGCTCTACAAGGTCGAACCGTCGGCATTTCACGAAGTGATTGCCACAAGCGGACGTATCATGCCGGCACAGGGCGACGAAGCTACGGTATCGGCACCGGTAAGCGGCATCGTCTCATTTTCCGGGAAAAAACTCTCGGACGGTGCTACTGTCCAGAAAGGAGAGACCCTCTTTACGATCTCCTCGAAAGAGATCGCCGACGGAGACTACATCACCCGAGTGCGCACCACCTACGAACAGGCCAAAACCGCCTACGAACGGGCCGAAAAACTCGTTGCGGACAAAATCGTAACACAATCGGAATACGAACAGGCGAAAGCCGCATACGAACAGGCGAAAGCCGCCTATGAAGCCGTGAAAGACAAATCGTCGGACCGAGGGGTAGAGGTTTCCTCTCCGATCCGAGGTTTCATCAAAAACACGACGGTCACCGAGGGCGCTTTCGTCGAGACGGGTCAACCGCTGGTCACGGTCTCTCAAAACCGGAAACTGCAGCTCCGGGCCGAAGTCTCTCAGAAATACCTGAACGCATTGCAGACTGTCACAGATGCCAATTTCAAGCTCCCGTACGACGACCGGCTCTACTCGCTGAGCGAAATGAACGGGCGGCTGCTCTCGGTAGGGCACAGTACCGATGTCAATGCGGCATTCCTTCCGGTCATCTTCGAATTCGATAACAGCGGCAACGTGATTCCCGGTTCGTTTGCCGAGATCTACCTGCTCTCCGCACCGCAACAAAACGTGCTGACCGTTCCGATCAGTGCCGTTACGGAAGATCAAGGCATATACTACGTTTTCGTCCAACTCGACGAGGAGGGCTACATGAAACGCGAAGTCGAAATCGGGGCGTCGGACGGAAAGAACATCCGCATCCTGTCGGGACTCTCTGCCGGAGAGACCGTCGTCAGTCGGGGAGCGATACAGGTCAAAATGGCCTCTTTCTCCGGAGCCATTCCTCACGGTCATTCACACGCCCACTAATCCGTTGCAGCCATGTTGAATAAGATTATCGACTTTTCACTACGCAACAGACTGTTGGTAGTGATCATAGGCGTGGTCCTCATGGTGGTAGGCGCCTTTACGGCCCGCAACGCGGAAGTTGACGTCTTTCCCGACCTGAACGCCCCGACGGTCGTCGTTATGACCGAGGCCAGCGGCATGGCCGCCGAAGAGGTAGAACGTACGGTTACCTTCCCGATCGAAACGGCCGTCAACGGTGCGACCGACGTCCGGCGTGTCCGCTCCTCCTCGACGACAGGATTTTCGGTCGTCTGGGTCGAATTCGACTGGGGTACGGACATCTACCGGGCCCGTCAGATCGTATCCGAGAAGCTGGCAACGCTGAACGAGACGCTTCCCCAAAACGTCGGAACCCCGACCTTGGGTCCTCAATCCTCCATCCTCGGTGAGCTGCTGATCGTCGGGCTGACGGCCGACAGCACCTCGCTGCAGGAGCTGCGGACTCTTGCCGACTGGACGATCCGTCCTCGACTGCTGTCGACCGGAGGTGTCGCTCAGGTAACCGTTATCGGAGGTGACATCAAGGAGTATCAGATCCTGATCGACCCGGCACGAATGCGTCACTACAATGTTTCATTAGATGAAATCATGACGGTCGTAGAGGAGATGAGCCGCAATGCGAACGGCGGAATCCTGAACCAATACGGCAACGAATACATCGTACGGGGCATCCTTTCGACCACCGATCCGAAACAGATGGGCAAGGCCGTCATCCGGACTTCGCCCGAAGGCATTCCCGTCATGCTCGAGGATGTGGCCGAGGTCCGTGTCGGAGCCAAATTTCCGCGCTTGGGAATCGCCTCCGAGCGGGGAAAGGCCGCCGTACTGATGACCGTAACCAAGCAGCCCAACACGAATTCGTTAGAACTCACCGAAAACCTCGACAAGACACTCGATGAGATCCGGGAGAGCCTTCCGTCGGACATCCACGTCTCGACCGACATCTTCCGCCAATCGCGGTTCATCGAGAGCTCGATCGACAACATCCAGAAATCGCTGATCGAAGGGGCGATATTCGTCATCATCATTCTGTTCATTTTCCTGATGAACTTCCGCACGACGGTCATCTCGCTGATTGCACTCCCGTTGTCGCTCCTTGTTGCCGTTCTGGTACTCGAAGCATTGGGGCTGACGATCAACACGATGAGCCTCGGCGGTATGGCCATTGCCATCGGTTCGCTGGTGGATGATGCCATCATCGACGTCGAAAATGTATTCAAAAGGCTCCGCGAGAACCACGCCAAACCACCCGAAGAACGTCTGCCTGTCCTGAAGGTCGTGTTCGAAGCCTCGAAAGAGATCCGTACGTCGGTCGTCAACGCAACCATCATCACGATCGTCGCCTTCATTCCGCTATTCTTCCTCGACGGCATGGAGGGACGGATGCTGCGTCCGCTGGGCATTTCGTTTATCGTTTCGCTGTTTGCCTCGATGGTAGTGGCCGTCACGCTGACCCCCGTTCTGTGTAGCTATCTGCTGACCGGAGAGAAGGTTCTGAAACGCAACGAAAAAGAACCCATCGTCTCCCGAACGCTGAAAAAGGTCTATCGCCGGGCGTTGGAGTGGGTGCTTGTCCACAAACGGCTCGTCTTGGGATCGACTTTCGTGCTGTTGGTTGGGGCCCTTGTCGTATTCTTCAGCTTGGGTCGCAACTTCCTGCCGCCGTTCAACGAGGGTTCGCTGACGATCAACGCATCGACCATGCCGGGCATCTCGCTCGAAGAGTCGGACAAAATCGGTCGGGAAGTGGAACGAATCCTGATGGAAATTCCCGAAATACAGACCGTCGCCCGGAAAACCGGCCGTGCCGAACTGGACGAACACGCACTGGGGGTCAACGTCTCCGAGCTTGAAGCTCCGTTCGAGCTGACCGACCGTTCGCGCGATGAGTTCATGGCCGACGTGCGGGCCCGCCTCAGTGTACTCAGAGGAGTCAATATCGAAATCGGACAGCCTATTGCCCACCGAATCGACGCCATGCTCTCCGGAACACAGGCCAACATCGCGATCAAGCTCTTCGGCCCGGACCTGAACCGACTTTTCTCGCTCGGTACGCAAATCAAAAATGCCGTGGCGCCGATCGAAGGCATCGCCGACCTTAACCTCGAACAACAGATCGAACGGCCGCAACTTCAGATTCGGCCCAAACGTGAGATGCTCGCCAAATACGGAATCTCGCTGCCCGAATTTTCCCGATTCGTCGAAACCGGATTGGGCGGTACGGTCGTCTCCCAAGTCTACGATCGGGGGCGTTCGTTCGACGTAACGGTCAAGATCGACGATAAGGACCGGGAGGGAATGGAGGCGATCGAAAACCTGATGATCGACGGTGCAAACGGTAAAATTCCGCTCAGCTACGTCGCCGATGTGGTCTCCACCTCCGGACCGAACGCCATCAGCCGTGAAAATGCTCAACGCAAGATCGTCATTTCGGCCAACGTCGCAGGACGTGACCTGCACAGCGTAATAAACGACATCCAGCAAAACATCAAGACACAGGTCTCCCTGCCCGAAGAGTATCACGTCGAATACGGCGGCCAATTCGAAAGCGAACAGGCCGCATCGCGGATCCTGCTGCTGACCTCGATCATTTCGCTGTTGATCATCTTCATGCTGCTGTTCCATGAGTTCAAGAACCTATCGGTATCGGGAGTCATCATGCTCAACCTGCCGCTGGCCCTGATCGGTGGAGTGATCAGCATCTGGCTCACCTCCGGAGAGATCAGCATTCCGGCCATCATCGGATTCATTTCGCTCTTCGGTATCGCCACCCGAAACGGCATCCTGCTGGTTTCGCACTACAACCAGCTGCGCAGTACGGGAATGTCGCTGCGCGACAGCGTCGTCTACGGATCGCTTGACCGACTGAACCCGATCCTGATGACTGCACTCACATCGGCTCTGGCCCTCATTCCACTGGCGGTCGGAGGCGATCTGCCCGGCAATGAGATCCAGAGCCCTATGGCCAAAGTCATTCTGGGCGGACTGTTGAGTTCCACGCTGCTGAACGGATTCATCATCCCTTCAGTCTATATGATTATCAAACGAAACAAGAGCAACGCATGAAACAGATAGCAATCACACTCCTGTGCGCCGCATCGATCGCGACGTCAGGATACGCACAACGCTCGATCGACGAGATCCTGCGACAAATCGAGAGTGCCAGCCCGGAGATGCAGGCCCAACGGGAACTGACCTCCGCCCTGAAAACTGAAGCAAAGACGGGAAAGTATCTTTCGAATCCGACCGTCGAGATGGAGAACCTGTGGGGTGGAGCCGAGAGAGCATACAATGCGGAACTAACCGTCGCCCAAGCATTCGATTTCCCGACGGCCTACGCTTCGCGAAACAAAATAGCCCGCATGCAGAGTTCGCTCTACGACAATCAGCAGGCCGCATTCCGCCAGCAGTTTCTGCTCGATGCCGAGTTGCTGTGTATCGACATCATACACCTCACCCGTTTGGACGAACTCTACCGTCAGCGACTTGACCGTGCCGTACAGATGAACGACGTCTACCGCAAAAAAATGGAGTCGGGAGGTGCCAATATGATGGAGTACAACAAGACGAACATCGAGCTGATCGATGCACAGACCCAATTCGACATGAACACGGCCGAACTTCAGGCCAAACGTCGTCAATTGGGTACGCTTACGGGGAATCCGGACGACACCTTCGCCGACCTGCAATATCCGTCGCGCGAAACATTGAGTCCATTCGAACAGATCAGTCAAGGCTATTTGGACGGGAACCCCCAGATCGAAAGCCTCAAAAACGAAGTCGACATCAACCAACGTACCGTCACACTGAATCGGGCACTGTCGCTGCCGCAATTCGAAGTGGGGTACCGCCACAATTTCGGAGTCGAAGGTCGATACAAAGGTTTTCTGGTCGGACTGTCGGTACCGCTGTTCGAAAGGAAAAATACGGTCAAGGCCGCCAAAGCAAGGGTCTCCTCGTCGAACGTGCAGTTGGAAAGCACACGCCGCAACCTCACGTCCGAAGTGCGACGACTCTATGACCAGACCCTTTCGTTACAGCGATCGATCGATGCCACGCGGGAACTGATTTCGAACCTGAAGGCTCTCGAAACTTTAGACAAGGCTCTCGATGCGGGACAGATCAACATCATTGATTACCTCACCGAGAGTGCGGTCATCCTGCAAAGCAAGGAGCGCCTCTACCAGCTGGAACGAGACTATCAAGCCGCAGCTGCGCAGCTGTTCCGTTACGAGCTCTAACAAGTAAGTGAGGTTCGATTCACCAACAAGTTCGGAGAATCCTCCGGACTTGTTTTATTTTATCCATAGATGTATATTTTTACACATGAAAAATATTTTTTTAACATATATTCCAAATGTAAATTAAAATACCTATCTTTGCATGAATCAAAGTGTGTGAAAACAGATACAAAAACCACGCATTTCACTTATAATCAAAAGATTGCAGTTCGTCCGGACAACCGGAAATAACAAAAATAGACTCTGAAAGAATGAAAATTGTAGGCGAACCGAAAGCATTTTTGAGCAATGAGGCTCTGCAGCTTCTGAATCTGTACGAATCGCTGGGACCGAGAGCGGAAATCTTCTTGCCGCGCCACATCTTCGACAACCTGACGAATTTCGTAAACCTCTGTATGGAGGAACCCGACGATCCGGCCAAACAACAGGCCGAAATCAACCGCTATCTGCTGAAATTCAGGGAAGATATTCCGGGATACACCGACGTGTCCCTGATGCTGATCCCCCACAGCAACTCCAAAGCGTTCGAACTCAGTAACCGTAGGGGTAAATTTGTCAAGAAGATCAACGCTCTGCTCGATACCGACGGCACTACAACCGACGTAAAAAACATTCTGCAAAACATACGTGACACGCACGATGTCTCGGTGGGAACGCCCCCGATCAACAGCTTCCACATCGATTTCATGGCTCAGGTACAGTTAGGCGGACACATCCGCGATCTGCGTAAATACCGCGACGTGATCGGCGTAACCGGCGACATCAACGAAGCCCACTGGAACTACCTGATGGATACGCTCGAACAGATGATCAGCCAGAGTACGCACTATACCACGAAAGCCGAAACCAACGACTTCCTGCACCGCAGCCAATGGGCCGTCAACTTCAAGGGTATGAACGGTATGATCCGTACTGTCGTTTCGGGCAATGCGGATAAGGCCGTATCGTTGCTCAAGGGCGACGTGTTCAACAAGGATGCCGTAGTCGTTCTCGAAAGCCCGACTCCGGACGACCTCTACGAACAGATGACTACCGATACTACCTCTATCTTTGTGGTCAAGGTGAAACACGCCCGGATCAACCATTACTCGGGTGCCAAATGGTTCCCGTTGCTGACCCGTCTGGTGATCGTCGACGATTCGAAGGAGTCCCGCAGCTCGAATACTTCATTGGTGTTCTGCTTCCACAACGGAATCATCAACACCTTGAATAAGGTACATACGAAAAAGTTAGGTTCTCCGGCCAATACGCAATTGAACCTCCGGCTGATCCTCGAAAACGTCAATCCGACCTATCTGAAAGAGTTCCGCGAAAAACTCGAAATCCAGATCGAAGAGTACGCCCGCGAAATCAAATCGCTGCTGATCGAACAGACCGGCGACGACACGGATATCAAAAAACGGATCACGCTCTTCAAGTTGGATGCCTTCTCGCGCCAAGTGGTTCAGGACAAATATTCGCTCGAAAAGCTGCGTGACTTCATCTTCTTCCTCGAGAACTGCCACAAGCAGGAGAACAAGAAGATCCAGACCCAAGAGCTGATCGACGAGTTCGAAAACCGCATACGGAACTACTTCTATGCAGGCAACAAGCTGATCGACGTCATCACGATCCTTGAGGGTGGCGGACGTCACCAGATCAAGACGTTCGGCGACTACCTGCGCAGCCGTACGTTCAACAACTTGAACAGCAAAATTCGCTATGCCTGCCAGTTGATTCTGGACATCATCCCGAGCTGCTACGAACGGACACTGAAGAATCATTTCCACAAAAACTTCGGTATCAACCTGTTCCTCGAGAAATATCAGGAGTTCCTGACCAAGGTGGGCAAAGATGCCGACAACAAGGGCCGTTTCGAAAAATTCCTGATCGACCTCGGTATCCGCGACAAATACTTTGCACTGAATGACGAGGATAAAGATATTGTAAAGAACTTCCTCTCGGCATTGGGCAATCTGGATCAGACCTCTGTTTCCGACTCCGTGCAGATGATCATCCGCGACTTGCTGTTCAACCCGAACGGTCGGCCCAAACCCTATATTATCTATAATGGAGTTCAGGCATGGGAGTACAAAGACCTGCTGCCGGACGACTGTTTCGATGTCAATCCGTTCGATCTCGAGATCGAAAACGACGAAAACGGAAGACTTGCCTACGACCGTCTGATCGACAAGTTGCAGCGCATCAAATCGACGTTGGCACTGTTCGACGACAGCGGCAGCCTCTGGGATCTGTTCTGCGAAAATACGACCATCATCATCAACGACCCGAACAACCCGACCGGTTATACGGACTTCAACTCGGAGAGCGTCAACAACTTCCTCCGCTTCCTGAACAGTTGCAAAATCACGCTGTTCTTGGATGAAGCCTACGCCGAAAGCGTCAAGATCGAGGACAAAACGATGCCGAAATGGAGAACGATCTCCCGTTACATCATGAACAACATCAATTCGCAGTCGCGGATCAAGGCGGTATCTTCGTTGTCGACGACGAAGAATCTGGCTGCTACGGGTGAGCGACTGGGAGCCGTAGCCCTCACGCCGCAGGCTGCCGATTTCGCAAAATATGCCCGCAGCTGCAACAGTGCGGTACACGGCAACAACATGTCGCTGCTGATGTTGAACAACACGCTCGAAATTGCTCAGGTCGCTAAAAACATCAAAGACCGGATCGAAGCCGAGCTGCCGAAAAACGCATCCCGTTCCAAGATCAAAAAGGCCATCGAGCAATTCATTATCGACCAGATCGGACAAACGGCGCAGAATAACGAGATCAGCAAGACCAACCGTCAGCTCCACAAAACGGCTGGATTCGAAGGTTCTCCGCTGTACCTGTTCCTGTTGAACGAATTGGTATCGCTCGACAAGTTGGACGTATTGGGTCTGCCGGACGACTTCAAATATAAAAACGAGCCCTTCTTCAGTTACTATCAGGCCCGTTTGGTCGAAAATCTGAACAAGTTCAGAGTCAACAAGAACTTCCGCAAAGAGTCGTTGACCCGACTGAAAATGGCAACATCGATTGCCTCGCGGCTGCTGGACGGTACGCCGGCCGGCGAAAAGATCGGTTACATCAAGTCGGACGGATCCTATCTGTTCAACTTCCGGATTCGCGGCGGTTTTGCCTATGCCGATATTTTGCTCTTCTGTCAGGCTCTGGCCCGCTATCGGGGTATCGCTACCGTTCCCTATCCGACGGGAGTGGTGCGCTTCTCGCTGGGCGGCTACATCTCGGCAACCAAAGAGGGCATGAAAACCTTCTCGGCCGAGATCGAAGATGCATTTACGATCTTTATCAAATATTGGCTCCGCTTTGCAGAAGCCCGCAACAATCCCGAAAACAAGAGCGTAGAATCGAAAGATTTGCTCGACCAGATTTTAGGTTTTGCAAAAGATCAGGACTTTATCGACTGCATCATCGAAGATTACAAGCTCTCGGGCAAGTACAAAAAGGACAAGGCTCCGTCGCTGCAGATCCGCGATGTCCGTTCGCTGTATCACACCTCTCCGGAAAAGAGCGGTGTGACCATCACGACGATCGGCCGTTCGGCCAACTCGGTGATCGAACTGCACGGCGACATTGTCGGCAGTTGCAAGAACGTCTTCGAATTCATCGAAAGTTCGGCCTTTACGAAAGTCTATGAAAACCTGCTGGCACAGGTCTACAAACGGGTTCCGGCTCTGGCCGACATGGACTTCAATACGGTAAGTGCAAGATACAGCAAAGCGGTGATCCTGAAGTACATCACCAACAAACGTACCTTCCAGCCCAACCACCACGTGTTGGACAATCCGGAAGAGATGAACGTGATGCGCGAGGTGCTGATCGAGATGGAGAACCTGCTCTTCTCGGACAGCAAGATGAAGATTCTGGCCATCAACGCTACCGGCAATCCGGAATTAGACAAGGCCAAACTCGAAGGACTGAACGCCATCATCAAAAAGTACATCCGCGAGATTCTGCTGCACTTCAACCTGCCGTTCGAAAAGGAGAGCCTCGAACCGAGTCGCAAGGAGATCGTTCGGGTTGCCGGCGAATGCTTCGAATCGACCACCGGCCTGAAGCTCGAAAGCCTGAATCTCAATATCTGGGTAGACGAATTCATGCGTAACCTGAGAGACCTGCCCGAATTCAAATCGCTGGAGATCTCTCAAAAGAGTATCGGATATATCAGCGATTGTATCGCTGACGGTCTGGCCCGTTCGCCCGAAATCACGGACAAGATCCTATATCTCTACCTGCTCAACAACGACAACTCGTTCTACAAGTTAGTATGCAAGAAGTTGAGCTACTTCGATGCCAAGATCAAGAACTGTGACGACTCGGAGATGAAAATGTTTACCGAAGAGTTCGTCTCGAGTATCCTGCCGATGGAGCTCGAAGAGCTGAGCAACTATATCATGCGTAAGAAGGACATCAAGATCGCCGAAAGCGAGATTTATGCCGTGTCGCGTCGTGTGGTTCGCTTCTACATCAGCATGATCAAACGGACCCGCGGTACGGACTATTACAGCCGCTATGCGCACACGATGGTCCGCATCGTCGAAACCGCGTTCAAGAAGCAGAACTCGAGCGTCAACGAAATGGTTCAGCACGGAATCTCCCTCTACAAGGGATTCACGATGGAGAACAAGACCCTCGAGACTTTCGAAAACGGTAAGATCAGTTGGATCAACGATTTCATGATCAAATGTGGTGTCATCTCGTCCGAACAGCCCGTTCAGGAGCACACCCGTATCGTAACGGATGCAAAAAAACGCGAATATCCGTTCCACAAGGTCGATCGGGTCGACTCCGACAAGGAACGTCCCGCTGATAACGTTTCGGATAATCCGGCCGAGTACATCAAACATATCTACACACGTCCCGACTCGTCATTCTTCACCAATCGTCTGGCCCGTTTCGTTGCAAACATGGACTCGGACGACTACCGGTGTAAGATCGTAAAACACGGCGTGGTCAAAGAGTTGGTCATCTTCCAGAAAGGGTATATGAAATACCTGACCGATAACTACCGGTTGAACTACACGGAAGACATCAGCCTGAAGGATATCAAGAATTTCGTACCTGATGTGATCTCGCTTCTGGGTGCTCCCGAAAAGCTGATCTCCTTCCCGCAGATCGGATATTTCGACATCAAGGGTCCGTCCGGTAACATCAAGACGATCGTTACGCCGCTCAAGTCGGAGGCCGACTACTTCGGCGATGTCAAGAAACCTCGTCTGACGGTCATCAACGAGAAGGTCAAAGAGATCGGAGGTGTTCCTCGTCACGGTTCACTGTTTATGGTCGAAGAGAACGACGGTAGCGTATTCGTAGTCGAGATCGACGGTGACAGTGGAGTAGGTAAGAGCGAAATGATCGCCGCCTTCCTGCTGAAATGGCTCAGAAACAACCTTGAAGGAATCCGCTCGATCAAGATGATCGCGGGCGACATGTTCCATGAATTCCAAGATGCGGAAGGAAACCTGTACGGAATCGGTACGGAGGTCGGAGACTTCTCCCGGACGACCGACTTCGACCCGGATTACATCCGTTACTACAAATACCTCTTCGAAAGCAGTGCCGACAGCAACGTCGACGACCGCAATGCCCGTAGTACGGTAGGCGGTATGTGCGACATCACGATGCCGTTCAAGATCGACATCATGCTGAGCGCAAGCAACTATTCGAAAGAGGAGGGCGGTATCACGCGTGCCGACAATCCGGAGACGTTCCTGCTCTACACCGACGCCCATGGCGAACGGAAAGAGAAGGCGACCAGCAGCGACGGTCCGAACTTCCAACGTACGCTGAAACGCTATACGGCAGATAAGAACATCGTCGACGTCATCTCGCGTCATGGCAACTATTTAGACGACATCCTTGACTGGGAATACAACCCTGCCGACAAACAATACTATCTGGCTTCGTCCTACAAGCTGCTTGACAAGATCGACATCACCGAGATCGTCAACAAGATCTTTGTCAACAAGATCTTCGAGCGTGACGGAATCCGCTATACGATCGAGAACGTAACGTTCGACATGATCCAGAACCGCTTTATTGCGGCAGCAGTATATGAAGAGGAGCACGAAAAGGTGTACTCCGACATACTGATCGACCGCAAGATCTTCAGTTCGATCTTCGACTCACTGGCCAGCACACCGGGCGGACAACCGTTCATTGCGGAAGAGAACCAAGTCGAATGTATCGAGCATCTGATCTGCTGCATGCGTGGTGGTAAAGACGGCAAAGGCAAGGCCCGGAACATCCAATGCGGCGTTCTCTCGACGGAGATCGGTAAGAAAGGACGCGAGATCACCGGTCCGCAGAAAGCCGCTGCCGCACTGAAGCAGTTGATTCAGGAAGTTCGTGTCAACAAACCCGAAATCAACGAGGGCAAGATCAAGGTAAAACGGTTGATCAACGAGAAGTATTACCACATCTTCGGAGGGGAGATGAACAGTTCCGAACTGTGGCGCTACAACTTCTACCTCTACCAGTTGGAGAATATGCGTAAGGCCGATCTTCGCCGGATGGACAATCGGAACAAGAAGGTGGACATCAGCAATCTGGTAGACTTCCATCCGATCGACCGCGACAAAGAGTTCAGTCCGCTGCTTGTCAACCCGAATCTGAACATCGAGCTGTCGAGCTTCAGCGAAACGTATGAAGAGTTGATGAGCTTCCCGAACTATCCGGATTTTGCCGAAGAGTTCGCCGCCAAGATCGACAAGCTCTACATTGCCGAAGGATACAGCGAGGAGACCAACATCAACAACATGATCGTTCAGTTGTTGATTCTGGAGGGCTATATCAACAGCGACGATATCGTTCGCGGAAACGTTATCGAGAAGGTCAACCGCGAGACCATCGCAGCTGCCAAACATGCCGTTGTCCGCTTCCTGAACAATCGGGTCCAAAGCCAGCAGGCCGAAGCCGAGAAAGCTCAGAAAGCCGCACAGCCATCGACTCAGGAAAAAAGTGAACCGAAAAAGAAGTAAATAGAAACTTCGACGTGCCGTCTTAAGAACGGCACAGATATAGAAGAAAGGTCAGATAAATTTATCTGACCTTTCTTTTTGTGATTCTACCCATGTTTTACCAAAACGTCCCGCATAGTCTCCCCCGTCTATATGGGAAAACGTCATGCGACTCGGAGCAAAAGCACCATTCTTTCAGAATATAAGACCGGTATGAAAAATCCACAGAGCAATCCTTGTCTGGTCCGTTGAAAGAGTGGCCATGTTATCATTCGACCGGGAAAACAGACACTTCTCTATGGCACAACAAAGGGCAGGAAAATTCCTGCCCTTTGTCTGCACTCAGTCGAGAGTAGTTCCCCACTCAAGCAAATAATCCAGCTGCTTGTTTAGAGAATAAGTTCTCTATCAATAAAGCTACTCCACAGAGACTGACGTCGTCGCATCATTTATCGTACCTTTACGCAACAAGGTATAAGTAACCGGCTCGTCTATTTTGTTTCGTCTGAAAATACCTGAAATAGTTTGGGGCAGTTGGGCATAATCAGTCCAACCCAGAACCACGACAATCTGATCTTTTCCCTCCGGAAGCAAATCGGCAATATCAAAACTTACCCGACCATATCCACTATACATTCTCGCATCACCAAATGCGTTGTGGGTCAATGTCACGTACACTCGTTCGTCGGTCGAACGCTCTTCATCAACAACCAGATTCAACATGTGTGCCTTCTGCATATCAGAAAAGTAAGCTCCGAACTCTATGTTCAGATAGGGGCCTCCGAACCATGCGTACAGCATCTCGATCGGATCGTATCCGATACTGTCGACCTGTTGTTCGTTCAGCTGTGACGAGTACAACGGATCCTTGGTCAGAAGTTGACGCATGGCATTGATCCGTATGTCGTACACATTCTCACCTTTCTGTTCCAGTTCGGTAAAGTTTGCCACCACGCGCATACTGTCCTCTACCTGAAACGAGGGATCGCCATTCTCGACAACCATCAGCGTGTTACCCAAATCCGTAACGATCTTGAATTCATTCTGTGTACCGATGACGGTTCCCCAACACTCCTTCATGTGGAGCCATTCGTGTTTATCGTCGTCCAGACACGATGTCAATCCGACGGCCGACAACAACGCAAACAACACAAATTTTGACACTCGACTCATAATTACTAACTATTTAAAGATTTTGTTTGTCTTAAAAATTGTCCATCCCCTTGATTTGGATGAACACTACGCATGAAAGATGCGCAAAAGGGTCAAAACGTTGCTTACGACGCCCGAAGACCTCTTTTTTCGATTAAAAATTATACCGTAGGCCCATCCTGATGTTGATGTTCCAACGGTTTGCCGTGCGATAGGTAATCGGTTGGTTGTCGTTTCTGAAATAGTAATTCACACTCGGTTCAACATACAGCCCCATACGGTCGATAAAATTATACCCGAAACCGGTACCTACATGAACCGATCCCAGCACTCCGTTTGCGGACAAATGATTGGTAGCCGAGGAGACTCGGGTCGCACCATTGAAAACGTCGACCTGACCTGTTGCCGAGATCGCCTTCTCGACCATGACTCCTCCGATGAAATAGAAGTCCAGCCGTTTCCTGTCCAATACGGAGTAGGTCAGCGACAGCGGAATACCCAAATAATGAACCTTCTGCGTATACTGATATCCGAAAGCTCCCTCTATCTGCGCCTGTGATCGCAGGTAAGAGTACACCAGACCGGTCTCAACACCCAAACGTGGGGTCAGATATTTTCTGACATTCAGACCGACCGAAATCGGTAACCGATGATCCATGGCACCCGCCGTAAAATCAATCGGATAGTCGCTCTTGGTCGCCGTCATATCCATAATTTGGGTCGACATCGCAAACGAAGAGAGGCGAGGTACAGCTCCGGCAGGCGAAGCTGAAGAAAACGTAGAAGCATCGGCAAAGGCTCCGACCGTCCACTTTCGGGCAACCCGATCGCTCTTTCTGTTCTTTCGGCTGCTGAAATAGCGATCGTATCCTGTCTGCCCGTATGATCGTGCTCCAGCAAACGCTGATACCGATTTCTCCCGGCGTGAAGCAACTGATTCTCGCGTCTCGGACGAGGTAGGGGAGGACACCGAATGATTATCTTCCGACACACTCTCTTGGCTCTTGACATCCGGACTCGGACTCGAGTAGGCATCAGCCTCCTCTTGGGGCTTGTTCTCAGCCCACAAAGTCGCAACCGACTGCTGTTCAGACTGAGGAGCGATCACTTCAACTTTTTTGGCGGAACGAAGCAGATCAGTCAAGGCCGAATTGTCGGCACTCTCTTTCAACGCCGTCTGCAAGGCATTCTGTCTATCTATCGAAGTACCGGAATCGGAGGCAGACTGACGTTCCGCCACACTTGGCATCGAAGAGAAGATCGAGCTGTGACTCAATCGGTAACCTCCCACGCCAACTGCAGCAAATAACAAAACTGCCGCCGCTCCATACAGAATTCGTCGACGGATCGGATTGCGGGGTCGCAACTCCGGATGCGCATTGTTGTACAGTTCCATCCTCCGCTGCATCTGTTGCCACGTCGGCACCCCCTCAGCAGATTGATAATCCTGCAACTTTTTTCGTAATATATCCTCAAACGAATCCTCTTTCATGGTCCAATATCGGATTACTTCTGTTTATGAAGTATATTCTTCAAATACTGTTTGGCCCGCAGATACTGCGAACGGGAAGTCCCTTCACTGATGTGCAACATGTCGGCAATCTCCTTATGCGAATATCCCTCGATCGCAAAGAGGTTCAACACGGTTCGGTACCCGTCGGGAAGTTCGCCTATGCAACGCAACAGTTCGGCTTCCGCCATTTTGTCGATAGCCGATGCCTCGTCGTTTCCGATCTGAAGCACACCGTCCACCGGTCCGGAATCCTGTAAAACATCATTCTTACGCAGATAGGCCAAAACCGTGTTGACAAAGATCCGCCTCATCCACCCCTCGAAAGATCCCTCGTGACGGAAACTTCCGATCTTCAAAAAGACCGTAATGAAGCCGTCGTGCAACAGATCCTGTGCGACCTCCCGATTGCACACATAGCGGAAACACACGCCATACATCTTCGGCGCGTATTTCTCATACAACTCTTGCTGTGCTCGCGGGTCATTCTTACAACAGCGTTTTATCAACTCTTTTTCGGTCACCTGCTTACTGGCTTATGATGCTCCGAACATCTATAAAGATGTTCACAAAGGGGATTTCGTTGCATGAATAACGTATTTTTCAACACTTTATTTCCCTTCTTCTGCGACATTTTCACATCCGGTTCTGCAAAGTTACACGCATTTGTTATTTAAAAAAATTAATTACATATTTGTTCTCCGTTTAACCCGATAAAATACGGTTTGTCATGCTGATCCAACTATCGGTCGCCACATCCGCAGACGGATATATAGACGACTGTTCTCGTGAGCGTTTGGTTCTGTCCCATCCGGACGACTGGGCTGAAGTATATCGATTACGGGCCGAATTCGATGCCATATTGGTGGGTGCCGAAACCGTCCGCCGCGACAACCCGTCGCTCCGCCTCAAGGATAACGCCTTGCAACAACTCCGCATCGAGCAAGGGATGAGTCCGGAGCCGACAAAGATCGTTCTCAGCCGAAGCGGAAATCTGGATCCGGACAGCCGTTTCTTCACCACCGGATCGGGCGAGAAAATGGTGATCGTCGAAAGTGGTGCCGATCCTCAACGCATCGCCTCGCTACAAAACGTAGCCTCCGTATATGTCGTGGAACCGCCGCTTACCGTACGCTCCATTACGGACATACTCTCAAAAAAAGGCATAAAATCTCTCTTCGTCGAGGGCGGAAGCCGAACATTGACCTTTTTCCTGCAAAACGGAGAAGCGGACCTGCTCCGAGTGGCGGTAGCCCCGTTTTTTGTCGGAGAATCACAGGCTCCACGGATGACCTTCGGTTCGACGGGAGGTTTCCGGTTCGACAAGAGCAGGCGCATGCATGTACTTCAAGTCCGGCAAGTCGGGGACATGAGCGTCACAGACTACGCCTTGACTCAAACCGGAATCGACTATTTTCGGCTGCGACAAGCCATCGCCGAGGCTTCCAAATGTCCGAAATCCGACACGGCATATTCGGTCGGGGCCGTAATCGTCGCTGCGAACGGTAGGGTTTTCACCGGATTCAGCCGCGAAACCGCTCCGAACAACCACGCCGAAGAGGAAGCCATTCTCAAGGCAGAAAAGGCCGCTGTCTCACTGCAAGATGCCGTAATGTACAGCTCTATGGAGCCCTGCTCCACACGGAAATCCAAACCGCTGTCCTGTTCGGAGCTGATCATCCGGCACAAAATGAAACGGGTCGTGTTCGCCGCATACGAACCCGACCGTTTCGTTCGGTGTTGCGGAGCCGACCGGCTTCAAAAAGCAGGGATCGATGTTGTGGCTCTCACCGACCTGTCTGCCGAGGCTCTCGCTCCAAATGCCCATATCCTTTCCCGTTAGAAAGAGTCGGGCTTGTTTATATCATCTGAATAGTGAATCGGATATCCCTCCTGTGTAACACCTTCGATCGTAATCCGGCACGAACCCGGATCGTCCGGCATATAGAACTCCGCCTGCACCACTCCGGTTGAATCGATCTGCACAGCCGGATCCCAATAAATGGTCGTTCGCCGATCTCCCACCGAAGCCTTCTTCTTTTCCGGCGTTTCATAAGTCGGAGTATAGAAATCCTTTACAAAGTGATATCCGAGACGATTGGCAAAAACGACTCCGGGTGCCGGCAAATCGAGTATCGATTGCGTTGTACCATCGATACGTGTTACACATATCACACCGCCTCCACCCCGTGTTCCGAAAAATGCCGCCTGCGCACCTTTTATAAGACTTACCGACGCTACATCTCTCATATGAACCTGTTTCAACGCCTCATTACTCGTATAGGGCACCTCATCAATCAATGTAAGCGGCTCCGTATCGCTTCCACGAATACTCAAATACGATCTTCCGTCTTTAAAACGCAGTGTGATTCCATTCAAAGTCCGTACATAATCGAAAACGGAATACCCCATGGCATACGTCGGCATATTTTCCCGATCGATCGTCACATCGGCCATCGAACGATATACATCTTTCTGCTTCTCTTGCTTTTCGCTAACAACAACCTCCTTCAGACGGTACACCTGCATTCCGCCTTCAATATAGTACTGATCTCGTACATACGACAAGTAATCCGACATGGCTTGAGGCACAACCTTAGAATAGGGAGCCATATTGAAAGATTCCGGAAAAGTTTCTTCATCGACCTCCACAATTACGTTCGATTTGCCCCGCGTATTTTGTGCCTGAACAATGATCTGGGACACACTGTCACTGAACTGAATCCCTTCTGCCATAAAACGGCCGTTCTGATCCGTCGTGCACATGGTAAAACACTCCGGGGAATAGACTGTCACCGTAGCCCCCTCTATGCCCTTTCCGAAACCGTTTTGTACCTCTCCGGATACCGTTTGACCCACTTCAAGATAATGTTTTCCTTCGAAATGAAGCGGTTGCATCATATTCTCGATCCGAAATCTACGCCATCCATGTGTCATCATAACCAAATCCGCCCGATGTTGTCTTAAAGGATCTTCCGGATCTTCCAAATAGTAGTTCGGATTTTCTATATACCCTTTCAGATCGGAGGTCAACAACAACGACGAAACAATATGACCGACAGTTGAATCCAATCCAACCACACGATTGTCCGTTACACTCATGGAAAAAGTTCCACCCATCGGATTACCTCCAATATCAGCCACTGAAATACGCATCTTGACAGGATCCCTTCTCGCATAGGTGGGGCGATCCGTTTCGACTTGCATGTGGATTGCCTCCGGGTGTCGAATAAACAACAGCCTTTCGCTGATCGGAACTCCCGTACTACTCATCAGCAAAAATTGAGAGATTCCATCCGGTATTATGTCTGCATTGATTTTTCCGGCGGCTTTGTCTTGACTCAACGGAACAAAAAAACGAAGGTCTCCGCGAGAATGAGCTACTAAATAGAGCGAGTCTGTCCACTCGACTGAAGGGGATTTCTGGACCTGATAAAAGATCGAACCGTCACGGTATTTCATACTTAATCCCATTCCGGCACACACCTCCGGAAGAGCAAACCGTTTGACAATTCCCCTGTCCGAACGCGTCTCCGCCGTATAGCTCATCCCCGTCTCCGGAGTAAAGGAAAAGACTCCCATCCCGTCATGTTCTGTCGTAAATGTCGTCACCGTATCGCCCATACTATTCAATAAAACGCCACTTACCGGCAAGGAAAAGCCTGTTGCCGCTTGAGCCTTAAAGGCTACCTGCTGGAAAACGCCAGACAATAAGTCACCTCCCTCAGGGAAAAACGACACGGAGTATTCGTCCTCCGGAACATTGTCAAGATAGAAGGAGGTCTCATACGCTATACTTTCGCTATCGAACCGCACGTCGACTCGCACCCTATCTCCCGAAAAATCACGATTAGCTATTTCGAGCACCCCGTTATCATCCGTCACTCCTTGTCCTTCGACCGTTTTATCTCCCGACCGGATCGTATAAATGATTTTGGTTTTATCATAGGGAACGTCTCCTCCTTGATAAAAACGAATTTTCATTGTTCCGTTTTCACTTGCTGCCGGACGTTCGATCACTTCGGAAAGAATATCATTTGCTATTGAATTTCCTATTTTAAGATTCCTGTAATAGAAAAAATCGGGATCCCAGTTTCTCATCCACGAGGAATAGCCCCGAAGATAATAATCTCCTGCGGGTAATGTAGCCGGCAACGGGAAAGCGCCTCGAAAACCCACGACTGTGTCACGTTTGTACTTGTATCGATACAGTACAGAATCGCCTTTATCGACCAATTCCAAATATATGTAATTACTCGGGCTGTTGTCGCGATGGGTAATGGCGTTTAACAAATACCCCTTGAACCAGATCGTTTCACCGGCGCCGTAGTAGGATTTGTCCAAATGCAAATAGAGCTTTTCCTGAGGAGTCTTTCCCAACTCTTGAAAATAGTTCGTCAATACTTGTTCAACAGAGTCTTGCGTAGCCCCTTGTGCGAACAGACAGGAAAACAACAAAAGACCTGTAAACAGATATCGCATCACTGTATTTTCCGCCAAAAATTTCGACTTGCCCATAACAAAAAAGTATTTTTCACTGAATACAAATTTAATTTTTTTATCCATTGAAAACAAATTTTCCCAAGAAAAAAAACAACAATTAAGTATAAGCCATTCTTTTTCGAACCTATATCATATAAAAACATTCAAAAACGGGAAGATTATATTATCTACATTCACCGTAAAATAAACGATAACGGATCTTTGGGTTTGAGGATAATGGATATTTTATTAATTTAGTCTGGTTTATAACATACTCAAAACTAAAAACTGATAC